>VFZP01000525.1 GCA_016871115.1 Acidobacteriota bacterium
CTCAGCGCCCTCCGTCATCCAAGCGCTTTCGAGCAAGGGCCACGCCGCCGCATAGTCACGTACCGAGAAATAGCCAGACAGGTTGGTGGGGCCGCACTGTACGTCCATGGGCCGGCTGCGAATCGACTCCGGCGTCAGATCTACTTCGAGCGCCGACATCTTTACCGGCTGCTTGATCTCACCGCCACTCAAGTTCAAAGCCGACGCAGCGAGCCGCCCGGTGATGCGCGGCGCATTGCGTCCACCCTGTACCCGGAGCTTCGCTTCGAGAAACCCATCGGCCTGCATGCCCTTCGGCAAACCCTGTCCAAACGCCGCGCCGAGCCGCATAAGTTCTCCGATGGGCGCGCGGGCCACATCCACCTGCAGATCGAGCGGCCCGTCGGCCGCTGACGGCAAGCGTCCGGCGGCGTGCGCGGTCAACTTGCCGACGGAGACATCGAGCGAATCCAGCCGGTCCGGGCTTGCCGCACACTTCGCCGTCACCTCGCCGAACTCCGCTTTGCCGCGCCGCCCGTTGCGTAACGACAGCGCGCCCTTTGCGGTCTTCGCGTTCCACTCGGCGTCACCCGTAATCTCGCCGTCCACGCCGAGATCCAGCCACGCGGCGGGCAAGCCGCGAAGCAGCGCCACGGCCTGCTCCACGTCGCCCTTGGAGCTGGCACGGCCGCGTACGTTCAACACCGGCGCGTCCACGGTGAAGTCTACAGGCGCGCCCGGCGCGATGCCACGCACGGTGACGTTCGCCGCGGGGTACTCGATGCGCGGCTGTTGCTCCTCGGTACGCGCCACGCGTAGCGCCGTCAACTGCAACTCGCCGAGCCGCGCGCCGCCGCCTTGCTGATCGTTCGACGAGCCGCCGAGCGACGCGAAGTTCCACTTCCCCGCCCGGCGAATGAGTTCCACCTCAGCGCCCGCCATGACCAGCGATTGAACCGTCAATTCGCGGCCCAGCAGAATCGGCAGCAGCGGCACGCGCACATCAAGCGAAGTTGCTTTCAGAAACGGACGGCCGGCGGAGGAGGCAAACGCGGAGTCCTCACCTACCGTCAAACCCCCGGCGCGCACCGCCACCGAAGGCAACACGCGAAACGAAAGCCTGCACAACTCCACCGGCCGCCCCAACGACTTGCGCAACTGCGCTTCCACGGTGGGGCGGAACCGCTCGGTATTCACCAGCAGAGGCAAGGCCAACACCGCTGCGGCCATCAGCGCCACCGCCGCGCCAGCCAACATCGCGAGCCGTTTCATTGCCTTTTCATGATAGGGGACCAGTCACGTTAAAATCGGGCGGTGTTCGTTCCGATAGTGCTCTTCGCCGCCGCCGCGCTGAGCATCAGCCGCGAGGCCCAGCAGGGCGGCGTGATTCGCATCGATGGCGCGCCGGCCCAGGCGGCGGTGGCCGCGCTGCAGCCCGGCGGCAGAGAAGTGCCCATGTTCAACGATGGCAACAGTGCGCGCCGCGGCTTGGTGCCGGTGCTCTACAACCTTGAGCCGGGCCATCACGAATTGCTGCTCAAAGACGCCGCCGGCGCAGTCGTCCACAAAGCCGCGGTGACGATCCGCTCGTCGAACTTCAAGACTCAAAACATCCGCGCCACTCGCCGGATGAAGCAGTTGAAGGCTTCGCCGGGAGAACTGGAGGCCATGCGCGCGATGCACACCACGGTGACTGACATCAAGCGGTGGGAAGAACAATTCGCACCGCCCGTGTCCGATTGCGCCAATTCGCCGTTCCGCGTGACACGCCTGCACAACGGCAAGCCTTCGGGTAACTATCATCGCGGGCTCGATCAAGCCAGTCCGCCCGGCGCGCCCATTCGCGCGGCTGCCAGCGGCACGGTGAAAGTGGCGCGCATGTTTGCGATGCACGGCGGCACGGTGGGGATCGATCATGGCCAGGGACTCACGTCGCACTATCTGCACATGTCGAAGGTGATCGCCAAGGAAGGCCGGCCAGTGCAACAGGGCGAAGTGCTGGGGCTCGCCGGTTCCACCGGCTTTGCCACCGGGCCGCGTCTGCACTGGTGGATCTACCTGTTCGCGGTGCCGATCAAATCAATTCACACCCGTGGATTCCGTTAGTGAAGACCTGCGGCGAAAAGTAACGCGCTTACTTCGTTAGCAGAAAAGCGGCCAGCGCCGTGCACTCGCCGTCCGTCAGGTCGTAGCGCGGCATCGCCACGGCGTACATCACACCCGCCGGATCGATGCCCGTGCGGAGGCTCATGCACAAAGACTATGCCGTGTAGTGGCCGGCCGGACCGCCGCGGCGTGCTTGCGGCCTGGTGAGCGACGCGGCATCGAGCGGCGAAGGACGCGTGCGCCCCTCGGTCACGCCCTGGCGTTCCGCGCCGTGGCAGTTAGCACAGCACGACGCTTCGGCCGCGATGAGTTCGCCGCCCAAGCGCGCCGGCACCAGAGTCGCGCCGAAGTAGATCTGATCGCCCCTGGCGCCGGGCTTGCGCGCCAACTGCGGCGCAGACGGCGCGGCGGTGGAATCGACATTCGCGCGCCCCGCCATTTCCACCTTGCCGAGCAGCGCATTCGCCACGCGCGCGGCCTGCGGCAACATTACCGTGCGGCCCACGTAGTTCGCCAGCCGATCGGTGAAGAACACTTGCATGGCGTGGCCGGACGGCGGCCCGTCTTGCTGCCCGAATACTTTAAGGATTTCGGTGAGGCCGGCCCGCTCGGCGCGCACCGCGGTCCAACGGGGCGAGGCTTTGTGACGCCGCATGAATTCAGCGAGACGCTCCGGCGTACCACGCTCCGGGTTTACCGAGATAGAAATCAACGCCAGATTGTCCGCGCCGCCGAGGCGGCTCTCCACGTTGTGGAACAAGCTGCCTTGAAGCGGGCAGGCGGTCTGGCAATCGACAAAGATGAACTGCACCGCCGCGCGCCGCCCGCGGAGCAACTCTGGCAGGCGGACGCGGCGGCCCGTGTGAGTGGTCACTTCAACATTGGGAACGGGAGCCGGGTCAGCGGGACCGTAACCGTGGTCTTCCACCACCACCAGTGCGGCGTTGGCGGCGGAAGCGCCCAGCAGAACAAACGTTGAGAGAGTCATGTGGATCTCCGTTCCTTTCGCTGGCGGGTGACGGCAGGCCGTTAATGCGGTGTTGCTGGCTGCCGTAGTTGTACCAGGTGAAGATGACGATGGGCGTGTTATTGCCGGTGGACCCGTTGCGCAACCGGAACGCCTTGCTGGTGGCAATGAGAGGCGTGATGCGGTAGGTGCCGTTCGATTGCCGGGCCGCGCTGAAGCGCTGCGAGTTCGACGTGCCGCAGGCGGTCTGCACGATGGGCGTGTTGTCCGCTGTGCTGCCGTTCTGCACCGTGAGGCAGAGATTCGAGTGCGTGGCCACGCTGTTGTAGACTCCGGTCTGCCGGACAATAGGGCGGAACTGGAAGCGCTGGTTGGCGCCGCCGCTGCAGGTGTACAGGATCGCGGCAGCGTTGGCCACCGTACTGGAGCCGCTGATGTCGGCGCACTTCGAAGAGTTGTTGTGCACGATCGTGGAGGTGACCGCGCTCGTTACGGTGACGACTACGCTGGCCGACGTGGTTA
>VFZP01000526.1 GCA_016871115.1 Acidobacteriota bacterium
CACCATCAACGTGAACCAACTGCGCCCCGGGACCGCGCAAGCCAATCGCGGCGTGAACTTGAATGCGCTCCGGGCCTACCGCGGCTACGGAAACATCAATCTGCAGGACACCGGCGACAATTCGAACTACAACTCGCTGCAGGCGACGCTCAACCAGCGCTACCGCAGCGGCCTGAATTTCGGCGTTTCCTACACCTTCTCGCGCACCCTCGATACCTCGGGCGGCAGCTTCCAGAACATCTTCAATTCCCGCGCCGACTATGGCCTGTCGGGGATCCACCGCAAGCACATCCTCAATGTCAATTGGGTGTACGAGTTGCCTTTCTTCCGCACCTCGCAGAATACGCTCGCGCGCCTCGCCCTCAGTGGTTGGCAGGCAAGCGGCATCAGCATCTATCAAAGCGGTGCACCGTCGAGCGTCACCGTGCCCACCGACGTCGCCGGCATCGGCGCGGGTTCCTCGCGAGCCGACGTCACCGGCAACCCGAACCTCGAGCGTTCCGCGCGCACCCTCGCCCGCTGGTTCAACGCCGAAGCCTTCCTCCCCGACACGCGCATGACGCAAGGGCAATTCGGCAACTCCGGCCGCAACATCCTCATCGGCCCCAGCTACACCCAGCATGACGTCGCCCTGATGAAGAACTTCGCCCTCACCGAGCGCTACGGCCTGCAATTCCGGGCCGAAAGCTTTAACGTCCTCAACAACCCCGCCTTCACCGGTATCAACACCACGGTCCGGTTCGACAACCAAGGCCGCCCAGCCCAAAACTACGGCGCCGTAACCAGTTCCGGCCCCGGCCGCATCCTGAGCTTCGGCTTGAAGTTACTCTTCTGAGAAAGCCGTCTGGCACGTCGTCCGCGAGTACGCAACGAAAGCCGGGACCGACAAGTTGGCGCCGTTTGATTTGCGCCGGACTTGAGCGGGGCCTTGCCACACTGCCGGAGGCGAGTTGGAACAGATCCAGTTCCTTCTCGGTCATGTTTCGATCCTGACCACCGAGCAATACCTCGGATGCAAGCAGCGCATCCGACCGGCGGCCAAAGACCGAATCGGAATAGAGCCGCCGAGCTGAACGCGCGCCCAAACCGATAAGGGAAGGATAGCCGTACAGCCAAGTTCCAGGAACCGGGCTTCCGGACAACACATTCAGCGACGCCGGCGCCTGCCAGAGAAACTTCTTGTCACTGTCGGTTTCGGTGCTTCGGCCAGCGGTAGGCTGGCGTTCATCGCAGCCAAAAACGCATCCACATCCGCCACCAGCCCAATGGGCCGCGGGAGCGGCGGCAGTTCGCGATATTGCACCTGAATCCCCAGTGTGCGTTCATAGTTGCGCACATCGGTGCGTTCCATCGGAGTTACAAACGTCCAGGAGGCGCCACGTGCGCCAGCGCGGCCCGTTCGTCCTATGCGATGAATGAAGTTCTCCGCCTCTTGCGGCAAATCGTAGTTCACGACATGCGCAATGTCATCCACATGAATCCCGCGCGCCGCCACGTCGGTGGCGACCAGCACTCGGTAAACGCCGTCTTTGAAACCCTGGAGCGCTTCATTCCGCTGGTTCTGCGAGCGGTCGCCGTGGATCGATGCCACCTTGTGGTTTTCGCGCTCCAGAAATTTCGTAAGCCTTTCGGCGCCCTCCTTAGTGGCCACGAAGACAAGAAAAGAACCCTGCTCGCTCTTCAGCAGATACTCGAGGAGATCAAACTTGGAGCCCCGAGGCACTTCGTAGCAGAAGAGATCGATCTGGCCGGCCGTTTGTGCGCACGCCTCCACGGCGATCCACACTGGATTGTGCACGTAACTGGCAGCCAGACCCGCCACGGATTGCCCCATCGTCGCTGAGAAAAGCATGGTGTGCCGTTTCGCCGGAAGTTTATCCAGAATGAGGCGCAGATCGGGTAGAAAACCCATATCGAGCATTCGATCGGCCTCGTCCAGAACCACAGTGGCGGCGCCGGAAAGATCGATGAGCCGCCGGCCCAGATAGTCACAGAGACGGCCAGGCGTCGCGATCACCACTTCGGCCCCGGCCTGGATATCGCGCAACTGGTTGCTCTCGCTCATGCCACCCACAACTACGGCGGTGCGGATACGCATGCCGTGGGCGAGTTGCCGGAATGCGGCATCGATCTGGATGGCAAGTTCGCGTGTCGGGCTGAGGATCAGGACTTTTATTGTCTTGGTGCGGGGAACGGCGGCGAGCGCTTCAATTACCGGAATGGAGAATGCCAGAGTCTTGCCAGTGCCGGTCTGCGCGGTCGCCACGACGTCGCGGCCCTCCATGAGCGGCGGGATGGCCTGCACCTGGACGGGCGTCGGAGTGACGAATTCGTTCTTTTCGAGGTTGCTCCGCAACGCGGAGCAAAGTTTGAGTTCGGAGAAATGCTGCATCGATTGTGTTCCGTTCTTTCTGCGCGAACCGGAACCATTCAGTTTTCAGGATAGCAGCGCTAGAAAATACACGAGGGTCTCTCGCTTCAAGGCTGGGTGATCCCCCTAGCCGCCGCCAGAGAGCCAAACGCCCGCGAGAGCCCGACGCTCCGGCCGCAACAAAATCGAATGGACTAACCCACAGGTCATGCCGCAATCGGGACGAATTGCGCTGCTATTCAGCGTCACACTCTGGAGCCAGAACACCACCGAACTCTTCAAAAAGCGAGTTCGCCCCGTTCTCGCAACGCAGTGCCAGACCTGCCACAACGCCAAGGTACAAACCGCGGGCGTCGAGTAAGTTACCGGACGCCAACATCGAGATCTTCTTACAGGGAATCAGGGACAGCTACCCGGCGGCGTGGAAGCTGCGCCGGGGCCGAAGGCGGAAGGTCGCGTTAAGAACCGCAAGCGCGCGTTCATGTTCGCAGGTGAAGTGGGTAACTTCCGAGTAGCCGACGATCCTGACGGAGGGCACATGATACGCTATGATGTCACGGGAGTACGCTCGTGGCCCGGACTCGCCTCGCTCGAACAAGGACAAGCCATTGGGCCACGGGGCCTTGATGGGAAACCGGAGATCAATCGGGACTTTGGCGCGGAGAGTCGCTCAAGCCGGTTCCTCCTGCAATTCATCCCGCCACAGAGGCCGGCCGGCCAGGGTGGTATGGAAACCGTAGATCGCCAGGGTTAAAATCGCGGCGATGGCGAGCAGGCTGGTGCGCGCATACCAAACGGAGAGGGACGTGGTCCAGGGCGCGTTGCCGGCTATCGCGCAGTACCAAGTGAAGAAGTAAGCCGCGGCCGCAAGGACACCGAGGCGCATGACAATCAGGGCGAACACGCCCATGAGAACGCCGGGAAACAAAAAGCCCACCCAACCCTGCGCGCCAAATTGCGGCGCCAGCACGGCAAGGTTAGCGCCGACGAACAACACCGTCGCCAGCCAATTGCGACGGGCCGGGATGCGGAAAAGAAGCCATAACAAAGCAAGAAGCAACGTGCCGCCGGTCCCGTTCAACACCACGGCTGTCCAAATTAGCGCGGAGTGAGCGGGAGCGGAGTTGAAGGTAAAGGAGTTACCGCTTGGTCCGAGTTGGCGAGAAGGTGAGGTTGGGGGTAAGTGTCTGTTTCAGCG
>VFZP01000527.1 GCA_016871115.1 Acidobacteriota bacterium
CGCCGCCGCTCAGGTGGCACGGCGCTACTAAACCCCTCCCGGATCCGATCCCCTTGAAAATCCAGTTTCCTTTCAGTCAGTCCCCTTGAAAATCCAGTTTCCTTTCAGTTAAACCCCTCCCGGATCCGATCCCCTTGAAAATCCAGTTTCCTTTCAGTAGTAGTAAATCCAGTTTCCTTTCAGTTGGTCAGGCGGACTCGAGGGTTGGGGGACTACAGGGGTCCGACTCCGTTTTTAACCGGCACCCTCCCCTTAAACCCCTCCCGGATCCGATCCCCTTGAAAATCCAGTTTCCTTTTAGCAACAAAGGAGGGCGTCCTAGTCATGCCTACCGTCGGATGGATTCAAGATTCTGCGCACGACCGGCTCACGGACTCATTCCCGTTTGTTCGTCAAAAGCCGGAGCCGATTGCGTGCCCGTTGTGTGGAAAGGCATGGGCAGATCGGACAGCGTTACTGGCGCACCTGGGGATCGACCATCCGATGCGGCGTCCGCTGCTGCGGGTCGGCACACGGGTGGGACTGGATGGCTACGAACTGCGCACACCATTCACGCCGGCAGATATCGAGGTCATTTCCGCCACTGCTTGCCGCGTTTCCACCAACGGCCGCAACGAGGTCTTGGTCGCTCCAGAGCAACTGCCTGCCTTCGTTCTGAATGCGGGCAACGCGACGCACAGCATCAAGCTTCTCAACAGCCGGGCTGAGGATGACCGCGAAGCGATGGCGAGCATCGAGGTGCGGGTAGCGATCCCGCAGGCCGAAACGCTCGCAAACATCGATGAACTCTTTGTCCATCATCTCGCCCATGACCGGATAACGATCCGCATGGTGGATGAGTTCCGGCGGAGTGTGACACCCGAGTCATCCGCGGCCGATTACCTCGGCGCTTTGGCGGACTATGCGGTTGGCGTCCTGACAAAGGAGCAGCGGCAAGTCAGCGGTGCGCATCTCCCCTTCAGCCAATTCACGGGCAAGTTCCAGAGCGCCCGCCGCTGTCTCGTGGACTTCAGTCGGCCGGTCGCAACCGCGGTGGTCGCGCTGATCGACTTCAACCTAAACAACTTCTCCCGTAGCCAGCCGGCAGGGTTTCCTGAACTGCAGAACGCCCATCATTTCTACTGCACGCTGACCGGTGCGGGAAAAACCCAGCGCCCGGTGCAGAGCGGAAATATCGTCACGGTGGCGGCGTGCCCAGTCGATGCCGTGACCGCCGCAATTTGGGAGGCGCTCAAACTCTTTCCCGAGTTTCCAGGCTGCGATGAGCCCTCGCCGCAACTGCCGGCCACGCATGATTTGCCGCTGAGTGAATTCGATATCGCTAAGCTCAGAGCACTCAAGGCCGGGGCGGCCCTGTTGCTGGGCAAGCAGATGTTTGCCCGCGATCAACTCCGCGCCCTCCGACATGACGCCCGATTTGGAAAATGGGCTGAATACCACTTGGAGGCGCCCGCCTTATCATGAATCCGACTCCTCCCCCAAAACCTACCGGCCTGCCGGGTAAACCCAAGCCGCCTCCGCGCCCACCACCGGCATCGCTGCGGGAGTTTCTTTTCACCGCTGATGCGCCGGCAAAGCGCTTCATCGCGCAAGTGCTCCGCAGCCCGCTGCCGCGGCCAGACGCTGTCGCCATGGAGGCCCTGGTGCGAGACGTGGGCAACTCACCCGCCGCGTCAACCAAACTGGCAAAGGCCATCGCCGAGCTTCCATCTCGCGGCTCCCAAATTGCGCAGTTGCTTGCCGACATCGCGGAGCAGATCAGCCGTGCGAAGACTTCGGTCACGATTCCGATCCCGGCGCTTACTCCGACAACGCCACTAGAAGAATTGCGGCGCGCAGTGGCGGCGATGGGCAGTGTCCCGCAGGAAGAGTCCGAGCGAGCCAAGCGCAAGCAGTGGGTGCACTTCCTGTTGGCGGCGGCATGGCTCAAAGGTGCGGTCACAGGGCCGGCCCTTGCTGACGTCCTCGTGGCACTCGGAAACATGAAGCCGAAAGGGGAAGATCCCGAGGGTGCACTTGCGGTTCTGCTGGTTCGCAATCTCAACAAGTCCGGACCTCGGGCTGAGGCACTCGCGGTCTACCTGCTGCAACAGGCAAGGCTATCGGTGGCACTCCAAGATCGCCAAGCGCTGGCTGATACCAACCGCCGGCTGCAAGCGGAACTCGATGGCCTCAAGGCGAAGATTGGCGAGTTGGAGACACAATGCGCGAACACCTCGGCCACTGTTCGGGAACGAGACGCGCAAATTGGTCAGCTCACGCGAGACCTCGCAGATCAGCAAGCTGTGGCGCGGCAATCGCGTCGTGCGCTTCGTGCCAGGTTCAACGGACTCCTGCAGGGAGAAGTTTCAAACCTGCTACGGGATGCTCAAGCCGCGGCTATGCAGCCAGTGCGACCACACATCATCACTGACCGCCTCGAATCACTCGCGAACATCATCAAGAAGGAGACCCTATGGCTGGAATCTTCGGAATAGACTTTGGCACCACCAATTCGGTGGCCTCGTTCATCCAGCGCGATCCCAATCAGAATCGTTGGCTACCGGAGGTGTTCACTGATGAACAGGGGCGCCCTCATCCCTCGGTGGTTTGGTATTCGGGATCGGACACGGTTGTCGGCCGACAGGCCAAGGACCATCTCGGCAAGCTGGGCCTCGGTGTTTTCGGCGACATCGTTCGCTCTCCGAAGATGTTTCTCGGTAGCCAGACGGGTATTCACATCGGTGGCGTAACCAGACCAGCACGCGAAGTGGTCTCCGAGGTGATTCGTTACGTGCGGGAGGATGCCAAGAAGAAGGAGCCTGCTTTACCCTTTGACCGCGCAGTGTTCACGATTCCGGTGGCAATGGATGGACGTGCACGCGCCGAGCTGCGACAGGCCGCACTGGCCGCGGGAGTTCACGTCCATCAATTCGTCCACGAGCCCCTCGCAGCGCTATATGGCCACCTGCGGTCATTGCCCGAATTCGAGGAATTGCGCTCACGGTTGGAGCGCCGGCTTGTGTTGGTTTTCGACTGGGGCGGCGGAACCCTCGACCTTACGCTATGCCGTTTTCAGAACGGTGCTTTGGTGCAGGTTGTAAATGTCGGTGACGCTGAAGTAGGAGGCGACGCGTTTGACCTGGAGATTCTCAAGCTCGTAAAGCGCAAGCATGCGGAAGCGTATCCAGCTGTCGATTGGACCAAATTGCAGCCAACGGCCGAGGCGCGACTGATCAGTCAGTGCGAGACCGCCAAGATCGCACTCTCGGTGAAGGAGCGTCACTGAAGTGGTCCCCGAAAGTTGGACAGGTCGGATCGTTAACCCAGAGTCCGAAACACGATCCCTATGTCCAAGAAACGACGTCAGCACAGTCCCGATCTGAAAGCCAAGGTAGGTCTTGAGGCCCTCAAGGGCATCGAGCCGGTGCACGCGATCGCGTCGCGGTACGAGGTGCACCCGGTGCAGGTGAGCCAGTGGAAGAAGGAGGCGGTGGAGCGGCTGCCGGAGGTGTTCGCCCGGAAGGCGGACCGCGACGCGGAGAGCGCGAAGGAGCGCGAGCGGGAGC
>VFZP01000528.1 GCA_016871115.1 Acidobacteriota bacterium
GCTCGCTTTCCAGGGCATCTCTGCCCATTTTCGGCCGTCCAGCTATTCCCAGGAAGTGTCAACACTCCTCCCGGTCTGTTCTGTCAATACTCATCCCGGTCCGCGCCCCTCGCAAAAATGGCTCTGCTTGGTCAAGAAAAGGGGTGGCCTCTCCGGACCGTTGTTGGCGAATCAGGAGGCGCGCGAGTCCAGTCTCAGTCATGGTTTTCGGCAACCGCAGCCCGGCTCGCTCGGCCACTCTCAGGCTGTCGCGGTAGGCTTGTTCGGCGTCCTTCACATTGGATTGCGCAAATAAGGCGTTAGCGAGGTCATTTCTCCCCAAAACTTCCAGCAACGCGTGGCCATGCGTCTGCGCCAGCTCAATCGCCTTCACGGCCGCCTCGCGGGACTCGTCGAACTTGGCCTGCACACGCCGGCTCCGGGCGATCTCAATCCACGTCTGCGCCTCCTGATACTGCAAACCCAACATCTCCATTAACACGACACCTCGCGCGCCTCGGCCTCATTCTCCTCCGCCTTGCGCAGATCGCGGAGAATCCACATTCAGTTTGAGCGCGAGCTGGCGACACCTTCGAAGTTCCCCTGCTGCTTGAACAACTGGGCTGCCTCCTGCACCTCGGTCATCGCTTCAGAGCGCCTGCCGGCGAGGTTCAGCAGGTAGGCAGCCAGTATCTGTCCGCCGGCCAGTGTCCGTTGTCGATTGATGATGCGGGATGCGATGTCAAGCGCCGCCCCCGGCTTGCCGGCGTCGCGTTGGGCGCGGGCGAGATCGAATAACGCGCCCGTGTCGCCGTCCGTCTCGGCCACCAGATCGTGGAATACCTTCACCGCAGCGTCGAATTCGCGAAGCACTACTTTCTCCACGCCTTCCAGCCGTAGGCGCGTGGCGCGGCTGAGGCACGAACGATCCGGCGTGAAACTGGCGGCGCGCAGCAGACGATCACGTGCGGCGTCGTATTGATCGAGCTCCATCAGCGCCTGCGCGAGCCGTGCGTGGACCATCGGACGGCATGGGTCGATAGCAACGGCCCTCCCCAGCAGGACGATTGCCTTCTGCGGCGCTTGATCGTACAGCGCCTCCACACCCTGGTCATACCAGCGTTGGGCTTCGGGCTGCAGCTCCGGATCGCGCGAAACACCCAGGCGATACGCGAGTCCCGCCGCCAGCAACACCAGCGCGGCGACCACAGCCTTCGGAGCCCACTGCGGCAGCCGTACCGTCCGTACCCGGCGCGCGCCGGTGATCCCTTCCACCACCTCCGCTGCTTTCGCAAACCGGTCCGCCGGGCGATGCACCAGGCAGCGCAGAACCGTCGCGTCCCACGCCGGCGGCACCCCACCTGCCACCATATGGCTCGGCGGTCGAGGCGTGTCCCGCACTTTCTGCACCGCTAGCGCCATCGGCGACGCGCTTGAGAACGGCAGCGAGCCGGTGATCATCTCATACAGCACCACGCCCAGCGCATACAGATCCACCGCCGGGCCGCTGCGTGCGCTGCCGTCAATCTGTTCGGGCGCCATGTAGGCGGGCGTGCCGATCAGCGCAATCGACGCGGTCTGCCCGTCCGTGTCGTACACGCGCGAAAGGCCGAAGTCGGTAATCACCGCCCGTTCACCCTCGCCAGACCCGCGGCGGGGCGTCAGGATCACGTTGGCCGGTTTGAAGTCGCGATGCACGATGCCGGCGGCGTGCGCGGCATCGAGACCGGCGGCGAGTTGCATGGCGATGGGCAGCGCTTCCTCCGGCGTGAGCTTGCCCTGGCGGCGGATGCGCGCGGCCAGCGTTTCGCCAGGCGACAGCAGTTCCATGGTGAGGAAATGCGTTTGGCCGTCCTGCCACAGATCGTGCACACGGCACACGTTGGGGTGCGACACCTTGCGTGCGAGTTGGATCTCCTGCTTCACGTGAAGCGCTCAAGCGCCGCGCGGTCTGCCGCGGTGCCTGCGCGTAACGTCTTCACCGCGACGGACTCGGCGAGTTGCTCGTCGCGCGCTTCGTACACCTCGCCCATGCCCCCTTCGGCAATGAAACGCACAATGCGAAAGCGGCCCGCGGCGAGTTCACCGGGCTGAAAGGTACGCGCGGGCTCAAGATCGCGGAAGGAAGTGCGATAGGGGGCGACCTTGGCTTCCAAAGCGGCCAGCAGGCCCTCGCTGCTTTCCGCGCGATCCAGGACTCGCAGCAGTGCAGCCACTTCCGCGCGGACAACGGGATCGGGTCCAGCAGCCAAACGAGCTTCAGACTCAGCGGGCGGCAACTCCGCCAACTGCTCGTATAGCGCCTTTACTTGCTCTCACCCTTGCGCGCTCAAAGGATGATCGCTCCCTCGTCAAGACGGCGGAGCGGCAAACGGGCCCCACCGAGTTGTGAGTTAGCATTTCACCACTTAGGACTTCTTGTTGAGCGTTCTGACCTCGTTGGCACTAAGTAGCCGATACTTTCCGATCTCCAGGCCCTCGAGTGTAACAACGCCAACACGCACCCGCACCAACTTCAGCACTTTGCTGCCGACCGCCTCCACCATCCGCCGAACCTGCCGGTTGCGTCCTTCGGCCAGCGTAATCTCAAAGTGCGTGTACTTGCCCGAGTCACGCAACCTCTTCACCTTCGCCGGGCGGGTGGGTCCGTCATCCAGCGTCACGCCAGAGCGCAGTTGGTTCAACTGCTCGTCAGTCAGTAGGTGCGCGGCTTTGACGAGGTACTCTTTCTCCACGTGATGCTCCGGACTCGTCAGCCGGTCCGCCAGGCCATGATCGTTGGTCAACAAAAGCAGGCCGGAGGTGTCGAGATCGAGCCGTCCCACCGTGCCCACAAACTGCCGGACGCCGGAGAGCAAGTCGTACACCGTCGGGCGTCCGTCGGGATCTTTATAAGTCGTGACGTAGCCGCGCGGTTTATACAGCGCCACATAGACGCGCTCTTCCTGCTCCAGCGCGCGCCCGTCCAGCGTCAGCCGGTCGCGAGCGGGGTCCACCCAGTGATCTGGCGTGCGCACCACCACGCCGTTCACCGCCACACGGCCAGCAGCGATCCATTTCCGGGCGTCCGTGCGTGAGCCCGCGCCGCTTTGCGAGATCACGCGGTCGAGCGTCTTTCGTAGGCCCGCCGGGGCCTCCGAAGGCTTGCCCCTTTTGGAGGGAGTGGGTTTTGATCGAGACGTTCCTACAATCAAACATATGAGTGTACTGTAATTGAATTGCCTTTAAAGCCTCGTCGGAGGAATTTGTGGGTAGTTGGGCTAACCCGAACTACTGAGGAAACGACGTAGCTTAGGGGGCTCTGGTGCAAACCCGCCGAGATGAGAGAAAATGACGCAATACCCTCCTTCGTTCCGGTCGAAGAATTGTTCGCTGGTCGCCACTTCGATGCCGAGATCGTGGTGCTGTGCGTCCGCTGGTACTTGAGCTTCAAGTTGAGTTACGGGATTTGGTCAGCATGATGAGCGAACGTGGCATCAACCTTGCGCACACGACGATTCTGCGCTGGGTGCAGCATTACATGCCGGAGTTCGAGAAGCGCTGGAAGCGATACGCCCGCCCGGTGGGTG
>VFZP01000529.1 GCA_016871115.1 Acidobacteriota bacterium
CGGCCGGCAAGGTCAAAGTGCCAGAGCAGATAGATTGCCGCCACTACGGCAGGAAGTCCAGCCGCGAGCACGAGCAGCGTGAGGCGCAGTTCGTATGGCAGGCGCGGCCGGGACGGTTGGGAGACGCTCACAGGCTATATCGCTGAATTCTACGATACAGCGCACTGCGGCTCAGCCCGAGCGCACTCGCGGCGTGGCTCACGTTGCCCTGAAAGCGCTGCAGCGACTTGCGAATTAGAAACGCCTCTACCTCTTCAATGCTCATGTCCTCCAGGCGGCTGGCGACCTCGCGATTGGCGCCCCGCAGCGCAAGGTCATGCGCGGCAATCGCCGGCCCTTCGGTCATCGGCACGGCGCGCTCCACCGCATGATCGAGTTCGCGCAAGTTGCCGTGCCATGTGTGACTGAGCAGCAGATTCGTCGCCGCCTGATCGAACCCGGTGACGCGCTTGCGGTACCGCGCCGATTTATGCGTCAGAAAGTACGCGGCGAGATCAGGGATGTCTTCCTTGCGTTCGCGCAGCGGCGGCACAAGGATTTCCACGATGTTCAAGCGAAACAGCAGATCTTCGCGGAATCGCACGGCGCGCACCTCTGCATCCAGATCCGCGTTGGTAGCCGACACAATCCGCACGTCCACGCGGCGCGTACGGGATGAACCCACGCGTTCGAACTCGCCGGTCTCAAGCACACGCAACAGTCGCGCCTGCTGGCCCAACGGTACGTTCGCGATTTCATCCAGAAACAGCGTGCCGCCGTCGGCGAGTTCAAAGCGGCCCACGCGATCGGTCTTGGCATCCGTGAAGGCGCCCTTCACGTGCCCGAACAACTCGCTCTCAAACAGGCTCTCGTTCAGGCCCCCGGTGTTAACAGTCACCAGCGGGCGCCCCGCCCGGGCCGACACACTGTGTACGGCCTGCGCAATCACATCTTTACCCGAGCCATTCTCGCCGGTGATCAGAATCGAAGCATCAGACGGGCCCACGCGCGCAATGATCTGCCGCACGCGCTCCATGGCAGGCGAAGCGGCGATCATCACCGGGCCGCCCGAGTCCGCACCGCTCCCCGAGCGCAGCGCGAGGTTCTCCTCTTCAAGCCGCTGGCCGCGCCGCAAGGCGCGAGTAAGCGCCACTTGGGTCGCCACCACACTCAGCAGCCGCTGATTCTCCTACGGCTTCTGCACAAAGTCGCGCGCGCCGCGTCGCATGGCCTCGACGGCGAGTTCAATGCTGCCCCAAGCGGTCATCACCACCACGCCGAGCGTCGGCTCGATTTGCCGCAGTTGCTGGAGCAGATCGAGCCCTTCGGCGCCGGAGGTTGTGTCGCGCGCATAGTTGAGATCGATGACCGCCACGTCCAGATCGGCCGACTCGGCCACGGCGAGCGCCACCGCCACCGACGAGGCGGTTTCGAGTTGATAGCCTTCGGGCTTCACCAGCAAGCGCAGCGCTTCCAGCACGTCAACCTGATCGTCGGCAACCAGTAGCCTTGGCAGCGGATGGGTGTCGCTCACGCCCGGCTATCCTCGCAGTCGCTTAAGATCGTTTTGAATACGTTCATTCTTAGGTTCGAGGCGAGCGGCGGTCTCGATAGCCGCACGCGCGTCTTCCTTGCGGCCCTGCTTTTCGAGCGCGATCGCCAGGCTCCAGTGTGCCATCCCGAGCGTCGGGCGTCCCACATCGGGCTGAGTCTTCAGATAGGCACGCAAAAGCGCTTCGGCGCGCGCATGGTCCGGTTGTGCACCTTCCATCCAGCCGCGCGCGGCGTTAAAAAGCGGCGAGCCTTCGCCGGGCATGCGCCGCGCCGCGTCTGCCAGCGCCGCGTCCACTCCCGGTTTGTTTCCCTGGCGCGCCAACGCATACAGCAACGCATCCCACCCCTCGTGACGGCGTGGCATCAATTGCACCGCCTCACGCGCTTCGGCAATTGCTTTCGGCAACTCCGGTTCACGGCCAAAAGCATAGTCGCGCGCCAGCGCCACCCGCGCGTTGTACAACTTCGGATTTGCGGCCACAGCTCTTTGGTACGACTCGCGCAGGCGGCCCAACTGCTTCCGCATCTTGTCCAACTCCGCCTGGGCCAGATGCCCGTGCGCCGGGTCATAGGCGCCGATCCGCGCAGGGATCGACTCAGCCTGTTTCTTGTCGCCCCCAAACAGTCCAGGCGCCTGATAGAGATACATCATCGATCCGATGAGCGCGCCGTAGTGTTTGGCATCGAGTTCAATCGCGCGGTCTACCGCCGTCTTGCACTTGCGCGCCAAGCCCGCCTGGCGCAGGATGGACGCTTGCTGCGCCTGACTGCCATAGATCTCAAAGAGCAGGTGCTGCGCGCCGGCGCTTCTTGCGTCCAGTTCGGCTGCCTTCTCGGCATGCGTCGCAGCCTCGGCCAAACGTCCCTGCGCAAAACGAATCTCGGCGGCGTGTAGCTGCACAGAGGCGTCGTTGGAGTTGGCCTTCAGTTGGCTTTGCATCAGTTCAGCGGCCTGCCGCCACTGTTTGTTGGCGATCAGATCAGCCAGGTCTCCGCCGCGAACGAGGCCCGGCGCCAACAACAAAAGCTCCAGAAGACAGCGCATCCGTAGATTGTCCTACCCGAGGACCGCCGCTTCAAACGGCCGGCCTGTCGGCTCGTCGCGATCCACCCAGCCGTCGCGCAAATGGATCGTGCGATGCCCGTAGCTGGCGTTCACTTCGGCATGCGTCACCTGAATGATGGTCGTACCCGCGTCGTTCAGCTTGCGGAATAACTCCATAATCTCCTTGGCTTGCCCGGAGTGCAGATTGCCAGTGGGCTCGTCGGCGAGGATAATTTTGGGGCTAGCTACCACTGCGCGCGCCACAGCCACCAGTTGTTGCTGGCCGCCGGAGAGCTGGTTGGGAAACAGGTCCTTCTTGCCGACAATCTGAAACCGGTCCAGTGTGTCGGCCACAATCGCCGCGCGCTCGCTCGACCGCATGTTGTGATAGCTGAGCGGCACATCGAGATTCTCGGCCACCGTCAGATCGTCCAGCAGATGGTAGCTCTGAAAGACGAAGCCCACGGAGCGCTTGTTCAGTTCGTTGCGATCCTTGGGCTTCAGCTTGTGCACGGCGTGGCAGTCGAGAAAATACTCCCGGGTCCAGGAAGCGTCCAGCATGCCGATGATAGACAGCAGCGTCGATTTCCCCGCCCCGCTCGGTCCCATGATCGTCACGAACTCACCGGCGCGAATGGCAAGGTTGATGCGCCGCAACACGAAGAAGCGTCCCGCCGCCGTGTCGTGCGACTTTTCCATCTGATTGAGCTGAATCATTACTCCCACACACGCTGCAACGGATTGCTCACCGGAACAGCCCGCCGGTGAATCTTCTCTTCCAGCCGCTCAAGCACTCGCTGTATGCGGTCTTCAAGGCGTTGGCCGGCCTCTTCCAGGCGCTGATCCAGCCGGCGCTGTGGGTCGGCCAGCCGCTGAAAGGCACGCGCGGTCACATCAGCGCCGCCGTAGAGCAGCCCCAATCCGAGCGTTACC
>VFZP01000530.1 GCA_016871115.1 Acidobacteriota bacterium
CCGCACGCACAACACCACAATCTCCGCGTCGAAGTGGCGACCAGCGAACAATTCTTCGACCGGAACAAAGGAGGGCATTGCGTCATTTTCTCTCATCTCGGCGGGTTTGCACCAGAGCCCAGGGCGCGAACCGAACATCGTCGAGTCGCAAGCCTCTTCCGCGCGGACTGCGATTGCCGCGGTAGCCTCTCTGGACAATTCCTGGCCCAAACGATTGGCCACCGCCCGGATCGCGGCCACGCAGTCCGCCGTCGAGGACCCATAACCCCGCGCAACTGGAATTACCGAATGAACTTGCAAGCTGGCGCAGCCCGTCCAGCCGAATTCCAGTGCAGCAATTCGGGCCGCACGCAGCGCCTTGCGCTTCCATACGGGTTCTACTGACCACGCTTCCGCGTCCGCGATTTCCGCGCGGGAACGCAACCCGCAAGCAGGCAGTGTAATCAAAAAAGGCTCGATCGATCCGCCGAAGCGAATTGCGCCTTGCAGCAATTCCCCGGCGTGACCGGACGCCTCAGCGAGACCAAAGCAGCCAGACAAAAAAAGGCCCCCCCAACAGTGCGGTCATCACGCCAACTGGAATTTCTACAGGCGCCAGGACGGTACGCGCAACCGTATCGCAGATGATCAGGAACGCGCCGCCGCAAAACAAGCAGGCGGGCATGAGCACGCGATAATCCGGCCCGGTGACGCGGCGAAGCAGGTGTGGCACGATCAGACCCACGAACGCGATCGGCCCCGTCACCGCCGTGGTGACCCCGGCGAGCACGGCGCCGGCCGCGAAGCCGAGCCAAGTGATTTTTGTACTGTCCACTCCACGGCCGGCGGCCCAGGTATCGCCATAGGACATGACATTCAACACGCGCGCCATCCGCAGGATCCAAATCCACACCGGCACAACCACCATCGCCAACGCTCCCAGCACCGGATAGGTGACCGCGTCGAGTCCGCCCATCAACCAGTACGTGATTTGAAAACCACGCGCAATTCCGGCCAGACTGTGCAACAGCAGAATAACCGAAGCGCAGATGCCGTTGATGGCAATACCCGTCAACAACAAGGAGGCCGGCGAGAATCGAGGGCTGGACCGCATCACCGCCACGAGCGCGATGACTGCCGCCGTTCCGGCGAGTGAGGAAATCCAAGCCCACGGCAGTCCGGTTTCTTCGCCGGGCAGCAGAGCGATGGCCATGACCGCGCCGAGTGCAGCCGCAGCCGAAACACCAAGATTCGACGGAGTGGCAAGCGCGTCCCGCAAAATCGCCTGAAACAACGCGCCCGCGGTTGAAAGCGACGCGCCGGCGAGTAGTGCTAACAGCGTGCGCGGCACGCGCAGACTCACCAGAATCTGCCAATCGGGTGCTTCCCGCCGTGCGAGCCTTGTCATGTCCATTCCGGTGCCGCCAAGAAACGGCGCTGCAACCGTAACCACGGCGAGCAATGCGAACGAAACGAGAAACACGCGCCGTGCGCGCATGCGCAAGTCAGTTTCCATAGCTCAGAAACACCCTGCCGTTCGTTTCGCTGTAGCCGAAGAACGGCACATCGAAGACTTGCGAAAGCTTGGAGGGAGCGAGCGCCACCGCAGGCTCTGCGTCCATCACCAGGCGTCCACGATCGAGCAGCCACACCCGGTCGGCATGGCGCGCGGCTAATGCCAAATGGTGTGTTACGACAATCACCAGACAGCCAGTATCCCGCACTTCTCGAAGCAGCGTCCACAATGACGCCTCGTTGCGAGGATCGAGATGGGCGCCGGGTTCATCCAGCAACAAAATTTGCGGCTGCTGGCAAAGAGCCGCTGCCAGCAAGGCTCGCTGCTGCTCGCCTCCGCTCAAGGATGCATAGGGTCGCTGGCGAAGGTGCTCAATACCGGCGCGCGCCAGCGCGCTCGTGGCTGCGGCCAAGTCCTCGGTGCTGTCATAGAGTCCGTGCCCAAAAGGTGTTCGTCCGGTGAGCGCCACTTCTTCGACGGTGAATGGCACGCCCTCCGGCATCCGTTGAGGAACATGCGCGACGATGCGGCAGAAGTCGCGGCGTGAATAGGCCGCGGCGTCGAGGTCGAGCACCAGACACTTGCCGCTGGACAGCCGGCGCAACCCGGCGATCAGATCGAGCAGCGTCGACTTTCCGGAACCGTTCGGCCCCGCAATCGCAATTATTTGCGGAGCTTGCACCTCGAGTGTGATGCCATTCAGAGCTTCAGCGTTTGACGTGTAGCGAAAACCGGCCTCGCGTAGTTCGATCAGTTTCATTTGTGATCCCGCACCGCACGCATCATCTTCGCGAACGCCTCCGCGGCCTCCACCACTCGTGGCCCCGGCACCACGAAGATGTCCGCAGCCACGGCGTGGACGTTTCCCTTGGCCGCTGCCCGTGCCGAGCCGGATTGTGCTTCCCACAGGTTCAAGACAGAGCGTATGTGTTGCGGCGTCACGCCTCTGGTAACCGACATGTCGCCCATGTCCACGATCACGTCCGGATCCAGGCGCAACACGGCTTCGAGCGAAATCCGCGGATAGGCCACGGGAGAATCGGCCAGCACGTTGCGGCCTCCTGCAATGCGGATCACCTCGTTGAGGAACGACCCCTTGCCCGCGGCGATCATGCCTTCGAGGCGTCCTGGCGTACGGCCTACGACAAACAACAGCGTCCGCCGGGGCTGTCCGGCGGCTTGCTTTTCAATTGCGGCGAGGCGGGAGCGCAGTTCGCCCTCGAGCTTCACTCCGCGGGCGCCAACGCCGGCCGCATCGGCGATCGCGCGTATGGAGCCGAGCGTGTCTTCAAGGCTCGTGTTGCGCAAGGTAAGCACTTTCAGGCCTAGTGTCTGCAACTGCGCCACAGCCTGCTTTTGTTCGGCATGCACCAGCACCAGTTCCGGCCGCAGACGGGCAATGGCTTCGATGTTCGGCTGCAGATAGCTGCCTACTCGCGGAAGCCGGTCCACTTCTTTAGGAAAGTGGCAGTATTGCGAGACCGCCACCACGCGTTCCCTGGCGCCCAAAGCAAAGAGGACTTCGGTGAAGCTCGGCGCGGTGGAGACGATGCCTTGGGCACCGGCGGTCCAGCACAAGAAAAGAAGACCGGCTAGGATTCGCATAAAAACTCCCGGAACAGTTGCACTAGAATCTCATTCTCCCAACGCCGGCGGACTGCCACTCGAACGCCCGTGGCTTCCAGCCCCGGCCAACCCCGGCAATCGCGGATCAGTGTGTGCCGCGATTCCGCGAAATCGCGCAACGGTGTCGATCGCGCTGTTTCCGCGAACAGGAAATTTGCAGTAGGCGCCGAGACGCGCAGACCGGGTAGCTCCGCCAGTTGTGTGTGCAGCCAGCGCGACTCCCGCTCCACAAAAGCAACCGTCGCCGCCGAGTGCGCGGTATCCTCGATCGACGCGACTGCCGCGGCTTCAGCCAATGCATTCACTGACGGCTCTGGTGCAAAATCTGGGTTGACACTGGCTTGATACCGTTTCGGTCCGCGGGTCTCGATCGAACCCGACTCC
>VFZP01000531.1 GCA_016871115.1 Acidobacteriota bacterium
CCATCTGCTTGGTCATCACCGCCGCCAGACTCACCGCCCGCGCCCCAATCTGCACCTGCGCCGCGCCCAGCGCGTCCGATGTCTGCTCCGGGTGCCGCCCCTGCACGCGCCGATGACACCAGCAGTACTCCATGCCATGGATGCCCAAAGAGCTTCCAACCCAAGGCAATTACGGCAGACTGCGCTGGTGGATATTTGGAATGGTAGGTGGGAAGGTAATTCACATGGGGGGCCTCGAAGTGAACCCATAAAGGGTGGACTGGGTTCGTGAGGCGGCTCTCCATGAAAGTATCCGCGCCCAGGAGGTTGCCGAATTCGTCCTGCGCGATCGGCCACGGATACTCCGAGCTTCGAGCCGTGATGAGCCTGACCCCAAGGGCCAGTATGGTCACGAAAAAACCCACCGCGACACGCTGGGAGGCGAACCGGCGAAGCATAGCGAACGGAGCGTGAGTCAAACAGAGTTGCTACCATCACTGACTACGTAGCATTCGCCGCAGGACTCCGGTTACATCAACTACCCAGGCGGCATCGGGCGGATCCCGAGGTTGACGGCGTCCAGCACGCCGTTCAAGAACCCAATCGACTCTTCGCTTGAAAAACGCCGCGCGAGTTCCAGCGCCTGATCGATGATCACGGCCGAGGGCGTGGCCATCGTCTTCATTTCAAAAATCGCCAGCCGCAGGATGTTACGGTCCACCACCGGCATACGTTCAATGCGCCAGTGCTGGGAATGCTTGACGATCAAGTCATCGAGCGCGTCGAGTTGCCCGATCGCGCCCGTAGCGAGGTGCTCGCTGAAGCCGTCGCGCTCCGGCGGACCGTCTTCATCGTCATCCTCCCGCGAACTGAGCGGGCCGTAAAAATCGCGCACCACGTCGGCAATCGGCTGTTGCCGGACATCCCAGAGATACAACATTTGCAGCGCCTGCCGGCGCGATTTTAACCGTGAGGGCATGTTAGAGAGCCGGGAGGCGTTACGCCTTCAGCTTTTTCATCAGATTGGCCATCTCAATGGCCGTCACCGCGGCGTCGAAGCCTTTGTTGCCGGCCTTGGCCCCAGCGCGGTCTACCGCTTGTTCCACAGTGTTCGTTGTCAGCACGCCAAAGGCCACTGGCACGCCGGTGGAGGCCGCCACCTGCCCGAGGCCGCCAGCCGCTTCGCCGGCGACGTAATCAAAGTGCGCAGTCTCGCCGCGGACGACGCATCCAAGGCAGATGATCCCGTCAAACTGCCTCTTTTCGGCTAGCGCGCGGGCCACGGCCGGCATTTCCCAGGAGCCGGGCACGCGCACGATTTCGATGGCGGACTTCGGCGCGCCGTGGCGGTCCAGCGCGTCGAGCGCGCCAGCCAGCAGGCGGTCGGTGATGAAGTTGTTGAAGCGGGCCACGACGATGGCAAACTTCAGTCCTTTGGCGTCGAGATGTCCTTCGTGTGTTTTGTAGTCCATGGTTGGGCGAATCCGCGCGGGCTGAGAGATAATGAAGAGCACACCCCCACTTGGGGCGACCTCCTAGCTTATCTCAATGGATCCAGCCTTCATCCGAAACTTCTCTATCATCGCGCATATCGACCACGGCAAGTCGACGCTGGCCGACCGTCTGCTGGAGATGACCGGCGCGCTGACCCAACGCGAAATGATGGCGCAGGTGCTCGACTCGATGGACCTGGAGCGCGAGCGCGGCATCACCATCAAGGCCCACGCCGTGCGCCTCGAGTACAAGGCGCAGGACGGACAGCTCTACCAACTCAACCTCATCGACACGCCGGGCCACGTGGACTTCACCTACGAAGTCTCGCGCAGCCTGCAGGCGTGCGAAGGGGCGCTACTGGTGGTGGATGCCTCGCAGGGAGTGGAAGCGCAGACGCTCGCCAACACGTACCTCGCGCTGAATCACAACCACGAGTTGATTCCGGTGATCAACAAAATCGACCTGCCTTCGGCCGAGCCGGACCGCGTGAGCGAGCAGATCGAGTCACTCATCGGCTTTGACGCCACGGATGCGGTTCACGCCAGCGCCAAGCGGGGCATCGGCATTACCGAAATTCTCGAAGCCGTGGTGAAGCGCATCCCACAGCCCAAGGGCGACCCCAATGCTCCGCTCCGCGCCCTGATCTTCGATTCTTGGTTTGACCCCTACCGCGGCGTGATCGTGCTCATCCGCGTGGTGGACGGCAAGATCGCGCTTGGGCAGAAGATCCGGTTCTGGTCCAACAACAAATCGTTTGAAGTGGAAGGCGTGGGCTACCAATCGCCCAAGGCCGTGCCGCTGCAGGAACTGTCGGCGGGCGAAGTGGGCTACATGTTCGCCAACGTGAAGAACGTGGGCGATGCGCCGGTGGGCGACACAGTGATCGAAGACAGGCGCCCCGCCGAGGCGCCGCTGCCCGGTTTTGCGCCCGTGATTCCGATGGTCTTCGCCGGGCTGTATCCGATCGAGTCGCACGAGCACGGCCTGCTGCGCGAGGCGCTGGAGAAACTCCGGTTGAACGACGCGGCGCTCAGCTTTGAGCCGGAGAATTCGGTGGCGCTCGGCTTCGGCTTCCGCTGCGGGTTCCTGGGCCTGCTGCATCTGGAAATCGTGCAGGAGCGACTGGAGCGCGAGTTTCAGATTGACCTCATCACCACCGCCCCCGGCGTGCGTTATCGCGTGACGCTGCGCGGCGGCGCGGTGGTGGAGGTGGAGAACCCCACGCGCTATCCGAATCCGGCCGAAATCGAGCAAGTGGAAGAGCCGGTGATCGACGCCACCGTGATCACGCGCGAAGAGTATGTGGGCGACATCCTGGCACTGCTGCAGGAGAAACGCGGCACGCAAAAGAAGTTTGAGTACATCGGCACGGGCCGTGTGCTGCTGAACTACGAGCTGCCGCTGAACGAAGTGGTGCTGGATTTCTACGACCGGCTGAAGTCCGCCTCGCGCGGCTACGCCTCGCTTGACTATCATCTCGCTGACTACCGCGTGTCGCCGATGGCCAAGCTCGATGTGCTGGTGGCAGGCGAGCCCGTGGATGCGTTGTCGATGATCGTACACCGCGACTTTGCCTACGACCGCGGCAAGGCGCTCATTGAACGGCTGCGAAAACTGATTCCGCGCCAGATGTTCGAAGTGGCGCTGCAGGCCGCCATCGGCGCCAAGATCATTGCGCGCGAGACCATCCCGGCCATTCGCAAGAACGTGCTGGCCAAGTGCTACGGCGGCGACATTTCGCGTAAGCGCAAGCTGCTTGAAAAGCAGAAGGAAGGCAAGCGGCGGATGAAGCGCGTGGGGAGCGTCGAGATTCCGCAGGAAGCGTTCCTGGCGGTGCTGAAGGTGAATCAGGTGAGCAACAACGACGACGACTAGTGCTTACTTGCATAAAGTAATACGAGTATTTTGCAGCTCGTATGGTCCGAAAACTCGATCAGCCGTACCCCAAGGCCACCCAGTGGATGCAGGTCTGTGCGAAACTTCGGAACTTGAGCCGGCGAATGCTCCGGAGACTCCA
>VFZP01000532.1 GCA_016871115.1 Acidobacteriota bacterium
CCTTTTCCAGTACGAACTTCGCTCTCTCTTCCATTGGACTGCTCGCTTTCCAGGGCATCTCTGCCCATTTTCGGCCGTCCAGCTATTCCCAGGAAGTGTCAACACTCCTCCCGGTCTGTTCTGTCAACACTCATCCCGGTCAGCGCACCGGCGATTGTGCGATGGAGGTGGATCTGGCCACCGCGCGTACCGTGCTGTTGTCGTGCATCGGCGATAAAGGCCTCCGGCGTGAGAACAGGAAGTTCCTGATCGACATTCGAGCCAAGGCCGTCGAGAAAGACCTTCGCTACGCGCCTTTCAAGGTCGACCGCGTTTTCGCCGATGGCGCGCGTGCGGTTTTTGTAGCGACTTTGTTTGCGGACGTCGAGCGCGTCGCCATTCATTACACCGCGCCGGCCGGCTTTCGAGTATTGCCCGCTGCGGCCGCGGCTCGCTGGATTACCCGCGCCGAGCCAGACCTCTCGCGGCCGGCGCCCATCCCCCAGTCAACCTACGATGACTTCGTTAAGGCGCGTCCGCGGCGTGTACGTGACGGTTATGCACGCGAGCACACCATCATCGAAGAGCATCGCGGGCCGTCGCAGCGTGAAGGGTCGCGCTTGTGGTTCGGCAAAAGTTTCTACGACGCGGAGGGACGCACTGGTGTGGGCGGATTCGGTGTCTACGATGCCGCCACGCGGCGCTTTGCAATGTTTGCGCCGCCGGAGATGGCAGGCTGGTCGGCCGGGGCCATTCTGGTGGAGCCCGACGCGATCTGGTTCGGCCTCGGGCAGTGCGGTGAGTGGGGCGGACACAGCGGCGGCCTGCTTCGCTATGACTGGAGGACCCAATCGGCGCAGCGCATGGAGACACGCGGGATTGTGGGCGGACTGGCCCGCTTGGGCGGCGGCGAGTTGTTGGCCGCCACCAGCCGCGGCATCGCGATCTTTCGCGGCGACGCGCAGCAGTTCTATCTTCTCGATCACACCACGGACGGGCGCATCGTCGTGGTCAGAGCGGAATAAACTTGAGTACGCTCGTAACGGTGACGGCGGGTGCGAGCGTTTTGTAGATCGGGCACTTCGTTACGTAGAATCGGTGCACGCGTTCGACAGTCGCCTGCGCCGCGGCCGGAGCGTGTAACTGGAGACGCAGGTGTATCCGCTTCAGCACGGGCGAAGCGCCGTTTTCGGCCTCGGCCTCGGCCTCCGCCTCGCCGGTGGCCGTGCCTGTCAGCCGGTCTTCGCCCGCTGGAATGTGGCGCGCTTCGAGCGCTTCTGCGAACGTGGTCACCAGACAACGGGCGGCGGCGGCCACCTGGTCATCGATGCTGTTGGGAAGCGCGCAAGCCGCGCCGCGGAGCCCGCCGACCGGTATTTCGGACTTGTAGACGACACCCATCTTCTGCTGCCAGAGTACACTAGCGTTGATGTATCGCCGCCACCTCCTGGGCGCCTTCACGGGCTTCACCTTCGCCAACACCATGCCATTCGCACACGCCGCCGCCCCCAAGGGCGCCATCATCGAACTTCGCCACTACGTCATGCGCAACAACAGCGCGGGGCAAATGCAGCGCACTTCGGAGTTCATTGAGAAGCATGCGCTGCCCGCCGGTAAGCGCGCGGGCGAAGGCGTGTCTGGCGTGTTTGCCAACATGATTTCGCCGGACGGGCCGTTTCTGCTGCTGGTGAACAGCTATGCGTCGCTGGCGGCCATGGAAGCTTCGCAGGCCAAACTCGCGGCCGACAAGGAATTCAGCGAAGCGCTGGAGGCGTTCTACGCCCAGCCCGGGCCGAGCTACCAGCGCGTAAAGGTGTTGTTGCTGCGCGCAATCGACTCGATGCCGGCGATTCAGCCGCCGCCGATTGTGTCCGGCAAGCCCGCGCGCATTTTTGAGCTGCGCACGTATGAGTCCGACAACGGCGCAACGCTCAAGCGGAAGGTGAAGATGTTTGAGCAGGGCGGGGAACTGGCGATCTTCCGGCGCGTGGGTATCCAGCCGGTCTTCTTCGGCACCGCCATGGCCGGCGACAATCTTCCGCAGTTGACGTACATGGTGACGTACGACGACCTGGCCGCGCGCGACAAGGCGTGGAAGACGTTTCTGGCCGATCCCGAATGGCTGAAGCTGCGCGCGCAGCCGGGGCTGGCGGATGCCGAGATTGTTTCCAACATCAGCAACACCATTCTGCGGCCGCTGCCGTTTTCGCCGGTGAGATAAAGATGGCGCGCTTGGCCGTACTTTCTCTGATGCCGTTGCTGACGGCAGCCCCGGCGGCCGCGCTCGCTCCGGCGCGCATCCAGGAGATTGAGCGGCTGGTGGCCACCGAGATCGCGCGCCAGAATATCCCGGGCCTTTCGATCGCTGTCGCCGCCGGCGGCGATCTGACGTGGAGCGCCGGGTACGGATTTGCTGACCTCGAAAACTTCGTGCCGGCGAAAGCGGCGACGATGTATCGCCTGGCTTCGATTTCTAGGCCCATCACGGCCGCCGCCGTTTTGCAGTTGAACGAGGCCGGCAAGCTCGATCTCGATCAGCCCATTCGCCGCTACGTGCCGTCGTTTCTAGCCAAGCCGTGGCCCATCACTGTGCGGCAATTGCTGGGGCACCTGGGCGGCATCCGTCACTATGAAAATGCGGAAGAAATCAACAGCACGCGGCACTATGGCGACGCGCTATCGCCGGTTCGGATTTTCCAAAACGACCCTTTGGTGGCCGAGCCCGGCACGTGGTTTCACTACACCAGCTATGGCTATGTGCTGTTGGGAGCTGCCGTGGAGGCGGTGGCGGGCGTGCGGTTTGTGGACTATCTGCGAGCCCGGATCTTCGCGCCCGCGGGGATGGAGCGGCTGCGGCAGGATCACCTCTTCACTATCATTCCCAATCGAGCCCGCGGCTACATGGTGAACTCGGCGGGACAGTTGCAAAACTGCGCGCTGGCGGATACAAGCAACAAGGTTGCGGGCGGGGGACTGATTGGTGGTCCGGAGGATTTGGTACGCGTTGCGCTGGCCGTCCGCGCGGGAAAGCTGCTGCGCTCGGCCACGGTGGAAACGATGTTTACGCCGCTGCGGCTAGCCGACGGCAAGGCCTCGCTGTACGGGCTCGGCTGGAACGTGACGACGCTGGAGCAGCGGCGCCTGGTGAGCCGTACAGGCGGGCAGCAAGGCGTGTCGACGATTCTGGCGATGCTGCCGCGCGGAGGCGCCGTGGTGGCAATCATGGCGAACCTGGAACGGGCGCAACTGCGCGAGCTGTCCACGCGCGTGCTGCGGGTGCTGGCGGGGATCGGAGACGGGACCGCTTCGACGGTTGGATCAGTGCAGCGAAATCGGTGACGATTGGTTGACCCAGCCTTACCCCGCGCGCTAGAATACGAAGGCGGGGTGGAGCAGCCTGGTAGCTCGTTGGGCTCATAACCCAAAGGTCGAAGGTTCAAATCCTTCCCCCGCAACCAACTGATAATAAACCAGTTAACAATTTCAAGACGAACGGGTGACATAATC
>VFZP01000533.1 GCA_016871115.1 Acidobacteriota bacterium
TTGAGAAGGCCGTTGCAAGAGAGCTGAAAGGGCTGGTTTTGTTTGTCACCCATTGGGTGCTGTCCTCCGCAGGGGCCTTCACTGCCTTCAAACCCTTATGGATATTGATGCAGACGAGAATCCGAGAGACTCGCACGCGCGGCTCAAAACGGAAATGTGGGATAAGCGAGACTACGGCAATTGTGTTTTGCTGACGCCCGACACCCCTCCGTTGCTTGTCAACCAAAGGATTCTCGCCCTATACCTATCTCCAACAGACCTCATGCTGCTGGAGTTCTTGAGCTACTACGGCAATACCCCCGACTTCCGGAATTTTTTCTTTGGCCAGGAGACCGGTGGTGTCAATCAGTGGAATGTGGGGGTTGGAGGTGTCATGGATGCGCCCTGCCCTCTTCCGTCGATCTCCGAGCAGCGAGAGATCATGCAGCGTATCTATAAGGCGATTACTGCTGTTGATCAAATCCAAATTGAGGCGAACCGGGCTCTCGCGCTGTTGGCGCGTCTCGACCAGGTAACACTCTCAAAAGCCTTCAGTGGAGAACTGCTGTGAAGTAGGGTCTTCTTCTGGTTTTTAGATTGGTACTTTATGGCTGGCGGAATCCCTGATACGTCGTCGCCGCTTATCGTAGATCTGAGTCGTCGTGATGTGCTTGTGGTCCAGAAGATCCTGAACGGATTCGATGGCCTCACCGGCGTCGAGCAGAAGCGTCGCTGTAGTTGCGCGAAGCGAGTGGGGAGAGTAGACGCACCGATTCACCTTCTCACCGGTCGGAAGTGCGACTTCTTGAACTGCGGACGGTAGACGCTCCAGATAGTTCATCAGGAGTCGGTTCATGGAGCGTTCCGTCATTCGGCGTTCCGCCAAGTGCTCACCCTTCGAACTGCTACGTGGGCGGAATAGCGGCCCACTCTCGATGCCGGCCCTCTCGATGTATTCCTGGATTGCTTGCGCCGCGGCGGAGTGCAGCCCCTTCGTTTTCACTCGGCCGCCCTTCAGATTGAAGCGAACCATCGCTTCATCGCCATCTTGCTGGAAGTCGTTCACCTTGAGCTTGCAGCCTGTCGCGAGTCGCGCTCCTGTGTGGAGGTAGAACACTACGATTGCACGATCACGGAACTGAAGGAGACCATCGCTTTGGGCATGGTCATCAGTTGCCGGGCCCTCGCGAGTGAGAGCGCACGCGTTTCCTCAACAGGGTCCGACGCTTCACGCGAAATGAATTGAGCGTGAGCTGGATTCGGCACGGTGATCGGGAGGCGCAACTCGGCCGCCGCCCCGGCCAGGAACTTGAGGAAAGAGGAGAGGGAGGAGACGCGCCTGTTCAGCGTCTTCGGTGCCATGGAGGCCTTCGTCATCGAGTCTTTCCACGCTTAAACCTTGCCGGGTTCTCTGATCACGACGGCAGTTCCAGGCGCCCTCAATCCAGCCGCTTCCCGTCCGCGCCCCAACCCTTCGCGCAAAAGTGCGATGCACTCGTCACCTGATACTTCACCGCCGCCAGCCCCGGCGTGTCCAGCTTCTTGTACCCCTGAATCCGCGACTCCAGCGCGAAATCCAGAATCCCGCTCGTCATCAGCGTGCGCTCCACCGGGTACGGCGCGCGGCCCGTCTCAAACATCACCTCAATCTGCTTCACCAGACACCCAAAGTGATGATGCGGGCGGCCGTTCTGCAAGTCCATCAGCGTCGTCACCAACTCTGCGCGGCCGGGCACATCGATCGCCACGGTGAAATCCTCCACCATCCCCGTCATCAAAAACGCCGCCGCCTGCAGGCCGTCCGCATAGTCCACCGTGAACACCGCGGGCGACTTTACCAGCGCCTTCGCCTCGCCCGGCTTGCGCGTGTTCGACCGCGCCAGCGCCGCTTCAAACAGCCGCTTCACCCAACCGTTGCGCTCAACGTAATCCCAGCACGCCTGCTTCTCGAAACACTGCACCGCACGCACGCCCGTCTCGCCGCCCTTGCGCCGCTCGGTCATGCATTGCAGCACCTCCAGCACGTGAAAGCCGTAGATGTCAAGGCCACTATAAGAGATCGCCACGGCATGGCGCTGCGGCTCGCCGAACGGCGCATCGATCGCAGGCTGGCGGAACGCCACCGGCACGGACGAACCGGCGAGCATTGGAAACTTCAGCTCGCGCGAAATTTCCACCATGCGCTGGGATTGCCGGAAACTCCATGAAAGATGCTTATCGTTGAACACGGGCACGGCGCGCTTCGACTGGCGAAATACATCGGCGATCTTCAAAAACATCTCAAAGCGCGGATACAGCTTCTGCTCTTTGTCGTTCGAAGGATAGTCGCCGTGCTCGCCAATCAGCAGCACGCCGTCCACAGCCAGCTTGTCGCCGCCCAGCGTGAGCGCTTCGGCAACGGTGCGGTAGATCGGCACCTTGTACTTGGCCGCGCGCGGGCGGCTGAGGTCCGCTTCTGGCACCTGCTCGGTGAACATGGAAACGATCTTCGAGCGCGGGTACGGCGGCTGGTCGTCCTGGTTGTAGCCTTCGAGGTACTTGCCCACCACCACGTCGGCATGCGAGCCCGGGCGGTATTCCGTAATGATCGCGGCAATGCGGCGGGGCGGGGCATCGGTGGCGGCAACCAGCGCGGGTATAGTGGCAGCGGAAGCAAGAAGCGTACGTCGGGTCATGAGCTTCAATGTATCCCAACCTCCCCGGCGCGCGCTGATAAGATCAGCGTGATGCCAAGCAGACGGTTATTCGTATCCGCCGACACCAGCGCAGCGGCCGCGGCGGCGGCAGGCGGCAAGGTAGAGTCGCTCGCGCTCCACGGCGGCGCCGAGGCCGTGTCTTTTCCCGCGGACCGCCACTCCACCCTGACCAAATGGCCGCGCTACCGCGACACCGACAAACAAGCGGTGCTCGATCTCGTGGAGAGCAACCGCTACTACCAGGAGATCCCGCTGCTCGAAAAAGAACCGCAAGCGCAGGTGGGCGTCCCGCTCTGCAAGGCGCACTGCAAAGGCACGAGCGCGTTGATGTCGATGTTCTTTGCGCTCGATCTGCCGGCGGGCAGCGAGATCCTCGTGCCTTCCTACACCGCCTCGGCCACTATTGTGCCGATGCGCTTTTCGGCTTGGTGCCGGTGTTCACCGATATCGACCCCGCCACGGCGTGCCTGGATTTGCATCACGCCGCCCGAGTCATCACGTCTCGCACCCGCGCCATTGTCCCGATGCACTCCTGGGGACGTCCGTGCGACATAGACGAAATCGCGGCGTTAGCCAAGGAGCGTGGATTGATCGTGCTCGAAGACGCGGCGCAGGCGCAGGGCGCAACCTTGCAGGGCCGCCCGATGGGGGTCTGGGGCGCGATGGGAATGTTCAGTTACTCTAAATCCGGCAGTTGGGGTGGCCGGTCGGGCATGAAGTGATGGATACTCAACGGGATGGGCGAGGAAAAGAGCGTACCGGTCGTTCACCCAAAAGGTGAAGAAGAAAACCCGGAGTTGCGGTAT
>VFZP01000534.1 GCA_016871115.1 Acidobacteriota bacterium
TTCCTTGCGCCCTTCGGCTCGCATCAGGACAATCCTTGCCCGCAGTGCGTCGCGCTGCGCGCTGGTGGGAGAGTGAGCACGGCGGCGCAGCGTGGATCGCACTTCTGGAGTGAGCTCGATGATCGAGACAGGGCGTGCCATGGCTAAGCATGACACAGTTCCTCCTTTATTTAAATACAATTCAATTACCGAACATTGGTACTGTGAAGGTACTCGTCAAGAAACACTCAACGCCGGGACTGTGGCTGGAAGACATTCCGGAGCCGAAGATCGGCATCAACGACGTTCTGATCCGCGTGATCAAAACCGGCATTTGCGGAACGGACGTTCACATTTACGACTGGGACGCCTGGGCGCAACGCACCATTCCAGTGCCGATGGCGATTGGCCATGAGTTCGTTGGCGAGGTGGTGGAAGTTGGCTCCAACGTCAATGACTTTCACCCCGGCGAGATCGTTTTAAGCGAAGGTCATGTGGTGTGCGGCCGTTGCCGCAACTGCATGGCCGGGCGCCGGCACCAGTGCGCGCACACGCAAGGTGTCGGCGTGAATCGGGCGGGCGCGTTTGCCGAATACGTCGCGTTGCCGATGACCAACGTATGGCGTCACCACGACGGCATCGATACGGACGTGGCTGCCATCTTCGATCCCTTCGGCAACGCCGTCCACACCGCGCTCCACCATCCGGTGCTCGGCGAAGACGTGCTGATCACCGGCGCGGGCCCCATCGGTTTGATGGCCGTCGCCTTGGTGCGTCACGCGGGCGCTCGTCACGTGGTGGTGACCGATCTCAACGAAAGCCGCCTGGAACTGGCGCGCAAGATGGGCGCGGACCTCGCCTTCGATCCCCGCCAACTCTCCTTCGCCGACGCGCGGAAGCAAATCGACATGACGCAAGGCTTCGACGTGGGCCTCGAGATGTCCGGCGCGCCGCCCGCCTTCCGCGACATGCTCGACAACATGTGCCACGGCGGCCGCATCGCCATGCTCGGCATCCCGTCGCAGGAGATCGCCATCGATTGGACGAAGGTGATCTTCAACATGCTGACCATTCGCGGTATCTACGGACGCGAGATGTATGAGACCTGTTACAAGATGGCCGTGCTCGTGGAATCGGGCGTCGCTATCTCGCCGGTCATCACCCATCGTTTTGCGTATCACGAATTCGAAAAAGGCTTTGAGGCGATGAAGAGCGGCAACGCCGGCAAAGTGGTGTTGAGCTGGAAGGTAGCGTCGTGGCGATGTACGGCGGCTTTCAACAACACGTCCAAGCCTTTCTTGACGGCATCCGCGAAGCGGGGCTTTACAAGCCCGAGCGTGTCATCTCCACGCCGCAGCGGGCGCATATCGGAGTGACTCCGGTCGGGGAAGTCATCAATCTCTGCGCCAACAACTACCTCGGCCTTGCCGCGCATCCATCCGTGGTTGCCGCCGCGCACGACGCGCTCGACCGTTGGGGCTACGGCATGGCCAGCGTGCGCTTCATCTGCGGCACGCAGGAGGTCCACAAACAGCTTGAGCGCTGCATCTCCGAATTCCTCGGCACCGAAGACACGATCCGCTATTCATCTTGCCTCGATGCCAACTGCGGCTTGTTTGAAACGCTGCTCGGCCCCGAAGACGCCATCGTGTCGGATGAGTTCAACCATGCAAGCATCATCGACGGCATCCGCCTTTGCAAAGCGCAGCGCTATCGCTACAAGAACAACGACATGGCGGACCTCGAAGCAAAGCTCGCCGAAGCCGCCGCCGCGGGCGCGCGCCACACGCTCATCGCCACCGACGGCGTGTTCTCCATGGACGGCTACTACGAAAACCTCGCCGCCGTGTGCGACCTCGCTGATCGTCACCGCGCCCTGGTGATGATCGATGACTCGCACGCCGTCGGCTTCATCGGCGCGCGCGGCCGCGGCACACATGAACAGGCGGGCGTGATGGACCGCGTCGACATCATCACCGGCACGCTCGGCAAAGCCCTCGGCGGCGCCAGCGGCGGCTACACCAGCGGCCGCCGCGAGATCATCGAACTCCTTCGCCAGCGCTCGCGCCCATATCTCTTCTCCAACTCGCTCGTTCCGTCCATCGCCGCCGCCTCCATCGCTGCGCTGGACCTGCTTTCGGCTTCCGGCGAACTGATCGAGCGCCTCCGCGACAACACCGCCTTCTTCCGCGCGCGCCTCACAGAACTCGGCTTCACGCTGCTCCCTGGCGCGCACCCCATCATCCCCATCATGCTCGGCGACGCCGCCCTCGCCGCGCGTCTTGCCGAACGCATGCTCGCCAAGGGTGTCTACGTGATTGGCTTTTCCTTCCCCGTCGTCCCGCACGGCAAAGCCCGCATCCGCACGCAGATGTCCGCCGCCCACACCCGCGCAGGCCTTGAGTTCGCCGCCGCCAAGTTTGCGGAGGCCAAAGCGGAGTTGGGGATTTGAGACTCCCGTTGCCGATGCTTGTGGCGTGGCTGTGCGCCGTCGCCCAATCGGGCCTTCCGGATTTCTCGGAATTCAGTACGCCCGTCGAGTACTCCGGGCCTGTTAGGATGCCGCGAAGCACCCAGCCCGAGGATCTCGATCCCCGGTGCTTCGGTGCCAGTCCAGCCGAGAGGCGAGGCATTTTGCGGCGCACCCAGGTGAACTTTGCCGGACGCTACATGATCAAGCCCTGTTCTCGCGGGACCTCCTGTCACTATCTGGTGATTTGGGATGCGCAGACTGACGCGCGTGTTCATGGTATCGGCGTAATTTCATGGCCGTTCGCTGGGTGAGAAATTCCAGCTGGCTTCGCTTCCACTGCGAAACGCTACCAAGCCAACAGCCGGCTGCTCAAACTGGAAGGGTGTATAGGCAGTGACGATGAGAGAACCAACTGCGGAAAGTTCTTCTACGAAGTACGTGGCCGGCGGCTGGTCCTTCTGAAGAAGGCGCGCCTGTCCCGAACGAAACCCGTGCACTGATTGGTGCCGCCGAAAACAACTTGGTAGCCTGATGAACGGGCTTGCATTGCATGAGCAAGTACACCGTCTTCATCGAGTCAACCGCCACCGGGTACAGCGCCCATGTGCCAGACCTGCCCGGCTGCGTCGCCGCCGCGGCAACCCTGCGCGAGACACGCGAGTTGATCCGCGAAGCGATCGAGTTCCGCATCGAAGGACTGAAACTACACGGCGAGCCCGTGCCCCCGCCTGCATCGCTTGTCGAAGAAATCGCAGTCGTTGTCTAGACGTTCCGCGTCGTGTCGCCCGAGTTCGAACGTTCCGCGAGTACGCCGATGGTCTTAGAGGAAGTGGTACAACTGTGGCCTCGTCCGAGGAATCTGTGGGCGTTTGGGCTAACTCGTGCGACTGAAGAAACGGCGTAGTTTACGACAGGTGGCATCGAAGGATCGTTGATCCTGTTCGTCCATGCCGCCGTTGATGAGCGGCCCGCCTTCGTGGTCGTCGATGGCTTGCCAGAGAACTTGGCGCACCGGCAGC
>VFZP01000535.1 GCA_016871115.1 Acidobacteriota bacterium
GCTGAATTTCCTTTCCATCCAAGCAAGCCAGCACAATGCGGGCGCGCTCCACCATCCGTGCTTCTTCTTTACGGCTTCTGCTCATCGCCATCAACTCTGCGCGAACTTCCGCCGAACACTTGAGGGGGGCCGCGTGTCTGGGCATCTCCCAAACATTCTATTATACTAATAGTTTAATGCAACTAAGCACTAGCTGAGACCATGACCACCCTCACGCGCCGTCAATGGCTTTCCCTCGCGGCCGCCCCGGCGGCGCCGGCGCAAGCGCCGCGGCAGCGCCCCAACGTGCTGCTGGTGATCACAGACGACCAAGGCTACGGCGACCTCGCCTGCCACGGCAACCCGGTGATCGAAACGCCAAGCCTCGACGCACTCCACGCACGTTCCATCCGCTTCACCAACTTCCATGTGAGCCCCACCTGCGCCCCCACGCGCTCGGCGCTCCTCACCGGGCGCTATTCGAATTCAACCGGCGCCTGGCACACCATCATGGGCCGCAGCCTGCTGGCGCACGATGAAGTCACCGTCGCCAGCCAGTTCGCCGCGGCCGGCTACCGCACGGGTATCTTCGGCAAATGGCATCTCGGCGACAACTACCCGTGCCGTCCCATCGATCGCGGCTTTCAGGAAGCCGTGGTGTGCGGCGGCGGCGGCGTCTGGCAGGCGCCCGATCACTTCGGCAACGACTATGTGGATGACACCTACTTCCACAACGGCCGCCCGCAGCGATACCAGGGATTCTGCACCGACGTGTTCTTCGGTGAAGCCACGCGCTTCATCAATGACGCGCATGCACGCCGCCAGCCCTTCTTCTGCTACGTCGCCACCAACTCCCCGCACATGCCCATGTGGGCGCAGGAAAGCGACGAAGCTCCGTATCGCGGCAAGCTCGGCGAACCCGGCTTCTACGGCATGATCGCCAACTTCGATGCCAACCTGGGCCGGCTACTTGCGCATCTGAAGGAGCGCGGCCTGGAGCGCGACACGCTGGTGATCTTCCTCACCGACAACGGCACCGCCTCCGGCGCGCAGGTGTTCAACGCGGGCATGCGCGGGCAGAAAGGCAGCCCGTATGACGGCGGCCATCGCGTGCCGTTGTTTGTGCACTGGCCGGGCGGCGGGTTGACCGGTCCGCGGGATATTGCGGAGTTGGCGGCGCACATCGACCTGTTCCCCACGCTCACGGAGCTGTGCGGGTTGCCGGCGCGTCCGAAGTCCGCGCTGGCGCTGCACGGCCGTTCGCTCGTCCCGCTCCTGCGGCAGCAGGAACCGGCGTCTGTGCCGTGGCCGGAGCGCGCGCTGGTGGTGGACTCGCAGCGCGTCGAGCATCTGGTGAAGTGGAAGCACGCCGCCGTGATGACGCAGCGCTGGCGTCTGGTTAATCCCACCGCCGATGGCAAGCTCAGCGCGCTTGAACTCTACGATATGGCGGCGGATCCTGGCCAGCGCCGCAACGTGGCCTCCGGGCACGCGGATGTGGTGGCCCGCCTTACGCAGTCCTACGACGGGTGGTGGCAACTCGCCTCGGCTCGCGGCGCCGAGCCGGTGCGCATCGTCATCGGCCATCCGCGCGAGAATCCCTCGCGGTTGACCTGTCATGACTGGCACGGCACCGAGGCCGCCTGGAACCAGCGAGCCATCCGCAGAGGCGTAGCGGCCAACGGCGAGTGGGCCGTTGAAGTAAATCGCGCCGGGCGCTATCGCATTGAACTGCGGCGCTGGCCGCGGGAAGTGGGACTTGCGATCAACGCGCCGTTCAAAGACGCCGAGCCGAATCGCGAGGATGCGCCGGGCCAGGCGATTGACGCCGCGCGCGCGCGGTTGGCCATCGCGGGCGTGGACCAGACCATGGCCGTGAAGGCCGTGGACACGGCGGCGGTGTTCACCGTGCAGTTGCCCGCCGGTCCGGCGACGCTGCGTACGTGGTTCTACGGGCGCAAGGAGGAAGGGGGCGAAGAGAAGAAGGGTTCGCCCGAGCGCGGCGCGTATTTCGTCTACGCCGAATACGTGGCGTGACGGGCAGGCCGTCGTGATCCGATATACCCACACGCTGGCCGGCCGCACAGCTCAATCGCTCCGCGCCACGCCGCGCCAGCTTGATCCCCCGCGCCGAGGCCAACCGCTCCAGCGAGACCTCGCTCCTGAGCCGCTCGATTCTCACCATCGGGAATGCAGGCCATCAGAACACCCTCGAAAGGGGTTTGCAGATGCGATTGCCGTCAAGAATCATATGTGTTACACATTAACTAACACATGATATCTCTCGCCGCTGCCGTCTCTGCCCCCGCCGCCAGCGACTTTCCCCAGCGGCTCGCTGAACTGCGCAAGCAGCACAGCCTCACGCAGCAGCAACTCGCCGATCGCATCGGCATGCACGTCGTCCAGTTACGGCGTTAAGAGGCCGGCACTTCCCAGCCGACTCTTGACGTGATTCGCAAACTCTCCACCGCTCTGCAAGTCAGTGCGGATATGCTCCTTTTCGGCAAAGACCAGCGCGGCCCCGATGACGACCTCCGGCTGCAGTTCGAAGCCGTCAGCCGCTTCGATGAAGAGGGAAAGCGCGTAGTCCGCAGCTTGCTGGAGGGCGTGATCTTGAAGCACGAAGCGCGCCGCTGGCAAACGGTTTCAAGCGGAGAAGGAAGGAAGTAGGCATGGCTCTCGATCTGCAACAGGAACGCCGGCAGGCCCATGCGCTGCTCGATCTGCTGCCGCCCGCGAAACTGGGCGTGGTGCGGTCGTTACTGGAAGTCATGATCGACGGTAGCGGCTGAGAATCCCCACCCGCCACGCTGCGCCTCGCGGCGAGCCTCATGCCGAAAGCGGCTTCCAGTTATGCGGCAGCAACTCTTCGAGCCGGTTCACCGGGTGGCTCCAATCCGCCCCAGCGAACGGGTTCACCGCCGCCCGCTTGCACGAAGCCACAAACGTCGCAATCACCGCCGCCGTCTTGCCGCCCGTGTCGCTTCCCGGAAACAGCCAATTACCTCGCCCCACGGCGATGGCGCGGTTCACCCGGCGCGCCCATGATCACGCTCTAACCGGGATTTGCGCGTGGTACGGGGCGGGTGAACACGGAGCGTTTTCGAAGTTCGTCGTCGAAGCCTACCGGATGCACCTCGCCGCCGCCGACGATCTGGCATCTAGTGTCCTGTAACGGAATTAGCGTTCAATAACGGCAGCCAGGGATTCCCGCGCCCTGGTGATCTTTCGGAGGATGTCTTGGCCGTTGGCTTTCCATTTAGATGGCGTCGGGGCCTCGGCGCGAACGGCCAGAAATTCCTCGATGGCGTCAATCAGTTCGCGGACGCTCTGAAAGCTTCCGTCACGGATGCATCCGTTGGTGAGGTCGGCAAAGAACCGCTCCACCATATTCAGCCACGAGCTACTGGTCGGCGTGAAGTGCATGTGAAAGCGCTTATGCTTTGCCAGCCAAG
>VFZP01000536.1 GCA_016871115.1 Acidobacteriota bacterium
TGCACTCACAAGCGAAACGACGACTGGCTCGCCAAGTACGAAGGTCGGGTGCATTTTCACTTCACGCCCACCTCGGCCAGTTGGCTCAATCAGATTGAGATTTGGTTCGGGCTGCTGACTCGCAAAGCTCTTCGCGGCGCCAGTTTTGCCAGCAAAGAACAACTGCGCATGGCCATCAAAGCATTCGTCGCAAAGACCAATGAACACCCCAAGCCTTTTCACTGGCGCAAACGTGAGGTCAAGGGAAGCCAGCTGCGAAATACTCTTATTACTTTATGCAACTAAGCACTAGAACACGAACCGCAAGCCCACCTGGGCGCGGCGCGCATTGGTGCCGTCCGGGAAGCCCTGCGAGGCTGAGCCTTCACCGAGGCGCGGGGTGGGAGTGAGGGCGCCCGCAGTGGCCTGGAAGGCCTGGCCGTTCACACTCGTATCCGAGACGTGATTGAACACGTTGAACGCCTCAAAACTCAACTGCAATTGATAGCGGTCGCCGAACAGCAGGGTCTTGGTCAACCGCGCATCGGTGCGGTAGATCTGATCGATATCCAGGCTGGCGGCCGGCAGGAAGGGCACGCGAGAGGAGCCGCCGAAACCATTCAGCGAAGTATTGAACGCCGCGCCGGCAAACGGGTTGCCCGAAACGAAAATCGTGGGCGTCGCCGGCTGCGCCGAGGCGAGTGTGGTGATCTGCGACAACTGCCAGCCGTTGGCAAGCAACGTAGCCCACAGCGCCTTGCTTTGGCTGAGCTTCGGAGACCAGATGGTGGTGGCCACAAAACGGTGGCGCTGATCGAGCGCGGAACTGGATTTGTCGCCGCGGAAGTCGCCATTGAAGAGTGAGGAAGGGCCGCCGGAAAAAAAGATGTTGTTGTTGCCGCCGCCCTGATTGAAGTCGATGGCATGGCTCCAGGTGTAGCTGACGGATCCTTCGAAACCCTTCGACGAGCGCTTCTTCAATTGCGCCACCATGGCGTTGTAGTAGCTGTTGCCGCCGGCTTCGATCGCGTTGACACGGCGCCAATTGCGATCGCGGCGATTGGCCAGCAGGTAGACGCGGGTGGAGTAAGTACCGGTTTGATTGCCGGCGGCGTCGAGAATGCGATAGTTGGCCGTGCCCGTGGGTTCGTCGATATTGAGATCGCGCACGGTGGACAGATGCAAACCGCGAGACCAGATGTAGGAGACCGTCAAGCCGAGATTCTCGCGCAGTTGGCGCTCGATGCCGAGATCTCCTTGTTGCGTGTACGCATTCCGCCAGTCCGCAGCTTGGAAAGTCACGTCGACGGTGCCGGCCGGAGGATTGCGATCGATGCCGGCCAGCGCGGCGGGGAACACCGGGCCCGCGGCCAGGTCCGCCGCGATCGCGCTATTGAGACTGATCTGCCTCTGGTAAATCCCATTTTCCAGGAACAGCGAGTTGATAAGGCCCCCCTGCACACGCGCGTAGAACACGCCATAGCCGCCGCGGATGACGGTTTTGTTGTCGTTCAGCGCATAGGCAAATCCGAAGCGCGGTGCAAAGTTGCCCTTGGGTGAACGGATGCGGCCGGTTTGCGGATAATCCGGATTCGTCAACTTGGGCTGCGGCACTTTGGCGTATTCATAGCGCAGGCCGTAGTTGAGCGTCAGCCCGCGGGTGACGCGGAACTGATCCTGCACATACCAGTTGATGTCGTGAATCGTGGTGTCAACCACGGGATTGCCGAAGCGCTGCGAGAAACTCTGCCAACGCTTGGCGCCCGTGGTGTTGCCGGTGAGATCCTGCGCAAAAGCCGTGAACGTGGGATAGGTGTACGTGCCGTTGCGATTGCGGAGAATGTCGTTGTAATCGCGCGTGTTGACGAAGTCGAAGCCCGCCTTGAAGGTGTGCTTGCCCATGGTCATCGTCAGATTGTCGGCGATCTGATGGCGGTTCTCAGACGGATTCAGGCGCGGGTAGGAGTCCGCAACCCCGAGGTTGGTCTGCCCCTGCACGGTAATCTGCACGCGGCCAGTGAGAGCCGGCACCAGCGCCGGATTCACGTCATCGAACAGGCGGTCTTTAAACCACCCATACCGCAGTTCGTTCACCATGGTGGACTTCGGAATCGAGGTCCACGACAGGCGGCCGTAGCGCGTGCGTACGGTGGAGTCGGCATTGTTGCCCACGCCGTTGCCGTTGTTCAACACAGCCTGCGTCTGAATGCCGTTCGGCGAGATCCAGCGCAGGTAGTTGAAGCTGGCGCTGATCGAGTGTTGCTCGGTGGGACGCCAATCGATCTTGCCAAAGCCGAGTTCGGAGTTGGCGGTGCGCGGCAGCACCTGGAACTGCCGGTCCAGGAAACGCACGGCCGCTTCGCATTGTGCGGCGGTGGCAGTGCAGGCGCCCACGAAACGCCCGTTGGCGTCAAACAACGGAGGCCGGGTGAGCGAGGCAATCAGCGGAAAACGGCGGCGCGTGGTTTCCGCGTTGAAGAAGTAGAACAGCTTGTCTTTCTTGATCGGCCCACCGATGGAGCCGCCCGTCTGATGACGCACTTCCGGCGCGTTGAAGGTCGAATACGGATCGCGCGCGTTGAGCGAGCGGTTGCGGAAGAACCAATAGCCGGTACCGTGCAGCGCATTGCCGCCCGAGCGCGTGACTGTGTTGATGACGCCGCCCGAGGCGCGTCCATACTCGGCCGAGTAGCCGTTGGAGAGCACTTCAAACTCCTGCACGGCATCCTGCGAAAGCTGCGAGCTGATGCGCGTGCGGCCGGCGTTCTCGTTGTAGAACTGGTTGGTGGTGTCGTTGCCGTCGGTGAGGAAGGAGTTCCCGCCGGCGATGCCGCGGAAGCTTACCAGACCGAACGAGCCGTCAGCCACCACCGCGGGCGTCAGCAGCACAAACGAGTCGACACGGCGGCCGTTGATCGGCAGGTGCGTGATCTGCTGGCTGTTCACCACTTGGGACACACCAGTTTTGGTCTGCTCCACCACGGGCGCCGCCGAAACGACGTCAACGGTCGTGGTGGATGACGTGACAGCGAGACCGATATTCAGGTTGACGGTTTGCCCTACCTGGACATCGATGTTCTTCAGTTCCCAATTGCTGAAACCAGGCGCCGAGGCTGTCACTGCATAGCCACTGGCGGGCACGAGCGCAGGCGCATTGAACACACCGGCCTCGTTGGTGGTGACGGAACGGCGAATGCCTTTGGTCTCGTTGGCCACCACCACGGTGGCATTCACCACCAAGGCGCTGGAGGCATCGCGAACCACACCGGACAGGCCGCCAAAGCCCGCGACGGCCTGTGCCCGGAGCGGCTGAGCGGGGGCCAAAACAAGAAGCAAGAGCGAGAGCAGAGTAACCCGAAGATTGCTAAGGTACACGTGAAGCGCGAGTCCTTTCAGGAACTAGCCTTGGGGGGAGGTAGATACCCTAAGGATAACCGATTGCGCGCGGGTTCGC
>VFZP01000537.1 GCA_016871115.1 Acidobacteriota bacterium
GACCGGGAACCGTCATGAGCAGCCTGCTCGGAGGACCAATAGATGACGAGGGGCTCGCCGATGATATTCTCACGCGGTACGAAACCCCAGTAGCGCGAGTCGAGCGAGTTATCGCGGTTGTCACCCAGCGCAAAGTACATACCCGCCGGCACCACGAGTTCCCCTCCCTCGATGTTCTCGGCCAGCATTCGCACAGCCGGCGCTTGCACATGGCGATTGGGCGGGGCAGGGAAAGTATCCCGGTAAGGCTCCAGACAGGGTGTGCTATGCACCTTGTACGGCTCGTCCAGCGTGCGCCCATTGAGAAGGACCTGCTTAGCCTCGATACCCAGTCGGTCTCCCGGCAAACCGATCACGCGCTTCACGTACGTGTCGGCCACCCGCATAGGAAACCGAAATACGATCACATCGCCGCGTTTCACCTCTGAGTAGGGCAATAAGTGGCGCGAGACGGAACCGGCGGGCGCTGAAGTGAGCCTGTCTACGAGTAACTGGTCGCCGACAAGCAGGTTGTTTCCCATTGACCCGGTCGGAATCACAAACGCCTGGACGAGGCTAGTGGTGGCAAACAACAGCAACAACACCGTAACGGTCCACTCGGCGATCGTGTTGCGTGCCGGTGTCATGCGACTTAGATCCCGGTGGGATATCCGCGAATCAAATGCAAGGTGCGCTTCCAGCGGGTCTTCGAAAAGAAGTTCTGCGCCAGATCCATCAGGTGGTCCAAGCCGATGTCCGGGCTGGCCAGACGGTCCGTGGGAGCGTCGTAGGACCAGTAGATGATCAGCGGCTTACCAATGATATTCTCGCGTGGGACGAAGCCCCAGTAGCGCGAATCTAGCGACGAGTCTCGATTGTCACCCATCGCAAAGAAGTGCCCGTTCGGCACCACGATCTCGCGCACCGTCACCTGGCCCTTCACTTCATCTTGTACTTGCCGCTCGGCGACGTTCTCTTTCAGCATCCGGTCCGCCGGATCATACAGCCGCATGTTTGGCTCGCTCGGAAAGTTGTCGCGATAGGAATCGAGATACTCGGTCTTGTGGTACTTATATGGCTCCTTCAACAGCTTACCGTTCAGAAAGACCTTCTTCTGCTCGATGCGCAAGCGGTCGCCCGGCACGCCGATGACGCGCTTCACGAAAGTCTGGCGGATATCGATCGGGTAGCGGAACACGATGATGTCGCCACGCTTCACTTCCGTGTAGGGCAGCAAGCGCTTGCTGACGGACCCGGCCGGCGCAAAGCTGAGTTTATCCACCAGCAGATGGTCGCCGATCAACAGCGTATCTTCCATCGAACCAGTGGGAATGACGAAAGCCTGGACAAGGGTGGTGGTGCCGAACAGCAACAGCAGGATCGTCACCGTCCACTCGGCAACGGTACCGCGCGGCTGATCTGTCTTGCGTCCCACCTGGACGGCTTCGCTGACGAGCGCTGGCAAGATACTGGACATGGCGTGCCTTCCTATTCTAGCGGAACGTGAGGGCCGTCGATACCCGTTACAGCGGCGGGCGGCGCGGCAAAGCGGAGCAACCGCATCACAGCTTGTAGACCGATCAGCAGATTGACCGCACCGAGGCCGCTGACGGCTCCGCGGAGAGCTGGACTTTGCCACGTGGCGTACCACCATTGCGCCAACGGCAAGCGCTCTGGGGAGTCCGGAGAGATCCACGAGAAGTAGTTGTGCTCCCAATACTCGGTCCATGGAAACACCACTAGAAAGATGCCAAGCTCCAGGCAGAAGAGCGCAAACAGCAAGGCGAGCGCCTTGGATGTCCACTCAGTGGAAGAGGAGTTCACGCGCCCGCCCCTTCGGCCTCAAGCGTCAACGACAACTGCTCGGGATCAAGGCCCGCCGCCTGGCGAACGGGCGCATAGGAGTAGCGATGGAGGCGGGTAGGTCCCAACTCGCGCAGCCCGCGGAGATGATCGGGCGAACCGTAGCCCTTGTTGCTCGCCAGAGCGTAGCCAGGAAACTCGCGGTCCAGTGCCACCAAGCGCGCGTCGCGGTGCACCTTGGCGAGGATCGAAGCAGCGGCGATGGAAAACGACCGGGCGTCGCCATGGATCAGTGGCAACTGCTCAATGCCGGTGTCCACGCGCACGGCGTCCACCAGAAGATAGTCGGGCGGAGGTGTCAGTTGTTCGAGTGCCAGCTTCATGGCCAACCGGGACGCCTGGAGAATATTGAGGCGATCAATCATCGCGGCCTCGACAAAGGCAACGGCCCACGCGAGAGCCCGGTCTCGAATTCGCCCGGCAAGCATTTCACGCCTGGCTGGCTCCAACTGCTTGCTATCGTTCAAGCCGCGAATGGATTGCGATGGATTCAGCACAACGGCGGCCGCACAGACCGGGCCGAACAGACAGCCGCGGCCCGCTTCGTCAAGACCGGCAATGCGAACGAATCCCTTCGCCCGGGCGGCACGTTCATAACGGCTCGAACAGGCCACGGGACTGGTTGCCTCTAGCGCTGACTTAGGACTCGCGCTCGCGCAGACGGGCGGCCTTGCCCTTGAGCGCACGCAGATAGTAGAGCTTGGCGCGGCGCACGCGGCCCGTGCGGACGAGTTCGATCTTGTCCACCACCGGCGCATGCAGCGGGAAGATGCGCTCCACGCCGTGCCCGAAGCTGACCTTGCGCACCGTCACGGTGCGGCTAACCCCCTCGTTGTGAAAGGCAATCACTGTACCTTCAAAAGCCTGGAGGCGTTCCTTGTCGCCTTCCTTGATTTTGACCTGCACCTTAACCATGTCGCCCGGCCGCAAGGCAGGGACTTCCGCACGCTTGTGCTTACTCGCAACTTTCGCAACCAGAGGGGAGATCATCGCTACTCCAACCTTTCTATTGTCGCACATCGCCCGGCCAGAGCAAATCCGGACGGTTCCGCTTGGTCTTTTCGAGCGCGGCCTCACGCCGCCACTTTCGAATCTCGGCGTGATTACCGCCGAGCAGCACTTCCGGCACGGCCCAGCCGCGGAAGTTCGCCGGACGCGTGTATTGCGGGCAATCCAACAGCATCGTGCTGGAATCATCTTTACACTGGAAGGACTCAAAGACCGCTGAAGCCTCGTTGCCCAGCACGCCCGGAACCAGCCGCGCCACCACATCCATCACTAGCGCCGCCGCCAGTTCACCGCCGCTCAGCACAAAGTCGCCCACTGAGAGCTCTTCGTCGGCCAAGTGCTCAGCCACCCGCTCGTCCACGCCCTCATAGCGGCCGCACACGAGCAATAGCTCCCCTGATTGTACCAGCTTTCGGGCCACTTCCTGCGTGAACAGACGGCCCTGCGCCGACATCAACAACACTTTTTGTTCCGGCCGCCGGCGTTCAGCTGGAGGCCAGATCGTCTCGACAGCGTCAAATAGCGGTTCCGGCTTGAGCAGCATGCCTTCGCCACCGCCAAAGGGCCGGT
>VFZP01000538.1 GCA_016871115.1 Acidobacteriota bacterium
TGCAACGGAAAGCTGCCCAGCTTGGTTTCCGCATCCAGCCTACCGCTTAATCGAATCAGTCGGTTACGGGGGAGTTTCTGGAGAGTCCGCCTCGGGCTAAAGCCCACCCTACACGGACGGGAATGCACGGGGTTTGCAGATTTTCATGACGGGCCGGCCGGCCCGCGTTCCGCTGAAGCGTAAGCGTACACGGACGCCGAGTGCACGGGGAGGTGATCGCTGTATACTAACGCTGATGTCAACCCGCCGAAACTTCCTGCAGACTGCCGCCGGGGCCGCGGCAGCCGCCACGTCGCTTGAGGCCCAGGCTCCGCGCGACTGGTCTGGCCGCAATCCGACGCGCTACCCCGATCCGGATATTGTGACCCTGGATCCGCGCTTTAAGAAGTACGCGCTGGGGAACACGCCGATTCAGCGGCTGCATACGGGCACGCTGTGGGCTGAAGGGCCGGCCTGGAACGGCTCCGGCAAATATCTGATGTGGAGCGATATTCCGAACAACCGCCAGATGCGGTGGATTGAAGATGACGGGCATGTGTCGGTGCTGCGTACGCCGGCGGGCCATTCAAACGGCAACACGTTTGACTATGAGGGCCGGCAGATTTCGTGCGAGCATGGCAACCGGCGCGTGGTGCGGTATGAGTACAACGGCTCGGTGACGGTGCTGGCCGATAAGTGGAATGGCAAGCCGCTGAATGCGCCGAACGATGCCGTGGTGACACCGGACGGGGCGCTGTGGTTTACGGATCCGGGCTACGGGTCGCTGATGAACTACGAGGGCAACAAGGGCGCGCTCGAGATCAAGGAAGCGGTCTATCGCGTGGATCTGAAGACCAACAAGATGGAGCTCGTGACGGACGAGATTTTCAAGCCGAACGGGCTGTGTTTTTCGCCGAACTATCAGAAGCTGTATGTGGCCGACACCGGGGCGACGCATTATGAGAAGGCGCCGCGCGAGATCAAGGTGTGGGACGTGGACGGCGCGCGGCTGCGCAACGGACGATCGTTTGTGTCGATGGTCATTCAGGGACTGGGCGGCGGCTTGGCCGACGGCATTCGCTGCGACGCCGATGGCAACGTCTGGGCAAGCGCCGGCTGGGTGGGACCGGGGTATGACGGGGTGCACGTGATTGCTCCGGACGGGGTGCGGATCGGCAAGATTCAGTTGCCGGAGATTTGCTCGAACGTCTGTTTCGGCGGGACGCGGCGGAACCGGTTGTTTATGACCGGCAGCCAGAGTTTGTACGCGGTGTATGTGGAGACGCAGGGCGCGCATATCGCGTAGTAGAAGGAGTAATCGAGATGAAAGTACTAACAACAGCGGCGCTGCTGCTGGGCAGCTTGGCAGATGCCGGGGCTTGGGCTCAGACGAACGTGGGCGCGCAGAAGGCGGAAGCCTCGACGCCGTTCAACATGACGACGAAGGCTACGTTTGGGTTGCCGTACCGGATCGCGTTTCTGCCGGATGGCCGGATGTTGATCACCGAGAAGATCGGCCCGGTGTGGCTGGTGTCGCCGGCGGGCGAGAAACTTGCGCCGCTGTCGGGTACGCCGCCGGTTTACTGGCAGGGGCAAAACGGCATGCTGGGCGTATTTGTGTCGCCGCACTTTGCCACGGACGAGAGTGTGTACCTCACTTACATTGAGCCGGGCGAGTACGGCGGCAGCCAGGTGCTGGCGCGGGGTAAGTTGGTGACCGGGCGCGTGCCGCGGCTGGCGGATTTGACGGTGCTGTGGCGCCAGATGCCGCGCGGCAAGGGCGGTCAGGCGGGCGGCGAGGTGGTGTTTACTCCGGACGGGAAGCATCTATATATGACGGTGGGCGACCGGCAGCGGATGGCACCGGCGCAGGATCCGAGCCACCCGGTGGGTAAGATTCTGAAGCTGACGCTGGATGGTAAACCGGCGCCGGACAACCCGAATTACGGGAAGAAAGGCGATGCCACGATCAATTTGATCGATCCGCCGCGCGACACGGAAGTGGGCAAGACGGCGAAGGCGGTGAGCACTTACACGTTCCCTGAGGGGAATAACACGCCGTCTGAGACGTGGGCGATGGGCTTCCGCGCGCCGTATGGCTTGGCGATGTCGCCCACGGGCGAGTTATGGGAAGTGGAGCATGGTCCGCGGGGCGGCGATGAGTTGAATCTGGTGCAGAAGGGCAAGAACTACGGCTGGCCGGTGGTATCGTTCGGGATGAATTACAACGAGGTGAAGATCCCGAGCCACGATTCCAAGCCGGAGTATGCCAAGCCGGTGCTGTATTGGGTGCCGGTGGTGGCGCCGGGGAGCTTGATGTTCTATCGGGGCAAGCAGGCGTTTCCGCAGTGGGATGGCAATGCGCTGCTGACGGGCATGGCAAGCATGTCGGTGAACCGGATCGTGTTTGACGGCAAGGGCGGGGCGAAGCTGGCCGAGAAGTGGGAAGTGGGCAAGCGGATTCGGGATATCAAGCAGGCTCCGGACGGGACGCTGTGGATGGTAGAGGATGCGAATCCGGGGGCGCTGATTCACGTCACGCCGAAGTAGCCGTGGCGGGAGGCCGCGGCCTTTGCAGTTATTGTGCTGGCGGGACTCTACTTAGTCTCTTTGGGCGTCGCCTCGCTGTGGACGCCCCTCACCGCGAGCCGATTCCTGCTTGGATTCGCCAGCTCTCGGGCAGCCCACTTCACCGAACTGTCGATCCGTGGGTTGGCGGGCGCGGCGTTCATTGTTTATGCGCCGCGCATGTCACAGCCCTCGTTTTCCTTGGTTTCGGTTGGGTGCTGGCCGTCACCACCGTATGCCTGGCACTGCTCCCATGGCGCTGGCACCATCGTTTCGCGCAGCAATCTGTGCCGCTTTTCACTCGGCATATCGCCGTCGTTGGTCTAGTGTCACTCCTGCTGGGAATTTGTGTTCTCGGAGCGGTGGCGGGCGGCCTTTAACTACGTTGCGACAGCGCCGAGGAGTTAAGCGTTGAGCGAACCGCCCTGAAAGAGCATTTCTTCCAAGGCTGCATTGATGTGTTCGATGGTGAGCTTTTCGCCACCGGCCTCCAGGAGAAACTGAGCCGAGGGGCGCATCAGTTCTTTGATCAGTGCCGCGCTGCCACCATGGGTTCGTTTGACGATGGTGGCGAGCACGGGCGGCGGCAGGTGGAGACCTCCGGCATAGAGCCGGGCGAGTTGCCGGCGGCCCTCTTCATCCGGGAGAGGGAACTCAATCGCCCGATCAATGCGGCCGGGGCGGCCGGCGAGGGCGGCTTCGAGTTGCTCGGGGCGGTTGGTGGTGAGGATGAACAGGACCTCGGCGTCCTCGCGCAGGCCGTCCATTTCGGGCTCGGTAGCACAATCTGTGGGTTTGAATAAGCTGCCGTGATCCGGTTGGAGGAGTGTCCGGCTGGTCGGTCCTAGCAGCACGGTGCGAAG
>VFZP01000539.1 GCA_016871115.1 Acidobacteriota bacterium
GAGGGTGGAAAAACCGTGGTTATTATGGCCGCGCCCGTTTTGCACGCGTACCAGGCCGCTGACTTCCACCGACGGTGTGCGGCCAAACTCGCCGCCGATGATCACCACGGTCTCCTTGAGCAGGCGGGATGCTTTCAGATCTTCCAGCAGCGCACCCATGCCTCAATCAGACGTGCCAGCGAGTTTGCGGAGTTGCAGAATATCGTCGTGCGTGTCCCACGTTTGCGAGTTGCCATAGTAGACCTACACCATCCGCACGCCGCGCTCCACCAGACGGCGGGCGATCAGGCAACCTCAATTGAAGTCGCCTTCGCCCTAGCGCGCGCGGACGGCTTCCGGCTCCTTGTTCAAGTCCAACGCGTCCATCGGCTCGCTTTGCATGCGGTAAGCGATTTCCATGCTTTGGATTCGGCCTTCCAGTTGCGGATCTGCGCCTTCGCGCGCTAGGCGCAGGCGATTGAGCTCCGACATCAGGTCGAGTTGCCTGCGCTGCTCCGCCGGGCCCAGTTTCTGGTTGCGGAGATGTTGAATGAGTTTCTCCGGCTCCTTCTCATTGTTGGGGAGATGAACGCCCTGATGGATGGACGGCAAGTAGGCCGACGTCCAAAGTTGCGGACCGATCACCGGCAGTCCGGGGCACATGACAACGAAGCCTGGCAAGTTCTGGTTGAGCGTGCCAAGGCCGTAGGTGAGCCACGGCCCATCGACGGATGGCCGGGCAGCACGTGCCCGGCGTTCAGCATCAGCAGAGACGGTTCATGATTTGGCCGCTCGGTGTACATCGAGCGGATCACGCATAGCTCGTCGGCCGAGCGTGAGAGCTTCGGGAAGATCTCGCTTAGTTCGAGGCCGCTTTGGCCGTGGCACTTGAACTCAAACGGCGACTTCAGCAGCGTCCCGGTTTTGCGTTCGGTCTTGAGATTGCCGGCGGGCGCGAGCGTGCCGTGGAATTTGGTGAGTTGGGGCTTGGGGTCGAAGGTATCCACCTGCGACGCGCCGCCGTTCAGGAAAAGATAGATGACGTGCTTCGCCTTGGCCGGGAAGTGGGGCGCCTTGGGTTCGAGCGGGTTGTTCGACGGGGCAACTTGCAGGAGGCTGGCAAGGCTGGTGATGCCGAAGCCGGAGCCCATGGCCTTGAGTAGGTTGCAGCGGGAATTGGTCCACATTGCACTGCTGCCCCGGTATATCGAAGCCCGCTATGATGAAGGCATGGTGGGCACTATCGGCCTTCTTCGCGTCGCCGAGTTCGCTCGCCTGCCCCAGCCCCCGGGCGGCGTTCGCCAGGAACTGCATCACGGGAAGTTGGTTGAGATCGTTCCGGTCAAGAAGCGACATACGAAAACGCAAATGCGCCTGCTTCAGTTGCTGAGTGAAGCGGCGAATCCGATGGCACCTCGCGTTGACAAGGAATTTCCAGTTCGCCCGTTGCCTGAGCATGAGGTGTGGATCGCGGATGTGGCAGTCTTCAGCCCCGCGGAGTGGGAACGGACGGACGATGACGACTATTTTCAGGGCGTGCCGGCGATCGTAACCGAGGTGCTGTCGCCGTCCAACACCCCGTCGGAAATACTGGACCGCGAGCAGATGTGCCTTGCCAACGGCTGGCACGACTTCTGGCTGGTAGACGCCGAACGTCAGACAGTGAAGGTGGTGCTGGCCGACCGCCGTTCGCGCGTGTACCGGGATAGCAACTCGATCGCCTCCGACCGGCTGCGTACCCCATCGCCGCCGCCGACATCTTCACACAGTAAAATGGAGCGGATGCTCCACCGACGGCACTTCTTCGTGGGCGCGCTCGCAACTGCGCCTTTCGCTTCCCCCACGCGCTTGACCGCCGCGCAGAATTCAGCGCTGGGCGTGGCTATGATCGGCGTGGGTAACCGCGGCGGCCACGTAATGAAGAACGGCGTGATGCTCACGCAGGGCATGCGCGTGGCGGCGATCTGCGACACCAATGGCGACCGGCTGGACAAAGCCGCGTCGGTGGCGGCGCGCGACAATCCATTCACCACGCGCGACTGGCGTGAGGCGATCACGCGGCGCGACGTGGATGCCGTGCATATCTCCACGCCGTGCCATCTGCACGTCGAGATGGCCATCGCCGCGTTGCGCGCCGGGAAACACGTTTACTGCGAAAAGCCGGTGGGCATCACGCCATCGTCGATTGCCGAACTGGTGCACGTGGCGCGTGGGACGGATCGGGTGGTTCAGGTGGGACAGCAGTTGCGGTCGAACAAACGCCTGCGCGAGACCGTGCAGCGTGTGCACGACGGCGTGGCGGGCAAGGTGGTGATGATCAAGGCGCAACGGCACTTGGGCGACGACTTGGCGCACGATGCGACTTCGGCTGAGTGGTTCTTCGATGCATCGAAATCGGGCGACGTGCTGGTGGAGATGTCGGTGCACAACCTGGACGTGTGTAACTGGGTGGTGCAGGACCGGCCGGAGATGGCCTCGGGCTTCGGCGGCACGATGATCTGGCAGAACGACCCGCCGGGCCGGACTAACATGGATGGCTACACGCTGAGTTATGAGTACCGGAACGGCGTGAAGCTGAGTTATACGCAGGTATTCTTTCATCCCAACGGGATGCCGGCGAACGGGCAGTTCTGGAACCTCTATTCGGCCAACGGCGGTGTGGACTTGATGAATTCGGTGTACTATCCGCGCGCCAAGGGCTCATCGCCGCAGCCGCTGGCGCCGGAAGGCGCGCGGGAGAATCTCGATCAGCAACACGTGCAGTCGTTCCTCGACGCGATCAAGGGCGGCGGCAAACCGAACGCGGATTTGAGCGTCGGCGTGTCGGGCGCGATGACAGCGATTCTGGGGCGGGAAGCGATTTACCGGCGGGCAACGCTGCGTTGGGCGGATCTGGGGGTGTTGCTTTAATGCGGCGGCGTGCGTTTCTGCCGCTGTTGCCCGCTTCGCTCGCGCTGGGCCAACGCATTGGCGACATGCGCGACCTGGACTGGAAGTACGGTGAAGGCTGGCACACGCTATTCAACGGCAAGGACTTCGGCAAGATAGTGGTGGTACTGAAGGCCGAACACGGCAAGACTAAACGGTAATTTGAGCAGACCGCCACGCAGCAGACGACTTTCTACATTGAAGACGGATTACTCAAGACAACCGGCACGCCCAACGGTTATTGCCGGGCGAGCGATGTCTACGATAACTTCTTGTTTCATGTGGAGGTGCGGTTCCCCGAGCGCGGTAACTCCGGCGTGCTGGTGCATTTACAAAAGGACACCGTATGGCCGAAGGGCATTGAGTGCCAATTGTACCAGTCGCAAATGGGACGGATCTTCCCGATCCAGGGCGCGTATCTCGAAGGCGGCGAGATGATTCACGAGAACGCCAAGCCCGAGGGCGAAT
>VFZP01000540.1 GCA_016871115.1 Acidobacteriota bacterium
CCCGAAAAACTCGCGCCCGCCGGAGCGTTTGGCCCCGGCGTGCGTGGGCGGGTGAAGGAATTACTTTTTGGCGGCGGGCTTGAACTCGTCGTGGCAGGCCTTGCAATTCACTGCGGCCTTAAACTTGTCGGCGGCGCCGGCCTCGCCCTTGTCGAGCGCGGCGGTGGCGGCGACGAGCGCATCGCAGAGCTGCTTCCACTTGGCAGCTTCCCCTTGCGGCGGCTTGGCGGCGGCCATGGCAGTGTAGGCGGCGAGCATGCCCTTGATCTCTTCCTTGCTGGCCTTGCCCTCGCCGGCCTTTTTGCAGACGGGATCGGTGCCCTTGGGAGCGGCGTTGTATTTCTTCATCGCCTCCTTGATGGGGCTGCTCTGGGCGTCGGCGGCGGTGAGGCCGGTGACGCACAAGCCAAAGGCGACGGCGATGACAGCCGAGGCACGGAGCGCGGTCTTGGTGGTTTCTTTCATGTTGGGTGTGATTGCGGCGGTTTGTGTTTGCTGAGCTTGCCAACCGGCTGCGGCAGCGGGCTGACGCGGCCGGTTGCGGAGATACATCACGGCATTGGATGCGAAATTACCTCTTCCATTCGATGCCGCCGTAGATGGCGCGGCCGTCGCCAGGGAGGAATTGCGCGACATCGGCGCCGGCGGCGGTGAGCGCCACGCCGGTGGTGGCGGCGTAGCGTTTGTCGGTCAGGTTGCGGACTTCGGCGAAGACGCTCCATTGCTTGCTGCGCCAGCCGCCTTTGAGTCCGAGCAAGGCGTAGGAATCGGCGAAGAAGGTGTTCGCGTGATCCACCGGCGTTTTGACGGGCATGATTTCCACGTTGGGGCCGAAGTAGAAGCCGTTCGGATGCGTATAGTTCAGTTCGAAGCGCAGGTAGTGCTCAGGCACGCCGGGCAGGGTGTTGTCGCCAAAGACGGTCGAGTCCTGGTAGCGGAAGTGGTTCCACTGGTAGGCGAGGCGAGCGATCAAGGCGTCGGCGTCCTTGCCGGTGCCGGCGTGAGCGATGCCTTCCCAGAGGCGGGCGCTGGCACCGAGCTCCAAGCCGGCGTGGATGGTGGTGCCGGCGTTGATGGTGTCGGACGTGCCGATGGCTGCGCCGGGGCGCTGGAAGGCGAGGAGTTCGTTGTCCACGATGGCGTAGTAGCCGGTCACGTCCCACGCGAAGCGCCCGCGCTCGCCGCGCGTGCCCAACTCGATGGCCCAGGCGGATTGGTCATCGCGCGGGGCATAGACGCCGCCGATGTTCCCCAACTCGGCAAAGGAAGGCGGCTCGAAGCTGCGGCTGACGTTGCCGTAGATTTGCAGGCCGGCGGCGGGTTCGTGGATGAAGCCGAGCTTGGGATTCACCGCCCAGAAATCCTGGTTGAACGTGGGCGAGGCAAAAATGCCGTCGAGGTCGCGGTTCGCCCAGGAGAGCTGGAGGCCGAAGACGAGCGAGAACTGCTCGGTGAGCCAGTGGCGGTTGTCGAAGTAGAGGTCGAGGTTCTGCGCCTGCTGATAGTTTTGCGGCGTGGCAGCGGTGCGGCCGCCCCGGCTGCCGGCCACGTTCACGAACTGCGCGTTCTCCACGAAGTTCGCGGTCGGACTGAAGCCGAGGGTGAACTCGTTCTTCCGTCCCAGGCGTTCGGCGTGGTTGCGGTAGCGGACCTCGACGCCGAGGTCGTTCGAGTTCTGGTCAATGACCTGGAAGATCGGGTGGTAAAGATCCTTGTGCGAGACGAAGGCCATGAGTTCGAGGCTGCCTTGGTCGAGCTGGAACGTGGTCTTGTTTGCCACGCGGTGCAGCTCGAAGTCACGCTTCTGGTTGCCGGTGATGTTCGCAGCGTTGGCTTGGCGCGGGTTGGCTTCAAGCTGGGCCTTCGTGAGGCTTCCCGGCAGCGCGGAGTCCGTGAGGACAAAGGTGTAAAACATCCGCGTCTCGACGGTGTCGCTGAAGCGGTAGCCGAAGTTCGAGCTGACGCGCTGGTTGCTCTGCTCCGAATGGGCGCGGAAGCCGTCCTGGGAGAAGTGCGTGAGCGAGACGTAGTAGTCCGCCGGGCCGATGACCTGACCGCTGCTGACCTGGCCGCGGAGGTAGCCGTAGGAACCGTTTTCCACGCGAACTTGCGCAGGGGCCGCCGTGTGGCCGGTGGGGGAGACATAGTTGATCGCGCCACCGAGCGTGGTGCTGCCGTAGCGCAGGGCATTCGCGCCGCGGAAGACTTCGAGATATTCCACCGAGAGCGGTTCGACGGACTGCATGTCGAAGCCGCCGTCGGCGAGGTTCAGCGGGACGCCGTCCAGCATCAGCTTGAGGCCGCGACCGTGGAAGGTGCGTTGCAGGCCGGAGCCACGAATCGAGAGGCGCGCCTCATCGGAGCCAAAGCGCGGCTGCACGAAGACGCCGGGGACATATTCCAACGCGTCCTTCATGGTGGAGACGCGGCCCGTCTTGAACTCCTCAGCCTTGATGACCGCCGCGCCACCAGGCACGGCTTTGATGTCAATCACGGCCTGTTCGGCGGTGGGCACGGTCATGGCCCCGGTGGTGGCCTCCCGCTTGCCGGTGACGATGACCCCGGGAAGTTTCACCGTGGCCGGGGGCTTGTTCGTGGCGGATTGCGCGGGCAGCGCGACCGCACCGCCGAGGAGGGCGAGCATGGCGGGCAGCAGGGGGCGCGGAAGCAGAGCCTTGGTTGAATTGTGGTCGGCTTTCATATCGATATTTAGCAATTAGAGTCAGCGGGTGCGGGACTGATGCGGTGCAGCCACCGGGCGGGAAGGACAACGAACCCCCGGCAGCTCAATCAGTCCCGCACCCAAATTGTTTTAGTTCTATCCACAACCGTCGGGCACAGGCCAACGGTGGTTTAAGGAAACGGGCGGAGAGGCGGCAGGAGGAACGGGCGGGGACAGAAAGGACAATAACGGACCTCGCCTTGGCCTTCGCCTCTCCGCCCAAGTGGTTTCCCGTCAGCGTCGGCCAAACCAAGCCGGGCGACGGACCGCGTGAATCAGTGCTGGATGCGACTGGCCAATGGACCGGCCGCAGCCCGGCTGCACGCGGGCAATTCGGGAGGAGAGACTAGGATGCCTTGGGTGGCGGAGAGGGTGGAGAGCTGGTGCGCTGCGGGCCAAGTTGGTCGAGCGCAGGAAGGTCAACGACAGGGACCGGTGGAAGGAGAACAAAGGCAACGGCTCCGGGCACGGACTCAATCTTCACTAAGGGAAGCACCGAGGCTTTCTCCTGCTCGGACTGCTGACCTTCGCGGACCAGCTTGCAAAGGCGGCAGGGATTCTTGCCGTCGAAGGTCTTGGTGAACGCCTCGCTCAGCGTGGTCTGCCGGGCGTAGCTCGCGAACATGCCGGCCCAAGCGACCGATTGG
>VFZP01000541.1 GCA_016871115.1 Acidobacteriota bacterium
CCGAGCGCGAGACGATGTTGACGATGCCGCCGGCGGCGTTGCCATATTCGGCCGAGAAATTCGACGATTGCAGGTTGAACTCCTGGACTGCATCCGGATTCGGAAAGGGCAGGCCCGCGTTGAGATAGGTGTCATTGTGGCTGGTACCGTCGAGTTGGAAGTTGACCTGCGCAAGGCCGGCGCCGTTGACGCCCGCGGTTTCCTGGCCCGGATACACGCCGCCGTGTCCGCAGATGCGGCAGGCGTTGCGGCCGAGGTCGACGGTGCCGGCGGCGAGATAGATGAGGCGCTCGGGGCGGCGGCCCTGCAAAGGAAGTTCCTTGATCTGGCGTTGCTCCACCAGTTGGCCGGCCGTCGCGGTGCGCGTGGTGATGAGTTCCTGCGTAGCCTGGACAGTGACCTGCTCGGTCAACTGCCCCACCTGCAGGACGACGTTCTGCGTGGCCATCTGATCGACGGTGAGGCGGATGCCGGACTGCGCGTAGGTGTTGAAACCGGCGCGTTCCACGCGGAGTTCATACGTGCCCAACGGCAGGCGAGAGAAGATGAATGCACCATCGGCGGCCGATACCGTTTCCTGGGTGAATCCGGTGGCGGTGTTGCGCACGGTGATGCGGGCCTCCGGGACGGCCGCCGCCGATGAATCGGTAACCGTGCCACCGAGGCTCGCCGTGGTGTATTGGGCGGTGATAGGTCTCGCCGTTGCCAGGGCAAGCAGCAGGGAAACCGAATAGCAAAGGCGCATTCGAACCTCCTGTAGACCGGGATTTCCGTTTTGGGTTTTCCGGACCCCCACAGTATACACCCGACGCCTCACTCCCGTGCCGGAGTGGACTAGAATCAAACCCCAATCGTGATAGCTCAGATACGCACTGAACCGGTCACTACACAAAATGCCCTCGAACACCGCCCCCAGCATCCGGATCAGTAGTTCCGATCCGCGCGTCAGCGCAATCGCGTAGACTACGAAACGCGCCGCCACGAAGGCCCACAGGTAGCGCTTCTGGCCGCTGGTCCGCCACCCGGTCTCATCCACGTTCAGCACCGCCTCGCGCGGCAACTGCTGCTCCAGTTGCTGGCACGGCTCGGCCGTCGCCGCGCTGGCTTCCTCCCAACAGGCTTGCGTATTGCCCAGACTCATGGGGATGCCCAACACCTGCTCCAGCACCTGTTCCACCACCCGGCGCGGCATCCGGCAGGTCACCGTCAAATAGGCAATCAATGCCGTCAACTGTGGCCCGGTCTGCCGCTGCGCTTCGGCCGGCACAGCCGCTCGGGTGCTGTGCCGACACCGTGGGCACACCACCCGGTGGCAGCGGTACTCGATGATGTGGGCTGCTAGCGGTGGCACTTCCACCACTTGGTGGCAGTGGGTGGTGCCCGTAGTTTCGGCCTCCGTCACATTCGCCGGCAGTCCCCCGCCACAGTGCCCGCAATGCGCCGGCACCACATCGCGAACTTCGTTGACCTGCTCCGGCGGCACAGGACGGCGGTGGTGGCCCCGATGTCCGGGTTGGCCACCGGGCTTGCGACGGCTTTTGCATCGCTCGCGCCGCCCGCGCTGGCGTGACTCGCCCGCCAATCCGTCCGAGGACGGTGGCTTGGAGGAGTTGGTGGAGTTCTGCTTGCTCCCAGCTAACTGACGTTCCAAGTCGGCGATTTGCTTGTCGCGCTCGCCAAGCTGCTCGGCCTGTTCGGCCAACGCCCGCCGCAGACGCTCATTCTCGCGACGCAAGCGCTCGATTTCACGCTGCAGAGCGTCCTGATCTGGCCGCGAAGCTCGGGCTGGGGGAGGCAAGGCTTCTGAACATTTAGAGTGCCAAATGTTTTGGCTCCTGTCCAGCGATTTCAGTAGGGGGGCTGAACTGTTACCCCCAATCTTGAAAGGGCGTCTGGGGCGGCCCGCTCACAGTCAAAACAGCTAGCGCTGTTGAGCCGCTTGACTCACCTCAAGGAATTGGTGCTCGGCGAAATGTCGATTGAGATCGGCCGGTTCGCTGGCGTCGTAGGCCTCGAGTTCGGAGTCCAGCTCAACGCTGCTGGCGGTGTTCGCTGGTTCTGCGCGCAGGCAGTATACTCGTGGGCAATGAACACCAATTCTCGCCAAGCCGGCCTGCTGGCGCTAAGCAGCCTGCTCGCCGTGGTGGCGCGGGCGCAGAGCGTTAGCAGCCCCGTCGTGCCGTTCACTCGTTTCCTCGAAGAGAGCGCCGTACCGAAGGCGGTGATTGACCGGTTCCTCAAAGGTCCCGCGTGGGCCAAGTTCGATCCGGAGCTTGGCTACGTGCCCGGCAACTACCTCCCCGCGGACGGCATGGACAAATCCAGTTCCATCTCCACCGTTCAAGCCAACGGCGCGCGCACGCAGTTCGTCTACGCGGGCCGCCCGTCTCGCATCAACACCTACGGCGACAGCTTCACCCATGGCGATCAGGTGAATGACGCCGAGACCTGGCAAGAGTACCTGGCCGGACACATTGGCGAACCGATCCGCAACTTCGGCGTAGGCGGCTACGGCGTGTATCAAGCGTATCGCCGCATGATCCGCGAAGAGTCCATGGAGCATTCCGCCGGCAACCTCATCCTCTACATCTGGGGAGACGACCACATCCGCAGCCTGCTACGCTGCCGCCACGCCCTCATCTCCAAATTCTGGAGCCATCGCGGCGGCACCATGTTCCATGCCAACTTCTGGTCGCACCTGGAGATGAATCTTGCCACCGGCAAGCTTGAGGAAAAGCCGAATCCACTCAACACGCCGGCGCTGCTCTACCGCATGACCGATCCGAAGTTCATGGTGGATCGCCTGAAAGACGACCTCGCGCTGCAGCTATACACCGTCGTCCGAGGCTACACGAATGAGCTGGATCGCGAGAAGATCGATCGGCTCGGAACGATCCTCGGCGGCCGCATCGATTGGACCCGGCCGGCCGCCGAATTGCCCCGCCAAGCCCAGGAGTTGTTGGACCGATATGCCTTCGAAGCCACGCGTTTCACGCTGGCCAGGGCCGCCGAGTTTGCCCGGAAAAACGGCAGGAAGTTGCTGGTGGTGGTATTCGATCCGTACCGCGCCATGCGCGAGTGGAAGGAGAAGGGAACTCGTTACGACCAGCCGATTGTCGACTTCCTGCGCCAGCAGAAGTTCGAGTATTTCGACATGAACGAAGTGCAGCTTCGCGACTTCGAGAACTACCGCATCCCGTACGACCAATACCTGAAGCAGCATTTCAACGGCCACTACAACCCGCGCGGCAACCACTTTTTTGCCTACTCCATCAAAGACCGGATCGTGGCTTGGCTGGATCCTAAGCCCGTCCCCTACCGGCCGCGCGACGAA
>VFZP01000542.1 GCA_016871115.1 Acidobacteriota bacterium
CGCCTGAATCTCCTCGCCCAGCTCCAGCTTTTGTGGTGGAGACCTTTGAGACCCGTCTGCTGATTCTGAATGACTTACCTCCTGCCAACCCCGCCAACTGCGAAAGTCAGGCTAAGTGCGCGGAGGTTTCGTTTCAATCAGGTGTTTCACTTATGCTCTGGTGCGCCGGATGGGTCGGACCCGATAGCTACAATGGAAGTGCATGTTGGGCTACGCTTACGATCTTGTGGTAGTTGGTTCGGGGCCGGCGGGCCAACGAGCCGCAATCCAGGCTGCCAAGCTGGAAAAGCGCGTGGCGCTGATAGAACGCAAAGCCGTGGTGGGCGGCGTTTGCATTAACACCGGTACCATCCCCAGCAAGACGTTGCGGGAAGCGGTGCTGCATTTGTCCGGCTACCGGGAGCGGGGCATTTACGGCGCCTCGTATACGGTGAAGCAGAACATCACGATTCAAGACCTGATGTTTCGCACCGATTCGGTGATTCGTCATGAAATTGACGTGGTCAGGCACCAACTGCTGCGCAACCACGTGGAGTTGCTGGTGGGCTCGGCGAGTTTTGTCGATCCGCATCGTCTGCATCTGGAGATGCCCGCCGGCGTGCATAGCGCCCATGAGGTGACGGCAGACAAAATCATGATCGCCGTCGGTACCGGGGCCACGCGCGACGAGCACATTCCGTTCGATGGGCGCGAGATCTTCACCAGCGACGACATCATGAGTATGGACAAGATGCCGAAGTCGCTCGCCGTGATCGGCGCCGGCGTGATCGGCCTCGAATATGCCAGCATGTTTGCCGCCCTCGGCATCCGTGTCACGGTGATTGACAAGCGCAGTGAGTTACTCGGCTTTATCGATAACGAACTGGCTGATACGCTGGCCTATCACCTCCGCGAAAATCGCGCCACGTTGCGGCTGGGCGAAGAGGTGGCCGGCGTGGAGACGTTCACGGACGACCACGGCGATTTTGTGCGCATCAAGCTAGCCAGCGGCAAGCAGGTGGTGGCCGACAAAGCGCTTTACTCGATCGGCCGCACCGGGGCTACGGCTTCGCTGCGGCTGGAAAAGGCCGGGCTCACGGCCGATGACCGCGGCCGCATCAAAGTGGACGAACACTACCAGACCGCCACGCCCAACATCTACGCAGTGGGCGATGTCATCGGCTTCCCCAGTCTCGCCTCCACGTCCATGGAGCAGGGGCGCCTGGCCGCCTGCCATGCCTTTGGCGTCGAAGCCAAGAGCGTGCCGGAGTTGCTTCCCTACGGCATCTACACGATTCCCGAGATTTCCATGGTGGGCAAGACCGAAGAAGACCTCACCAAGGAAGGCGTGCCGTATGAGATCGGCAAGGCCCGCTACAAAGAGATCGCGCGCGGCCAGATCATTGGCGATCAAACGGGGCTGCTGAAGCTGATCTTCCACGCCGGCACGCGAGAGTTGCTGGGCGTGCACATCATCGGCGAGGGGGCCAGCGAGTTGGTCCACATCGGCCAGGCCGTGCTGGCCTTCAATGGCAAGATCGACTATTTCGTGAAGACCGTCTTCAACTATCCCACCCTGGCCGAGTGCTACAAGGTGGCTGCGTTTGACGGCATGAACCGTCTGGGCGTCACGCTCAGCTAATCAATCGCCCAGCGCGTCCACAAACACGGGCTTGGTGGTTGGCGCGGGGCTGCCGCCCGCGGGTTCGTCTGAGATCGCCAGCGCGGCCGCGCCGTCTGGCTGCAGAGCGGTCTCGGCAATCAGCAGCACTTGCCCATCCACGCCCGGGGCAAACACGCCAGCGCTCACGGGCGCGGCGCCAGCGCCTTTGGGCACGACCCAAAGCTGCAACGTCCGTCCGGCGGCCGGCTTGGGCACGTTGGCGCCCACCAGCACCAGGCCAGACTGCCCGCCCCAAAATGCGCGGAACATCGGCTCCTGTTCAGCCGTGGACATCTTGATGTACCGCGCATCGCGCGATAACACCACGGCCAGGATCTTTCGGCTGCGGTCGTTCTCCTGGCGAACGCTGGCCAATTGCCGGTTCGTCTCCTCAATCTCAGCCTGCGCCGCGCGCAGTGCCCAGAAGAAGTACAGCGAGAACAACCCGAGCGCGGCGGCGGCGGCCCAGCCAGCAGCCCAGGCGCGGCGTGAGCGCACCGGCATCACGGCCACATTCGCCGATGGCGAAGCGGCGGCGGTCTCGGCCGTGGGGGCAGCGCCCTTGACCCCATTCATCACCTGCGAACGCCCCAGCGCGGGCGGCTCCACGGGCGGCGCGAGCAGGGCCACCTGCGCCACAAACTCGGTGGATTCGCGCATCTGCGCCAAGGCGGCCTCATCCTGCGCCGTCAGCAGCGCTTCCAGTTGCGCGCGCTCATCGCCTTCAAGCAGGCCCAGGGCGTGCTCATCGCGCAACCATTTGAGGAGTTCGGCGTTCATTTACACCACCTCCCCTGCTGCGTGCGTCCTGGCGCCTCCCGGCGGGCCGCTCAACGCCGAGCGCAATCGCATCATCCCCAGCCTGATCCGGGTCTTCACCGTTCCCAGAGGCTGCTCCAGCCGGTCGGCCAGTTCCGAGTGCGTCATGCCGGAGAAGAACGCCAGCTCAATCGCCTCGCGTTGCTCGGGGCTCAGCAGTCCCATCGCCTGCCGCACACGCTGCCGGTCCTGGGTCAGCATCACCGATTCTTCCGCGGTTTGTTGGTCGGCCGGTTGATCGAAGGTGGTCTCCAGCACCATCTCGTGCTGGGTGCGAGCCGTGCGCGAGCGGACACGGTCCAGTGCCCGGCTGCGCGTCATCATCATCAGCCAGGCTGTCGGCGAGCCGCGTTGAGGAGTGTAATCCTTGGCCAGCCGCCAGACCTGCGAGTAAACGTCCAGCGTGATTTCCTCGGCGTCGGCGGGGTTGCCGGCCATCCGCAGGGCCACGCCATAAACAAGACGGTTAGTATGGTCATACAGGTCGGCCAGCCCTTGCTGGTCGCCCCGGCCCGCGCGCCGGATGCACTCGGCCCAGTGTGCATCGCAGCCGCTACCCGCGTCGCCCCGGGGGGATCTGCTCCTGCGTTGCCAGCCGTCATTAGCATGCCACCTTTACTTACGGGCGAGACCGCAAACCGGATTCTTCAGACCAGCAGGAACAAATCAGACGGCCGCCGGTGCGACCTCCAGTATCACCAGTGCGGCTGCGCCGAGCAAAAGGCCGATGAGCCTGGAAGTGCGGGCCGACGAGGAAATGGAATAGTCGCCGTGCACGAAAATGCCGATGGCCGCGCCCGATACCAGACTCCCGCGCTTTAACGCAAACGCGAGGCTCC
>VFZP01000543.1 GCA_016871115.1 Acidobacteriota bacterium
AGTCCCGGCGCGTGCCGCTGCGCCCGGTGCGGGCATCACAGTATCTGGGTCGACCCCTTTCCGCCGCTGCCCCGTCATCTCCCGTCGGCCCGAAGATCAAAAAAATACGTTTTTACGTGATCGCTAACACTCCGGCGGTCCATCCACGGGTCGAAGCCAAGGTCTTCCAGTTGCTGGTACAGTTTCGTGGCAAGTTCGGCGTCTTCCACCACGTAGGCGATAAAAACGCGCGGCGCGCGCGCAGTCTCCGCGGGGGTGCCACGCGCCAGCAGCAGCGCGGCGGCGGTCTCTTCGCCCTCACCGGAGGCGAGAGATTCGCGCAGAAGTTGAGTCAGGTCGTGTGGCTGAGAGAGTCGCATGACGGTTTCATTTTGACGATCACAGCTTACGGCGGCGGCGCCAAACGCCCCCGGGCCCGCGCTGCCGCAGCGCGGTTATGTCGATGGAGACGCAGATAGATAGTCCATCGCTAACAATTTTCGCCGTGCATGTGAACGCACTTCTGCGCGGAGGCGATTGGTGAAATTCCAGAAAGCGGGAGCGAGCGAACTGCCCGAAGGGCCTACCAACCTCACTTCTCCTTGGGCGCGACAAAGTCCGGCGGGAGCGCCGCGCCGGGGCCAAAGAAGTAGGCGTCCATCTGCTGCAGCAAGAACTCCTGGGCTTCGGCGGTGCCGAGGTTGAGGCGGTATTCGTTCATGAGCATCTTCATGTGCTCCACCCACATCTTCCAGGCATCCTTCGACACGTTGTCGAAAATCTTCTGCCCCATCGGGTGGTTATCGAAAGGGGGCTCGGACAAGCCTTCCATCTCGCGGTTGAACTTTACGCACTGCACCATTTTCGTCGCCATCATCTCAGGATACACTCATACCGATGCGTACCCGAGCCCTTTCCACCGCCGACTTCGGCGGAGTGTTTCCCGTGCCGCCGCTGTGCCGCCGTGCTGACGGCGCGCGCCGGCCGGTTGATTTCAAAGAGACCGAGAAGATCGCACGGCACATTGCCGCCGGCGGCATCCGCAATTTTCTTTACGGCGGCAATGCGTTCCTGTATCACGTGACGTTGGCCGAGTTCGACGCGCTCCTGGCGTGGTGCAACAGCATGGACGATGATTTTCTGATGATTCCGAGCGCGGGCCCGAGCTTCGGCCGCGCGATGGACCAGGCGCCGTTGCTGCGCCGTTATCAGTTCCCTTGCGTCATGCTGCTGCCGTGCGCGGACCCGCGCGATGCCGCGGGCCTCGAACGCGGCTACCGCGAGTTTGCCGAAGCCTCGGGCACGCCGCTGATTGTCTATCTCAAGGAAGAGAACAATTTCGGCGCGGACAAAGAAGCCGGCCTCGATGCCGTGGGACGCCTGGTGCGCGACGGCGTGTGCGTGGGCATCAAGTACGCCGTGGTGCGCCAGGATCCCGGGGTGGATGCGTATCTCGACGGGCTATTGAAGCGCGTGGACAAGAGCTACGTGATCAGCGGCATTGGCGAACGCCCGGCGATTGCGCACATGCGCGGCTTTGGGCTGCCTGGCTTCACGACCGGGTCCGGCTGCGTCGCGCCCGCGCAATCGCGGCTGCTGCATGAGGCGAACGTACGCGGCGCGTGGAATGAGGCAGAGACGATCCGCCAGCGCTTTCTGCCGCTCGAAGACCTGCGCGATGCGTGGGGACCGGCGCGCGTGCTGCATGCGGCGGTGGAATTCGCGGGGATCTGCGCGAGCGGCCCGATCTCCCCGTACATCACCGGGCTGAACGGCGCGCAACTTGCGCAATTGAAACCGGTGGCGCAAGAACTTGTGAAGGCTTGATGACGCGCCGCTCACTGCTGGCCGCCGCTCCGGCAGCGGCCGTCATCACCAGGCAGCCCCGCTTCTATCACGCCTGGGCGACGCTCGCGCTGCGCCGCAACGGCGAACTGCTGGTGGCGTATTCGGGCGGACGCGAAGGACACATTTGACCGTTCGGGCGCGTGGAGTTGATTCGCTCGCTCGACCGCGGCGCCACGTGGAGCTGGCCACAGGTGGTGACGGACACGCCGATTGACGACCGCGATGCGGGGATCGTGGAGACGGCGCGCGGCACGCTGCTGGTTTCCACGTTCACTTCGCTCGCGTACGAAAAGCTGCTGGCGGCCTCGCGCGACTGGGAACCAGACCGCACGGCGCGGTGGCAGGCTGTACAGGCGGCCACCACGGAGGCCCAGCGCCGCTCGCTGCTGGGCGCGTGGATGGTGCGCTCCACCGATGGCGGGCTCACCTGGCCAGCACCGTATCGCGTACCCGCCACGGCTCCGCATGGCGCGGTGGTGTTGCGCAATGGACGGCTCCTGTTCGCCGGCAAGGATTATCCGGGCGACCAGCGGCGCGTAGGGGTTTGGGAGTCCGCCGACGACGGGCTCACCTGGCAGTTACTTTCGTGGATCGCGCCGCGCGCGGGCGACAGTGTGGCGGACTATCACGAGCTGCATTTGGTGGACGCCGCGGACGGCAGCCTCATCGCGCAGATCCGCAATCACAACACGGCCAACGAGCGCGAGACGCTACAGACTGAATCGAGCGACGGCGGGCGCACGTGGACCGCTCCGCAGCCCATTGGCGTATGGGGATTGCCGTCGCACCTGCTGCGGCTGAGCGGTGGAAAGCTGGTGATGAGCTACAGCTACCGGCGCGCACCGCGCGGCAACCATGCGCGGGTGAGCGTGGATCACGGGCGCACATGGTCTGCGCCGGTGGTGCTCTCAGACGACGGCACGGGCGATCTTGGCTATCCGTCCACGGTGGCGCTCGCGGGTGGCGAACTGCTCACGGTGTGGTACGAATCCAAGCGCTCGGGCTCGGTCGCGCAAGTGCTGCCGGAGCCGCCGTTCTCCGTGCTGAAGCAAGTGAAGTGGAGGCTACCCGCGTAGCCGGCGCCGCAGAGCTTCCACGGTTTTGTCATCGAGACCGCACGCCTCACTGGCGTACCGCTCCACCGAACCGTAGCGGGCGACCAACTTCTCGAACAAATCAGCCAGCGTTTCTCCGCGCGCGGTGAGCACCCAGCGCAGGCGTTCATGAGAGGCGCGGTAGAGAGTGAGACGCCGCATGCCACGGATGAATTCGTCGAGGCGTGGTTCAAAACATTCGTTGCTACGGAGGTACTCGGCGCGCACCGTTTCGTACGGCGCAACCGCGAGGGTGTGCCTACTTTAGGACGACGGTCCAGCGGTTCGAAGGGTAGAGCCGCTGCTGTTCCTGAGTGATATGGAAGTCCCAGTAGGCATCAAAGTCTCCGCTGAGGTAGATGGCGCGGAGTTTGAGCA
>VFZP01000544.1 GCA_016871115.1 Acidobacteriota bacterium
CCCGCGCTACGGCGAACGCTGGGGCCGGCATTGGATGGACGTGTGGCGCTACAGCGATTGGTATGGCTACCGCCGCGCCAACGAAGTGCGCAACAGTATGAAGTTCATTTGGCGGTGGCGTGACTGGATTGTGGAGTCGCTCAACGCCGACAAGGGCTACGATCGCATGGTGCAGGAGATGCTGGCCGGCGACGAGATTGCGCCGGGAGATCCGCAGGTGTTGCGCGCCACCGGGTACCTCGCCCGCAACTACACGCGCTATGACCGCCATGGCTGGATGCAGAACGTGGTGGATCATACGGCGATGGCGTTTCTCGGTCTCACGCTGAAGTGCGCACGTTGCCACGACCATAAGTACGACCCGTTGAAGCAGACCGAATATTATCAGTTCCGCGCGTTCTTTGAACCTTACGACGTGCGCACAGACCGGATTCCGGGGCAACCGGACACGGACAAGGACGGCCTGCCTCGCGTCTACGACAAAGAGCCGGAGGCCGCCACGCCGTTCTTTGTCCGCGGCGACGTGCAGAATCCGGATCCGGAGACCAGGATTGAGCCCGCAGTGCCCGGTGTGATGGGCAAGGTGGCGCTGGCGAAGATGCAGCCGGTTTCGTTGAGCGTGGAGCACTACTACCCGGACGTGCGCGGTTTTGTGCATGTGGATCTGCTCGCGAAAGCGCGCGCCGATCTCAACGCTGCCGAAGCCGCGTTGCCGAAGGCGAAGGACGGCGAGGAGAAGCAAATCGCCGAGAAAGCGCTGGCTGCTGCCAAGGCCTACATTCCAGCGCTCGAAGCGCGCATCGCGGCGGACAAAGCCGCCTACAGCCGCCCGCCCGCGCCCGAGGCGGAAGAGTTGGCAACGGCGGCACGGAGGGCCGAACGCGACTATGGCGTGTTGCGCGCGGCCGACAATCTGCTGCGCGCGCAGGTGGAGATGAACGCCGCGCTCGCCGCGGCGCCGGTGAGCGAGAAGCGCGTGGAGGCCGCGCAGTCAAAACTCCAGGCCGCGGTGGATGCGTTGAAGCAAGCGCCGGAAGGCCAGTACACGCGCGTCGGGGCGGTCTACCCGGAGAAGAGTTCCGGGCGGCGGCTGGCGCTGGCGCGTTGGATCACCGACGCGAAGAATCCGCTGACGGCGCGCGTGGCGGTGAATCACATCTGGATGCGGCACTTCGGCGAGGGGCTGGTGTCCACGCCGTCGGACTTTGGCAAGAGCGGCCGCGCGCCGTCGCATCCTGAGCTGCTCGATTTTCTGGCGAGCGAACTGATGGCGAACAACTGGAGCATGAAGCATGTGCACCGCTTGATCCTGAACAGCCACGCGTATCGGATGCGATCCAATTGGATGAATGAAGCGAACGCGAAGCTTGACTCTGAGAACCGTCTGCTGTGGCGCATGAACACGCGCCGCATGGAGGCCGAGGCGGTGCGCGATAGTGTGCTGGCGGTGGCGGGGTCGCTGGATCGCGCCATGGGAGGGCCGGAGGTGGACGGCACCAAGGCGCTTGAGTCGCGGCGGCGCACGATCTACCTGCAGCAGTCGCCCGACGTCCCCATTCCGTTCCTGAAGGTGTTCGACGCGCCAAGCCCGCTTGAATGCTACCGGCGCGATGAGACCGTGGCGCCGCATCAGGCGCTGGCACTGGTGAACAGCGACTTCAGCCGTGAGCAGGCACGCACCCTGGCCGAGCGATTGCACAGCGCGGGCAAGTACGGCAATCAGTTCACGGCAGCGGCGTTTGAAACCGTGCTCGGGCGCACGGCCACGCAGGCTGAGCTCGCAAAAGCCGCACCGTTTGCCGAACGCGCCGAGGACCGCGAAGACCTCGTGCACGTGCTGTTCAACCACAACGATTTCGTGACCATTCATTAGGGGACCACCAATGCAGAGACGACGCGCATTCCTCGCCGACATGGGCATGGGCTTTACGGGCATGGCGCTGGGCGCGATGCTGAATCGTGACGGTGTGGCGCGCGCGGCCACCGTGGCGCCGGGCCCGCACTTTGCGCCCAAGGCCAAGCGGGTGATCTGGCTGTTCATGATTGGCGGCGTGAGCCACATGGACACGTTCGACCCCAAGCCCGCACTCAACCAATACGGCGGCATGACGTACGACGAGACGCCGTTCCGCTCGGCGCTCGACAATCCGCTCACCAAGAAGAATCTGCGCGAGGTGATCCAGGGTCTGCACAAACAACACGCGCGCATCTATCCGCTGCAGGTGGGCTATCGCAAGCGCGGACAAAGCGGCATTGAAGTGAGCGACTGGTTTCCGCACGTGGGCGGCATGGTGGATGATCTGGCCATCGTGCGTTCGCTATGGACCACCGACAACAACCACGGCGCGCAGATGCAGTTTCACACGGGGCGCCATGTGCTGGAAGGCGTGTTTCCCACCATCGGCTCCTGGGTGCACTATGGGCTCGGTTCACTGAACGACAACCTGCCGCAGTTTGCCGTGCTGGGCGATCCCGTGGATTCCTGCTGCGGCGGCGCGGGCACTTATGGCGGGTCGTATCTGGGGCCGGAGCACAACGGCGTGCAGTTGAATGTGGATCCCGCCAATCCCTTGCCCTTCGCCGCGCTGCCCAAGGGTTTTTCGCGCGAGCGGCAGGAGCGCGAGCTTGGTTTGCTGAGCGATTTGCATGGCTTGGCGGCAGCCGAGTATCCGGACGATCCGGCAATGCGCGCGCGCATCCGTTCGTATGAGCTCGCCTTCCGTATGCAGACCGCCGTGCCGGACGTGATGCGCCTGAGCGAAGAGAGCGACGCCACGCAGAAGTTGTACGGGCTCAACGAGGAAGTAACGAGGCCCTTCGGCAATCTTTGCCTGGCCGCGCGGCGCATGGCCGAGCAGGGTGTGCGTTTTATCCAGGTCTTCCATGGCTCGAACGGCGGCGCGGGGAAGTGGGACGGCCACGCCAAGCTGAAGAAGACGCACTCGGAATTGTGCCAGCAGGTGGACAAACCGATCGCCGGGCTGTTGACGGATTTGAAGGAGCGAGGGTTGTTGAAGGACACGATCGTGGCGTTTGTCACCGAGTTCGGCCGCACGCCGGGCGCGCAGGGTCTCGACGGGCGCGACCATCACCCATTCGGTTTCACCGTGTGGCTTGCCGGAGGCGGCATCAAGGGCGGTGTCACGCATGGCGCGACCGACGAGATTGGGTTCCACGCGGCCGAGAATCGCCACTACGTCACCGACATTCACGCGACGATTCTGCACCAGATAGGGCT
>VFZP01000545.1 GCA_016871115.1 Acidobacteriota bacterium
ATTTTCAGCACATCTGGCGGAGGGAGTTCTCCCGCCGTCAAAATCGAGTCGATCGTCCGGCTCTTCACCTTCTCCATCTTCGGCGGCAGACCAAGGGCGGCGCGCGCGCGACAGGCCTCGCCATTATACACTGAGTTCACCGCGCCCGAGGCGCTTTGCACATCGTCCACTTGAAAATCCACCTCGCAGTCTAAGTTTGATAGCGCCCAGGGAACGACCGTGACTCGCTCAGTCACCTTCCCCAGCGCCAGATTGTGCCGCAGCTCCGGAAGATTCTCAGCCATCGGTTCGAAGGAGCAGACGTGGCGGGCTTTGAGATGGGTAACCAGCCAACGGGCGTAGATACCCAGATTGGCGCCGACATCCCAAACCGTGTCCGTCGGGCGCACGAAGGCGCGCAGTGTCGCCAACGGATACAACTCGAGTTCGAGCGGCGGACGCAGCCAGAGCGAACGATTGCGGCGCAGCCGTATGCGCACCCTCCCAATCTGCGGAATGGTGATGTGCGTGTGCCAGTCCGGAACACATCCTAAGGCAAGACGGGCCAGTGAGGGGTGCTTCTGCACAACACGGGCCACTAGGCGAAGAATTCGGGAAACGACATTCATAGACTTCGGTGTAACTCAACTTCGAAAAACCAGTGCATTCGGCCGCTTAAAACAGCGTGTAGATGAACGGGGCGGCGGCCGTGCCGCCTAGAATCAGCAGCGCGCCGATAGCCAGCAGTGCCAGCAGTAGCGGGATCATCCAAAACTTCTTGTTCTCGCGGAGGAAGGCGATGAATTCCTTCACAAGGCCGGCTTGTTCCTGCTGGTTGGCCTGCTCGAATTCGTTGGGGGGCCTTTGCTCGCTCATAGTGAATTAGAATTGGCTGAAGTAGCGTCTGGGGTTGGACGCCGTCGGAGCGTCGAGCCAGTAAGATTTCGTCTGTGGATTGGGCACCTTGCGGATGGCTGGCTGGCTGAGGAGTCGCTTGAACAGGCCGATGCCCGTGACCAGCACGTAGAAGATCAGTGCCATCATCACGTTGCCGACCACAAAGCCAAGGCAGCACGCTAGCGCATACCAAACGACATAGAACGGCCGTGCGACGGTTGGCACCGCGAAGAACACCACGCCTGTCGCCGCGCCGAGGCCACCGAGTTTCAGAGCGAACGTTGGATTCCAGCCCTTACCCGCTAGCCACCCGGCGAGCAGGAAGACCAGCGCCACGCAGGGGAAGCCGATGATGAGGCTCTTCGCGAACACGCGCCGCGCCGCCGTGTCCGGCGACCAGTTCACTTCTTTGAAAGGATTCAGCATACTGTCCAATACAGTCAAGTTTGCAGCTGTTTGAGAGTAGGGCGGTTGACAGCGCGAAAGCGCACGGCAGAGGACCAACGTTGCGCCGGCAGCTCCACCCAGCGGTGAAAGAGGAACGCCGCCCCAATGCTAATCGTGACCGCCAAGGCCAATACTAAAACTTGTTCCATTGGCCCATGCGCAAAGCGGCTCCCAAGGTTGATGATGCGCCCGCCGATGGGCACGTGAAGCAGGTAAAGGGAGTAGGAAATCTGGCCCAAGAACAACAGCCAAGATGCGTTCAACCGAGCATGGACAATGAGGAGCCCTGTCATCGTTCCTGCAATAGCGATAATGTCTCCCAAGGTGAACCAGGCCCCGGCCGCCAGTAGTGCCCAGCCAGCTACTTGTAGTCTCGCGCTGCCCAGCAGGCCGCCCTTGATCTGGAAAGCAAAAATGCCGATCAGGAACAGAAACAGGTAATGGAAGACCAGTTTCTCAGAAGGCAATAGAAATGCCGTCATCGCAAGCACCAGACAGACTCCTGCGCGGACGGCCAAAGACGAATGGCTGATTAACGGGAATAGCAGCGCGACTAGCAGGTAGAATTGAAACTCAATAGCAAGGGTCCAGAAAACGACGTTCACCCATTCGTAGCCGAAGAGGGCATTCAAGTAACCGAGATGCAATAGGATCTGGACAGAGTCGAACTGGAAAGGCTGTCCGCGAAAGCCGGGCACCAGAGTCGAGGCGAAATTCAGCACGAGCACCAGTGCAATGCAAACAATATACGGCGGATCCAATCGTAGAATACGCTTCCACACGAACCGGAAGAAATCGGCGGATTGATATCCCGCCCGCTGTAGGGCGTAAGGAAGGATAAATCCGGAAATCACAAAAAAGACCTCAACTCCCAGCCAGCCGTAGCGGCCCGAAGATTTGAGCACACCTTGTGGGAGGAATTCTGCATTCCCGTTGGTGAAATGGAACCACAGGACCGCGAAGGCGGCGATGCCACGGAGGCAGTCGAGCGTCAGCAGTCGGCCGGAATCCCGCTGGCCAGCCGTGCTCCCCACTCCTGACTCGGCTAAATAAAGGATTCCTGACGTGTTGCTCTGCATACCGTCAAAGAGTCTGCTGATTACCTGTTAGTCGAGTTTGAAGCTCTCAATGTATTTCTTCCGCGTAGATTCATCCTGCTGGGGCTGTTCCGTCCGGCGGAGGACGCAATTCTCCAGCACCAGCACGTCCATGTCCGACGCCATGAAGCAGCGGTAGGCATCCTCCGGCGTGCAGACAATCGGCTCGCCCCGGATGTTGAAGCTGGTGTTGATGACCACGCCACAGCCGGTCTGGCGCTTGAACTCTTTCATCAGCCGCCAGTAGCGACCGTGCCGTTCTTCATCCACCGTCTGAATCCGAGCGCTCATGTCCACGTGCGTGATGGCAGGGAGCGTCGAGCGCGGCACGTTCACGCGCTTGCGCAGGTCGGGGTCTTTCATCAGTTGCCGCTGCTCGTCGGTCAATGGGAGCCAATGTTCCCTTTTCACATCGGCCACCATCAGCATGTAAGGCGACTCGCGGTCGTGGTCGAAATACTTGGCCACGTCCTCGATCAGCACGCACGGCGCGAAAGGCCGGAAGCTCTCGCGGAACTTGATGCGCAGGTTCATCTGCGACTGCATCGCGGGACTGCGCGGGTCGCCGATGATGCTGCGCGCCCCGAGCGCGCGCGGGCCGAATTCCATCCGCCCGTGAAACCAGCCGATGACCTTCTCGGAGGCCATTTCCTTCGCCACGGCTTCGAGCAGCGCGGGCTCGGAGTCGTGGAAGGAGTAACGGACCTTCTTCCCGTCGAGGAAGGCGCGGATGGATTCGTTGGTGAACTTCGGGCCGAGCAGCGAGCCTTTGAGCGAATCCTTCTTGGCTGCGACATGCAGGCGCGGTTGGTCGC
>VFZP01000546.1 GCA_016871115.1 Acidobacteriota bacterium
CCGAAGGGCGCGGGCCAGCCGCGCCGCGTCCCCATTTTCCGGCCAAGGCCAGAAGCGTCATTTTCCTTTTCATGGATGGCGGCCCCAGCCACCTTGACTTGTACGATCCCAAACCGGCGATGAAAAAGTACGAAGGACAGGCGCTTCCCGAGTCGATGACCAAAAACCTGCGCTTGGCCTTCATCAAGCCATCGGCCAAGGTCGTTGCCAGTCCCCGCTCCTTCGCGTCGAGCGGCCAAAGCGGTACTCCACTTTCCGACTGTATGCCTCACTTGGTAGCCCGGGTCGACGACATCTGCTTGATCCGGTCGATGTTCACCGATCAGTTCAATCATCACCCCGGCCAACTCATGTTGAACTGCGGGTCGCCCCTGGCGGGCCGTCCTTCGATGGGAGCGTGGGTCAACTACGGGCTCGGCAGCGAGTCACAAAGTTTGCCTGGCTTCGTGGTGATGCGATCGGGATCCAACGCGCCGGGCGCTGGCGCCGGAAACTGGACCAGTGGCTTCCTGTCTTCCAGCTTCCAGGGAGTTCCCTTGCGCGGCGCGGGCGACCCCGTGTTGTATCTGTCGAATCCGCACGGTGTCAACGGGGAACTACAAAGGGCCACGCTCGATGCGCTAGGCGACGTCAACCGCATGAACCAGGCGGAGACCGGAGACCTGGAGATCGCCTCGCGGGTGGCCTCGTACGAGTTGGCGTTCCGGATGCAGCAATCGGCTCCGGAACTGATGGATATTTCGAAGGAACCGGCCCATATCCTGGAACTCTACGGAGTGGACGCGGAGCGCAAGAACCCCTACGCGCGCCATTGCCTGCTGGCTCGAAGGCTCGTCGAACGAGGTGTTCGCTTCGTCCAACTGATGCACGGCAACTGGGACCATCACACCAATCTGGACAGCAGACTGAAAACGCTGTGCGAGCAGACGGACCGCCCGGTAGCGGCGCTGTTGACGGATCTGAAGCAGCGCGGGCTGCTCGATTCCACGCTGGTGGTGTGGGGCGGCGAATTCGGGCGTACTCCGATGGTCCAGGCCGACAGTCCTGACAAAAGCGACGGCGTGGGCCGCGATCATCATCCGTTTGCCTTCAGCCTGTGGATGGCCGGGGGCGGAATCAAAGGCGGCCAGGTGGTCGGGTCTACTGATGACTTCGGATTGCAAGTGACCGCGGACGGGATCCATGTGCATGACCTCCATGCGACGATCCTGCATTGTCTCGGAATCAATCACGAGGCCCTCACCTACCGCCATATGGGGCGAGACTTCCGCCTTACCGACGTCGCTGGCAAGGCGGTGACCAAACTGCTAGCGTAGTCCGAATGCCAAAGCTGGACCGCAGAAACTTCCTGAGAGCCGGCGGCACCGCGCCACTGGCCGCGCCGGCGGCCCAGCAGGCGGCGGCCTCTCCCGGCTCGGCCCCGCGCCCCTATCGCCTGATCTACAACGATGACGGCGGCGGCGCTAGCATGTGGGAACCTCCGTTGACGCCGAGGCAGTTCGTCGACGCCACCATCGCGCAGATTGCCGGCACTCGCGTGGACGCGCTTTCGTGGCCGATCGGCATGAACGGCCTGTACGTGATGAACTACCCAACGCGCGTGCCTGGCGGCGAGGTCGTGGGAGACAGCCTGCGCGAGGATACCGGTGTAAAGCTCGAATCGTCGCGGTGGTGGCGGAACATCAGCGCGGTCCGTTCGCTCATCGAGCAGGGGCACGATCCAATGAAGCTGATGGTGGACGGTGCGCATGGGGCCGGTATCGACATCTGGATTCACATCCGCCAAAACGACTGGCATCACGTGCGCGGCGAATCCACCGCTGACCCGCAACATTTCCTGAACTTCATGGCCGGCCGCTTCTGGCGCGAACATCCGGAGTGGCGTATCGGCAAGGAAGGGCTCGAGGGGTGGCCGGAAGGACAACCGGTTTCAGAAGCCGCGATGGACTTTCAGGATTTCGCCCACGAACCCGTGCGCCGCTACCGCATCGCTATCGCCGAAGAGGTGGCGAGCCGCTATGACGTAGACGGCATCGAACTCGATTTCATGCGCTGCCCGTACTTCTTCAAGAAGGCGCAAGTACCCGCGATGACCGGCGTGATGACCGACTACGTGCGCGAAATCCGGCGCACGCTCGACCGGCTGGGCCGCCAGCGCGGGCGCTACATCGGACTTTCCGCGCGCGTTCCGTGGACCGTCGCCGGGGCGGCGGCCGTGGGACTCGACGCTCCCCGCTGGGCGCGCGAGGGGCTGGTGAACCAACTCGTTCCCTCGCCGTTCTTCGCGATGGCACTCGACGCCGATGTCTCGGAGTGGATCGCCCTAGGCAAACGGACAGGGTGCCGCATCTACCCGTGCATCGAGGAGTCCTTTCGCGCTGGCATCGCCAACGAAGGCGGCGTTCCCGGGCTCCAGTGGGTGAGCCTGGAACATGCGCGCGCGGCAGCCATGAACTTCTGGCGCTCCGGCGCCGACGGCATCTACCTGTTCAACTGGCCAGACCGGGGGCGGAACGTGAACACTTCGCCCGGCCTCAACGAGTTGCACGATCCATCCGTCCTGCGCCGCAAGAACAAACGGTACGCCGTAGGCCGGCGCAACACCAAAGGCGCTGGGTCGTGGCCGTACTGCGAACTTCCCCGTGTGATTCCGGCGTCGCTCCAACGCGGCCAGCCGGTTCGCGTGAATCTGCCGGTGGCGGACGATCTGGCGGCCGAGCGGGAACGCATCGCATCCGTCAGGCTCTGTCTGCTGTTTGAGAATCTGACCGGCGCCGACAAGGTCCACGTCACGTTGAATGGAGCGGCGATACAGGGCCCGGCGAATCCGATCCGGCCGGGGCAGCACATTCCACATGCGACGGTGGGTGGGCTTTTCACATGGCAGTATTTCGATCTCGCCCAAGCCTTGCCTCGTTCCGGCGACAACGCGATCGAAGTCGGCTTGGCCGCCCGCAATTCGGATTTCGAGAAGCCGTGGTCGCGCTGCGAGTTGGTGCTCAGCGACGTCGAGCTCGAAATCAAGTATCGCTGGCCGGGCGCGGATTGGACTGCTCCGAGGCCCGGTGAGTCCGAGTCCTGAAAGCGCGGGTTCGAACTTACGAGGCCGGCCGTGGCCCGGTCGAACCAGCGGCTTGGCGCCTTGAGAGCGAACCCGGGGTTGACTGCTATCGTACCCGCGGCTATTATTGG
>VFZP01000547.1 GCA_016871115.1 Acidobacteriota bacterium
ATCTTTCCGGCTTTCATCGCCGGGCTCACGTTGCGATGAATGCATAAAAAGTCGCGGCGGACGATCTGTTGTCTTCACTTAAGACACCTCGGAAAGGGTAGCACCGTGCCGAGCCCTGTCTAGGCTGGCTTGGGTTCCGACTCGCGCAAACCGCGGTTAAAATTAATCGACCGTCCATGGATGTCCTTCCCATCGTAATCCGCCTTACTTCCCTTCGTGCCATCTTCGCCGGTACGGTGTTGGCGTCATCGCTGACTCTCACCGCGGTTGCGGCGGGCGCTCTGGAGATTCGGCGCATGGAGGCCCCCGCGCTCAGGGGCAGGGAAATTAATCCAATTCTCGGTTTCACCGTGCCAGTGGACGTTTCCTCCGGAAACGTCACGATGGAGGCGGTCGAAGTCGCATTGATGGGAAGTGCGACGCTTGCCGCCGTCGCCCGGGTTCACCTCTGCCAGGGGATGGAGGCGCCGGACGACAAGTCCGGGATCATCGCCTCCGCGCCGCCCGCAGATGGCGTTATCCGGTTTCAGCTCTCCCAGCCGCTGGGCGTCACCGACCGCGTCTTTTGGATCGCCGTGACACTGAAGGATGACGCGGACATCGATACGCGAGTCGCGCTGGAAGTGCGATCTGTCCGGGCGGGCGGAAAGCTGATCAGCCCGTCCGCTGGCTCCGCTCACGCTGCGCAGCGAGTCGGCGTCGCACTGAGGCAGCGTGGCGACGACGGTTCCCACTCCTATCGAATCCCGGGCCTGGTCCGCTCGAACTCCGGAACGCTGATCGCGGTGTATGACATCAGGCGCGAACATTGCCGTGACCTCCCCGCGAAGATCGACGTCGGCCTCCAACGCAGCAAAGACAATGGGCAGACTTGGAGCCCCATGGAGACCGCGATGACGGCAGCGTCGCTAGGCGCACGTTATGCTGCAGGCGGAATCGGAGACCCTGCGGTGCTGGTCGACCGGAAGACTGGACGGATCTGGATCGCCGCCTTGTGGGCGCATGGCGACATTGGTTGGGCGTCGTCCAAGCCGGGTCTCAGCCCGGAGGATACCGGGCAATTGCTGGTGACATTTAGCGATGACGACGGCGCAACTTGGGCTCCGCTGCGTAATCTGACCCCGGGGGTCAAGAACCCAGCCTGGCGGCTTTGCTTCGTCAGTCCAGGTTCAGGCATTTGCACGCAGGACGGAGCCCTGGTATTCGCCGCCATGTTTCGGGCCGCCGATGGCGGTGAAACGCAGGGGAAGTCGTTTGCGACGATTCTATCAAGCCGCGATCACGGCAACACCTGGCAGATCGGAGCCGGCGCCAAGATCGACACGACCGAATCCCAAGTCGTTGAACTCGCGGACGGGACGCTCATGCTGAATGCCCGTGACGACCGTGGCGCGAGCAGAACCGTGATGACGACCAGGGATCTTGGAGCGACATGGAAGGCGCATGCCACTGATCGCTCGGCTCTCGAGGATCCTGTTTGCATGGCCAGCTTGCTTCGCTGGGTCCATCCGCAGCACGGCGATCTGCTGTTATTCTCCAATCCGGCAAGCACCAGCAAGCGGCACAATATGACTCTCAAGATTTCCCTCGATCAGGGGGTGTCGTGGCCGGCGAAGTTGCATCGTTTGTATGATGCCCGTCCCGGATCGGGTTATTCCTGTCTATCCGCGGCTGGACCCGATCATGTCGGGGTTCTTTATGAAGGAAGGTGCGAGATTTACTTCCTCCGCGTGCCATTGGCGGAATTTTTCCGCTGAGTCTCCTGTCGACGCCGTTTCGCGACTTTAGAGCATGAATAAAAAGGCAGAATATCCGCCGCTATTCTCCCTGAAGGGCAGGATCGCCCTCGTCACAGGTGGCGCCAAGCATCTTGGCCATGCGATGGCCGCCGCCTTGGCCGCTGCCGGAGCGAGTTTAATCGTCACATCGAGATCGCTCCAAGCTGCGCGACTTGCCGCCACCGCCCTCGCGTCGCGCCACGGTGTTCCGGTTCTGCCGCTGGCGCTGGACCAGACAGACATTCGCAGCGTCGCGAAAGCGTTCGGCGCCGCCGGCCGCTGGCAGGGGCGAGTCGACATCCTGGTGAACAATGCCGGAGGCGGCGGCAACCGTCGACCGCGTGATTTCCTGTCACGCGCTCCGCGTGATGCGGAGGAGTTGATGCAAACGAATCTGGCGGGCACACTGCACTGCTGCCAAGAAGCGGCGCGGATCATGGTCCGCCAGGGCCAGGGGCGAATCATCAACATTGCTTCAATTGCGGGAATGGTGGGCCGTGACCGCCGCATGTACCAGCGAAGTCGGATGAACGGCCAGGCGGTGGATTACGCCGCGGCCAAAGCGGGTGTCATCGGGATGACCCGGGATCTCGCCGCCGTGCTCGGGCCCCAGGGGATTACGGTGAATGCCATCTCTCCGGGTGGATTCGCACGCGAAGATCTGCCCAGGAAATTCATTCGTGACTATAGCGCGCGCACGCCATTGGGCAGAATGGGGAGGGAGGACACTGATCTTTGCGGCGCGGTCGTGTTCTTGGCTGCGGATGCGTCCGCCTACGTCACCGGCCATAATCTGGTCGTCGATGGCGGATTCTCCATATGGCAGTGAAGCAAAGGCTGATCGTCGTCGGCATCGGGTCCATCGGCCGGCGGCATGCGCGCCTTCTCGCCGGTCGTGATGATCTCCAGGTCGAGTGGTGCGAGCCCAACCAGGTGCTCGTGGCGGATGCCGCAAGCGAGTTGGGCGCTCCCGCCTGCGTTCACGCGGATTTCGACAGGATGTTGGCAACCGCCCCGGCGATGGTCTTGCTCGCGACGCCGCATCATCTGCACGCGGAGCAATCGATCAGGGCACTGAAAGCCGGAGCGCATGTGTTGTGTGAGAAGCCGATGGCCGAGCAGCCGCCGGACGCCCGTCGGATGCTGGCGGCCGCCACGGCCTCAAGGCGGGTGCTCAACATCGGATTCCATCTCCATTTTCACCCGGGCCTTCGCCGTCTCAAGGAGCTGATCACCTCCGGGAGGCTCGGCGCCATCGCTCATCTCCACTGCCGGGTCGGTTCCTATGTGACCCTGGAGAACTCGCGTACCCGGTATCAACATACGCTTGAGGGTGCGCTGGTTCTCGATTATGCCCATCAGTCGGATCTGCTTTACTGGCTTTTGGGCAGCGTGCCGGTCGGCGTGTATGCG
>VFZP01000548.1 GCA_016871115.1 Acidobacteriota bacterium
AGGATGGAAGCTTTTGGTTTCAAACAAAAATGGGCAATTATGAAGATCAGCTCTTCGCCGGCCACGCCTACGGCGCGCGCGATTGGAACGACCCCGGTATCCGCCGGCACATCCCGCAGGGACTGCTGATCCGGGCGCGCGGCGGTGCGGGCGCCCGCCTGACAATTTCGTTTGAGGGCGAAGGCGCGCCGTCTCCCATCGACTTCGCACTCGACCGGCCGGGCTACTTTGACCCGCTCATTGCCCTCGACGGCAACGCCTATGTCGAGCGACTCCCCGTCGAACTCCGATTGTCAGAAAACGGCATGGAGGACGACGCGCCGGCGCTCACCATCGCGCCCGACGGCACTCCGTACACGGCCTGGGTGGCCTATCAAGACCAAGGCGATTGGGTGGTGGTGGGCGACGGCATCACCTCCACGCGCATCACCGAAAAAGGCGATCATCAGAGCCCGGCCATCGCCGCGCTCCCCAACGGCTGGGTGCTGGCGGCCTGGGCGCAGCGGGACGAAGGCGGCTTCAACATCTATACTTCGTTCCGCGTGGCTGGCCGCTGGACGCCCGCGCGCCGCATGACCGCGCTGGCCGGTTCGCATATCTCGCCCCACCTGGCCGCGGATCCGGACGGCCGCGCCGTGCTCGTGTGGCAATCGCTCCGCGAGGGACGCGCCGAGATTCGCATGCGCATCTTCGACGGCAGGAATTGGAACGTCGAAGAGCCTGTGAATCAAGACCCGGCGAACGCCTGGGCGCCTACCGTGGCCGCGCTTTCGAAGCGCGCGCTGGTGGCTTGGGACTCGTACGCCGGCGGCGCCTATCAGATCTGGTTTCGCGAGTGGCCCCGCGCGCCCGAGCGCGTTACCGTGGGCGCCAACTTCTCGGTGCGTCCGTCCGTGGCGGTCGGCCCCGCGGGGCAGGTGATTGTGGCGTGGGAAGAGTCAGGCCCGCTGTGGGGAAAAGACTTTGCGTTCCTCGCCGATCGCCGCGGTACGCCACTGTATCAAGACCGCCGCGTGCGCCTCGCCGTGCGCCAAAACGGCGAGTGGCTCACCTTGCCCTGCGATCCGGGCGAAGCGCTCCCGCGCAATCTTCGCCGCTTCATGCAGCAGCCGCAGATTGCATTCGACTCGGCGGGCCGCTTGCACATGCTGTTCCGCGCGCGCACCTTCGCAGGCAACTCGCGCATCGACAACTGGGCCGCGGGCGGGCGTTGGGAAACTCTGCATACGCGCCTTGAAGGAGCGCGCTGGATTCCCGCCACGGTGATGCCGTCGAGCGAAGGACGCAACGGCATGCGCGCGTCGCTCGCGATTGAAGGTCAGCGCGTACTGGCGGCGTGGGCTACGGACAATCGCTCGTTCCCGCAGAATCGCTACGGCGGGCTCGACGTGTATCTCGCGCGCGTGTCCGCGGCCGGCGCGCCGTCGTCACTCATCGCGCCCGCCGCCGCTGCCGTTGCGCCGCCGCCACCCAATCCGCAGCCGAAGGAAGATTCAGACGTCGCGCGGATTCGCGCGTATCGCGTGAAGCTCACGAGCGGCAAGGAGTACCGTATCTTGCGCGGCGACCTGCATCGCCACACGGAACTCTCCGCCGATGGCGCGGGTGACGGCTCGCTCGAAGATCTCTACCGCTACGTGCTCGACGCCGCGCAAATGGACTACGCGCACGTGGCTGACCATCAGATGGGCAGCGACGAAGAGTACAACTGGTGGCTCACGCAAAAGTCGAATGACCTGTACTTCATGCCCCAGCGCTTTGTGCCGCTCTATGGCTACGAGCGTAGCGTGCCGTATCCCAACGGCCACCGCAACATCATCTGGGCCGAGCGCGGCCGCCCGGTGCTGAAGGTAGACCCGGCCGAGCAGAAGGGCGCGGCGGACTCCGGGCCCATCGTATTCCCCTACCTCCGCCGCACCAACGGCATCGCCACGGCGCACACCTCCGCCACGCAGCAGGGTACGGATTGGCGCGATGCGGATCCGGCGTTGGAGCCGATCGTGGAAATCTACCAGGGCTTTGAATCGAGCTATGAACACGCCGGCGCGCCGCGCGCGTGGAAAGAGGGCGAGAAGGCCGTGCATCAGGGCGTGCGCCCGGCCGGCTACATCTGGAACGCGTGGGCCAAGGGCCTGAAGCTCGGCGTGCAGGCGAGTTCGGATCACGTCTCCACGCACACCTCGTTCGCCTGCGTGCTGGTGGAGGATTTCTCCCGCGCCGGGCTCCTTGACGCCATGCGCCGCCGCCATACCTACGCCACAACGGACGCGATTGTGCTGGACTACCGTGCCGTCACCAGCGCGGGCGAAGCGTTGATGGGCGACGCCGGCGAGAGCCGCACGCCGCCACGCCTGGAAATCAAGCTGATCGGCACCGCGCCGATTGCCGAGGTGGAAATCATCAAGACAAACACCTACGTTCACAAAGTCTCGCCCGGCACTACCGAGGTGACGCTCAGCTACACCGACGCCGCCTTCGCTGACGGCGAATCCTACTACTACGTGCGCGCCCGCCAAACCGACGGCCAATTGGTATGGAGCTCCCCCATCTGGATCAAACGCATCCCATAGTGAGCCGCATCGCCATCGTCGGATGCGGCATGGCCGGTCTGCTCTCCGCCGTCCTTCTCAAACGCCGCTACCACGTTACTCTTTTTGAGCAATCTGAAACCCTCGAACCCGTCGGTGCGGGCTTCCTCCTTCAACCCGTTGGCCAAGCCGTCCTCGATCGGGCCGGGCTCCTTGACCCTATCCGCGCGCAGGCCGCCGCTATTCATGATCTCCGCGCCCAACACGTCAGTGGCCGCGAGTTGATCCGCCTGCCGTTCCAGCGCCGCCATCATCCGCACGAGCACGCCCTCGGCGTCCACCGCGGCGACATCTTCCAGGTGCTGCTCAACGCCGCGCGCGCCGCAGGTGTCGAGCCCCGCACCGGTGCGCGCGCCGTCGGGTGGGACGCCGCGGGCTATCTGCAATTTGCAGACGGCGCGCGCGAAGGCCCATTCGATCTGATCCTCGCGGCTGACGGCTCACGCAGCGCCTTGCGCGCCGTCACGCGCCCGCGCGTTTTCGAGTACGGCTACTCTGTTAGCGCGCAAGTGAAAACGTAGATTTCTGAACATCACGCCGACTTGAGTGCCAGAGGCTTGTGGCGGAGGTAATCGACGTAGCCATGATCGAGAG
>VFZP01000549.1 GCA_016871115.1 Acidobacteriota bacterium
CCAGGGCCTGGGCACCAACCACACCATTCAGTCGGGCATCCGCGGCTTTGAGGAAACCAGCCAGAACTTCCCGGCCTTTCCGCAGTTGAGCATCACCGGCTTCCAGGGCATGCCCGGCAACTCCTTCCAGCCGCTCGTAAATCCCACCAACATGTACCAAGTGGTGGACAACGTGTCTCGTATCCGCGGCGCGCACACGATCAAGTTCGGCGCCGACCTGCGCAATTTCCGCCTTACGTCGACGAACTCGGCCAACTCGCGCGGCAACTTTTCATTCACGCCCAACTATACCGGCGCGGCGTTTGCGGACTTTCTCACCGGCTACCCGACGTCGGGCGTGCGTGCGTTCCCGCGCAATCTGTTTGGCTTGAACGAATTTCGCCATCACTTCTACGTGCAGGACGATTGGAAGGTCTCAAGCAATCTGACCCTCAACATCGGCCTGCGCTATGAGTTGAATCTCCAGCCCACCGCCGTGGACAACCAGTCGGCGATGTTCGACTTTGAGAACTCGCGCTGGGTGGTTTCCACGATGCCCGACGGCAACATCAATCTGATTTCGCAGCAGGTCTCGCGCTTTGCCTTCCCGCGCTTCCAAAGCCAGATCGTGAAGGCCTCCGACGTGGGCCTGCCGAACAAGCTCCTCTACAACCGCTACAACGACTTCGCGCCACGCCTCGGTCTCGCCTGGCGTCCGTTCGGCGACAACAAGACGGTGTTGCGCCTGGGGGCAGGCATGTTCTACCTGCTTACCAGCGGCAACAATATCGTGAGCGCGCCGATCATCAACGTGCCGTTTATCGTCGACGAGTCCAAGCAGCAGAGCATCGTCAACGGCCGGCCGACGCTCGACGTGCGCGGCTTCTTCGAGCCGTTCAGCCAGAACGCCAACTTCACCACGCCGCTCACCTACGCGCTGAATCCGCGCCTGAAGACGCCCACCATGCATCAGTGGAACCTCGCCATCCAGCGTGAGATCGTGCGCAACCTGTCGCTTGAGGTGGCCTACGTGGGCAACAAAGGCACGTACCTCGAACGCGCGTTGCCGCGCAACCTGCCGATGGTGAGTTCAACCGACTTGCGCCCGTTCCAGAGCCGCCGTCCGAACCCCGCGCTCGGCACCGGCTTCTACTACGACAACCGCGAGAACTCGAATTACAACGCGCTGGAAGCCAAACTGGAGAAGCGCTATTCGCAGGGGCTGAGTTTCCTGCTGGGGTATTCGTGGTCGAAGGTGATCGACGGCTCGTCGAATGACCAGGGCGGCGGCAGCAGCGACAATCCCTTCAACCTGCGCACGATGCGCGGCAGGTCGGACTTCGACACCGGCCAGCGCTTCATCGCCAGCTTCAGCGCCGAACTGCCGTTCGGCAAGGGCAAGGCTTTCGGCGGCGGCATGTCGCGGGGTGCGGATCTGGTGGCCGGCGGGTGGCAACTGCAGGGGATCGTCACCTTCCAGGGCGGGTTCCCGTTTACGCCCACCATCGCGTCGGACCCGGCCAACGTGGCCTTTATCTACGCGCGGCGGCCTGACGTCGTGGGCACCGGCCAGGTGTCATCCTGCCGCCAGGAGCAATGCTTCAACATCGCCGATTTCCGCGTGCCGCAGCCATTCACGATCGGCAACGCGGGCCGGAACATTCTGCGCGGGCCCGGGCTCAACAACTGGGACCTGGCGATCTTCAAAAACTTCAACTTCACCGAACGCGTCTACCTGCAGTTCCGCGCCGAGGCGTTCAACGCGTTCAACAACACGCAGTTCAACAATCCCAACGGCAATATCGAGATCCCCACGCAGGGCGGCCGAATCTTCTCCGCCAAGGATCCGCGCATCGGGCAGTTGGGCTTGAAGGTGTATTTTTAAAAAGTGGTAGCGGGCGTTCAGCGCGCTGAACGCCCGCGGCGCTTACGGCCGGTCGGCCGGGGCGACCATCACCGCCGCCGCCGCGCGTAGATCGCGCGCAATTTCCTCAACGGAGGTGAGCGGCACCTGCGACGTAGTTCCGGTTACCGAGAGCGCCGCGGCAAAGCGCCCGCTCTGGATGACCGGCACGGCCACGCAGCGCACCGCCAGTTCTTCCTCTTCGTCATCCACCGCGTAGCCCGCCTTGCGCACCTTGGCGAGTTCGCGCTGCATCTGCCGCGGCGAGGTGATGGTGTTGCGGGTGTAGCGAATATAGACCGGCTTGGCGAGAAAACGCTCGGCCAGATCCGGCGGCCCGAAGGCCAGCAGGATCTTGCCGACACCGGTGCAATGCAGGTCCATGCGGCGGCCGATGTAGGTGTCGATTTTGATCAGCCCGGGCGTGTCGGCCTTCTGAATATACACGCCCTGGTCGCCATCGGGCACCGCCAGATGGGACGGCAGATGGAGCTGGTTGCTCAGCACGCGCATGTGCGGCAGCGCGGCTTCGGAGATGGACAGGCCTTTCATCATGCCCTGCCCCAGACCGTACGCCTTGAGGCCCAACGAGTAGTGCAGCGAGTCGCTCTTTTTTTGCACGTAGCCGAGACGTTCCAGCGTCAGCACGATGACGTGCGCCGAACTTTTCGGGATCCCGAGGCGGCGGCCGATTTCGCTGATGTTCAGCCCTCGCCGCGAACTATCGAGGCACTCCAGAATGGCGAGTGCGCGCTCCACCGACGATGCGTGTTGACTCGTTGCCATCTCGCTCTTCCCGCATTCTGGACTACCCTTGGCGAAATAGCAATCGAATCCGCCGGGCGTCCAACAGGCTGAACGCGAAACGCCTCCAGCAGCTTGACCCCACCTTGTTCCGGCCCGTACGCTTGCCTCATGTCCCTGCGCGTGGTCCACGGTCCCGAGGAGATCGATTTCCTCTCACCGGGCAAGCGCCACTACCAGGTGGGATTTCATCTGGATGGCACGTGGGGCTATTCGCTCGTGCCGCTCACGGTGGCGGTGGGCGAGCGCGGACCAAACCCCAACGGTGTGGCGTGTTTTGGCGGCACGCACGGCAATGAGTATGAAGGCCAGATCACGGTCAAACGGCTTTGCGCGGACCTCGACCCGGCGCGGATGAGCGGCACGGTGATCCTGATGCCGCAATTGAGCGAGAGCGCCTGCGTGGTGGGCCGGCGCATTTCGCCGCTCGACCGTGTGAACATGAACCGCGCCTTTCCGGGCAATCCGCGCGGCAGCATTTCTTACCGCATTGCGA
>VFZP01000550.1 GCA_016871115.1 Acidobacteriota bacterium
AGAAGATCAAGAAGGGGCAATTCAAATTTGGCAAACTAGGCGGGGCAGGGGCGACAATGCCGGAGATCTGGCGAGCCGCGTTGGCAGCGTGATCGGCATCGGGTTCGATCGAGACATCGGCAGCGACCGAATTTGGCCCGACTAGGATTTTGAACCAGAGCCCTCAATCGCACGTGCCTTGCCCAGGGCTTCGTTGCCACCCCAGATGGGCACCAGGATCAACTCCGCGCCGCGGCGGGCGAGGGCGCGTGCGGGGTCGGAGCACTGGAGATCCCAGCAGATCATCACGCCCACGCGGCCGAAGTCCGTGGCGAAGGTGGGGTAGTCGGCGCCGGGCGTGAGGCCGCCTTCGATCTCTTCGCGCGGCAGGTACACCTTGCAATACTTGCCCGCTACGTTGCCCGTGCGATCGATCAGCACGGAGGTGTTGTAGATGGCGATGCCATCGCGCTCGATTATGCCCGCCACCACATACGCCTTCTTCGCCTTCGCCATTTCGCCGAGCCGTTGCGTCGTTGGACCAGGGATCGTCTCGGCCACGTCGAGATATCTCTTGCCCGTACCAACGATGGTGACGCCTTCGGGCAACAGAATCACATCGGTGCCTGCAGCGATCCTGGACTCGACCGTCTCCACGAACTTGCTCACGCTCTCGGCGGACGTAGCCGCATTCCGCGGGCGCAGGTTGACGGCGGCCACGGTGACCTTGCGCGGGCCGGGCGCGGCGATGGAGGTGAACGACAGATCGTCCCACCAGACGGTACCGAGCGGCGCGTTCTGCAGGTAGAGTTCGATGTGCAGCGCGGCGGCGCGCTCGGGTGCGGGCGCATCGAGAGTGACGCGCTTCCAACCCGCCAAGGTGGGCGACGGTTCGACGAGGTAGGCGTAGTCCGGTTGGCCGGCACGCTTACCGTCGGCGCGTTGCCAGTCCAGGCGGGCGAGGATCTGGAGTTGTTCGTTCGGCACAGACTCCGCGCGATAGTGCGCGGCGAGCCGATACCACTCGCCCGGCTGGACGTTGCCGATACGCTTGCGCCGTCCGCCTTAGGCCGCCGCGTTGCTCCCGCCGGATACGGCCAGCGCACCATGATCGACGAAGGTTCGCGGCGCGATCTCCGCGCGGGCGGCCCAGGCGGACCAACCCGGAGCCGCAGCGTCAAAGTCCGCTTGACGCCACGATATCTCGGCGGAGCAGAGGCATTTCGCCAGGAGCCCAAGCGCAACGAGTCGGCATGTCACACGGCCATGCTAGCCGATTTCCATGGAGTCTCGCCCGGCTACCGCTACCGCCGCGTGCCCGCAATCTCCACGCGAAACTTGTACAGCGTCTTGCCCGCGGTCACATACACCGTCTTCCAGTCCGGACCACCGAAGCAGACGTTGGTCACCGTGTCTTCTGGAATCGGATAGAACGCGATGCGATCGCCGCGAGGCGAGAACACATGCACGCCCGCTTTGGTATCGAGCGTCTCGCTGGTGCCGCGGCGCGCATTCAAGCCGGCGGCCGCATAGACGTTGCCCGCCGAGTCAATCGTGATGCCATCGGAACTACGCCCCGGAGAGAAGTTCACGAACACGCGCATGTTGGCCACCGTGCCATCAACCTGCAAATCGTAGGCCCGCAACAGGCGTGCGCCGCCTTCAGCCTGGTTCGCTTCGACGAGATACAGCGTCTTGCCGTCGGGCGAAATCGTGATGCCGTTGGGGCGCTGCACGTCCGGACTGCCGAGAATGCGAGTCGCCTTGCCGTTGGCATCGATGCGGTGCACGGTGCCGCCGGGCAGATCGGTGAAGTACAGCCGGCCCTGGTCATCGAACGTCACATCGTTCGGCGCGGTGAGCGCCAGCCCCATTGCGCGGCTGGCGAGAATCTCCACGCGTCCGGTCTTCATGTCGGTGCGCGTCACACGCGGATTCTGTTGATTGCCTTCGCAAGCAACCAGCCGCTCGCGCGCATCGAAGACGAGGCCGTTGGCCGCATTCGAATTCTCGCGAAACACGCTCAACTCCTCCTGCGGCGTGAACTTCATGATGCGATTGAACTTCGTTTCGGTGAAGAACACGTTGCCCGCAAGGTCGCACGTCGGACCTTCCGTGAACGCCACGATCGTGGCAATCTGAGGTACTTCGGCCATGGCTTATACGTTACCCGATGATGCCGTGACGCCGGGCGCCAGCATCGCTTTGTTGTAGGCGATGCGGAAGCCCGCGCGTTCGTAGTTGCGCTGCGACGCGGTGCCAGGGGCGGTGCAGGCCATCGCCAGTTGGCAACCTGCTGACGATGCCGCAGCCAGACGCGCCGAGATCAGCGCACTCTGTACGCCGCGCCGCCGGTAAACAGGCAACGTGGAGTCGCCATAGCAAATCGCTTCATCGCCGCGAATCGCCACCGTGCCGCCGCCGGCAATCGCGCCGTCAACCCGCGCCAGAAAAGGCTGGGCACGGGTAGCCGCACCCAGCACTGCAAACAGATCCTCCATGCCTTCAGGCATCGGACCGAACTCTTGAAAACCGGCCAGCACCGTGCGCGCCCACTCACGCAGGCCGGCCGGAGCAACGCGCTCCACGGTGACGGCATGCGTTGCTTCCACGGCGGGCAACTCGCGCACCAGCGTCTGCTCAAAATGCGTGATGCGATAAGAGTGGCACGCGATGGCATCGAGCACCGATGGATCGGCATAGGGACACAGCGAGATCGACACGGGCACGTTGCGCGAGCGGAAGAACTCTTGCATCCGCGCGAACTCGGCGTCTTCCATGGGGCCCTCCATACCAAGGCCGACCGCTTGCGAAAGCGGCGAGGCCGGCCCGAAGTAGAACCCGACGCCGCCACCGGAGAAGCGCTCCGCCACGCTTGTGGGTAAGCACTCCACGCAAGCATCCGATACCGAGATCTCCGGCGCTTCAAGCTGCCGCGCCAAGTCGAGCGACGTCTTCACAAGCTCGCTCCTTCGGGCACGCGCACCCGTCCAGCGCGCGCCGAGCCCGTGATTCCCGCACACTCTTCCCACGCCGCGGCGCAATGCAAACTCGCCTGGAACAGCGCGCGGTGACTCGCCACCGCGAGCCAGTCTGGACGGACGCCGCGATACATTGGTAGATGTTAGCGCGGTACCGGCTTACGCCAGCCCGTTTCTAAGCTCCCCTTTCAAACCGTGCGTGCCGTTTTCCGGCAC
>VFZP01000551.1 GCA_016871115.1 Acidobacteriota bacterium
AGGCGTTCGATCTCCCGCTGCAACCGCTCACTCTCCTGCCGTAGCCGCGCGTTCTCGCGCTCCAACTCTCCGCGACTTGGTCCGGGCTCCTCACGTTGCTTTTTGCTCTGCGCCACCTACCCTACGCTACATGCTTGCGCTCCATTTGTTCAGTACCCGGTAAACAAATACATGAGATCGAACGATACTGATGCGGACGAGCATCCGAGAGACTCACACGTGCGGTTCAAAACGGCAATGTGGATAAGTCTCCTGATAAGCGAGCGCCGTCCCCAGCAGACCAGTGATATTCGATACCTGCTTACCAGAAGCCAAGAAACTTCCACCAGGCAAACCCCACGGTGGACCAGATCGTAATATTCACCACGCTTACCACGGCGCCCACGCGCCACCAGGTGCTCATCGGCACATAGCCGTGCGCGTAGTACATCGGCGAGGGCGTGGTGCCGTAGTGCGTGAGCCCGGCGGCCAGGTTAGTAAAGATGGCGAGCGCGTATGCGGCGAGGCCCAAAGGCGCGCCTTTCAACGCCAGTACGGCGAGAAACGGCGCGTACATGGCCAGAATGTGCGCGGTGATGGAGGCAAAGGCGTAGTGCGCGTAGTAGTTGATCAGCAGCGCGCCGGCGAACACGATGCTCCAGGCCGCGTCGCCGAACAGCGCCACCACCCAGTCTGCAAACGCGCGCGTCACGCCGGTGTCGTTGAGCGCCTTGCCCAGCCGCACCAGCCCGCCATACCAGATAAACAGATTCCAGGCGGATTTTTCACTGATCACGTCGTCCCAGGAGAGTACGCCGGTGAGGATGAGAAACACCGCGCCTGCGAGCGCGGGCACCACCACATCGATTTTGGTGACGCCGCTTGTCACCCACAGCCCGCACACCGCAATGAACACGCCCGCGAGAATCCACTCGGCTTGCGAGAGTGGGCCCATCTTTGTGAGCTCATCCGTGGCAAACTCGCGCGCCTTGGGCGTGGCGCGGATTACCGGTGGATTCAGCCGCATCACCACCCAAGGGACAACCAGCAACGACACCAAACCAGGCACAATGCCGGCGGCCAGCCAGCTTGACCATGTGATGACGTAGCCCTGTGTGCCCGCAATCTGCGCGGCGAGTGAGTTGGACGCCTGGCCCGTGAAGAACATCGCCGCTGAGATGCAGATGCCCTGATAGGCCGAGGTGTAGAGGAACGTGCCGAGGAGCCCCGCGGTGACGCCGGGTTGCGACCCGTAGAGCTCAGCGATCGAACGCATGATGGGCAGAATGACGCCGCCCGAGCGCGCCCCGTTGGAAGGAATGATGGAGCCCAACACAGCGTCCGACACGCACAGCGCGTAGGTGACACCCAGCGAACTGCGGCCAAACAGTCCCACGAAGTAGAGCGCGATGCGGCGCGCGAGGCCCGTGTTGATGAGCGCGCGCGAGATGAAGAAGGCGGAAAGCACCAGCCAGACGGTGGGGTCCGCATAGCCGCCGAGCGCGGCCGTGGGCGTGAGCCCGCCGATGGCGGTGGCCAGCACTACGGCCAGCATCACCAGCGCGCCGCCGGGGATGGGTTCCGTGACCGAGCCCACCACGGTGGCGATGAACACCCCGAACAATCGCCAGCCCTCGGGCTTCACCGCCGCGGGCTTGGGGACGAGATAGACGATGGCGAAGAAGACGGCGGCGAGGAGGGCCAGGCCGCGTAGTCGATCAGCAATGATTGCGGCGCTCTTCGGCGACGGGGAAGTTTCGGCCACGGGAGAGCCGATTATACCGAACCGGCGCGCTGCCATCGGTATTCACCTGGGGAAAGTTCTCCTTCCCGGTGCCGTCGTGCGTGGAGGGCGCTCCCAGCCCGATTTCTTGCATCTTCGCAATATTGCGAACAGACTCGATTCAAGTGCTCGGGACCAGATTCGTGATCCCACCGTAAGAAATTGATTATGCCTTGGTGAGCGTCCCAGGTCAGACCGACAAAGGAATCGCCGCCGGCTCAAGAACTAGCGGTTGATCAGCAATCAACTTGGCTGCGAGTTCGTGGCGCGGGAAGGCAAGGAGCGGTGTGGGAACGTATTCCGGTACGGAGAATCTCGCGATAAGCAATCTGGCCTCGCCCGTTCGGAGGATTGTTTTCACGCGTTCGCGAAATGCGGTGCTGAGCAACTGGCCGAAAATCAACGTCTCGGTTCCTCCTGTGCTGAACGCAGCAATGAGCCTCCCGAGCCCCTCTTGTGGCGGCAAGGAGAACAGGTAGCCGATTGCCAATCGATCTGCTTGCGGCGGACGCAGTCGTGTTTCGATGGCGCCGTGCTGTGTCAGGATGCCTCCGCTAAACTCCTGGAAGTCGCAAATCCTGTAGGTATGCGCCTCCTTAGCGAGGGGCACTGATTGAGAGAGCGAGATCCTCGTCCGGCAGCAAGTCTCGAAGTAGGGTTCGAAACTGGAGAGTATTCGATTTTCGAGAGGGCTCTCGCTGCGGTCGATTATCCGCAGCCGCCGCTTCTGGCCCGTCGTCGCCGTCTTAGCGGTCTCGTGCAGGGGCAATCGCGTTGAGATCCAAATCAGATCGTCAGCAGAAGGCTGAAAAGCCGATTCTCGTAATACCGGCCGCGATTGAAGTACGGAGGGGATGTTCAGCAGCGCGCCGGCGAACTGGTAGCCACATTCGGCAAGGAAGGTCGATACGTGAAGGCTCGTCAAGCCGTCGCGCACCTTGTGAATCTGTGAGTTCAACCTCCTCTTTCCGAGGTCGTGGACGGGTTAATACCACGTACACAGGAAGAACCGCTTGGCATCCGCCTGCATGAAGGCGATTTTCCCAGTTCTCAACTCCCAAATCACTATCGGCTAACTTGAATTCCGCTCATGATGAAACTGGCCCGCAGAGGCTGGCAATCAAATACAAGGAGCCAAGCGGCATGCGCTTACTTCGATTATCCGGACACTCTGGAGCAGGCAAGTCACGTCTGATACGAGCCCTCCCGCGCCTGGGAATGAAATGCCCGCGAGCGGTGATCTACACGTCGCGGCCGCCGCGCCCCGGTGAGGTGCATGGGGTCGACTACTACTTTCTGTCTAGCAGCCCGTGGCGAATGTCAGTTTGTAGCTTGAGGGCGTGTGCGAGGCAGGCACACGCGGACATGATGTAGGGGCTTACAGGACCTGCCCGGG
>VFZP01000552.1 GCA_016871115.1 Acidobacteriota bacterium
CAGCCTCTGCTATTCCTGCCACAAGCTATTGACCCCGCTGGCACTCCAACGCCAGCGCTGGGACGACAACGGCACCTACCGGGTGGCCGATTCGAAGGGCGCCGCCATTGACGAATCGGATCAGAACGTGATTCCCAGCTATCCGTTCAAGGGGCCGGGCCTTGAGTCGTTCGCGCAGCAAGTAGTGAGGAAAGAGAAGTTTGTGCGGAACTTCATCAACACTCACTACGACATGTTGTTCCATCGCCGGCTGCGCGCTCTCGAGGATGAGCGCGCCAGGTACAAGTTACTGTATGATCATGCCGTGAGCAGTGATTTGCGCATCCGGCCCCTGCTCAAGCGGATGGTTCTGATGGAGAATGGCCAGGAAATGGTAGCGAGGAAACTTCCTTGAAACGGCGTTCATTTCTGAGAGGTTCAGCGGGCATCGCGGCGGCCGATTGCCTTTCCTATCTGGCTAGCGGCGGCGCGCAGTCGCTCTCGCCCGGTCTGGCCGCGGCCGCGGAGGATCATCGCAAAGAATCCGAGGCGCCGAGCTTCCTGATCTATTGGTTCGTCGAAGGCGGGTGGATGAGCTATGACATGTTCAGCCCCGTGCTTCCTGTGCGCAACGACTCGAAGTTCGGCGAAATGCCGCGCGACCCCAAGGCGTGGGACTCGTTTGCGCAGCATCTCTACCGCGTCAAGGACCTGAAGCCGGAAGAGTTTCGCCGCCACGGACAAATCTTCTACGGGCCGCTGGCCGAAGATGGCAAGGACATGTTCAACGAGATGGCGATCGTTTCGAGCATGAAAACCGGCGGCGGCCACTCGACCGAACGCTGGCGCCTGCACTATGGCCAGTACAAGACCGATCTGAAAGCGCGCCGCGAACCCAACGAGCGGACGGTGTTGCAGGCGTTCTGTGAAGCCACGGGCCGGCCTTACTTGCTGCCCAACTTGAACTGGCATCGCTGGCTTTCCGATGGGGAGCTAGACATTTCGCAGTACCCGGAGGGCACTGGCGTCTATCATGCGCTCGGACCGGTTTGGGCGCATTCCATCTATCCACAGACTCCCAAATACTTCCGCCACCTCATTGGCCAGACGTTGGCGATGCGGAGCGACGAGAGAAACAAGTCGGTGCAGCGGTTTCTCGCGCAGCCAAGGCATCAGGCGCTGGCCGACAAGAACAGCCCCGTTTTGCGGAGCTTCGCATCAGCGCTCGATGTGTATAACCGGCTCCTTGAGAGCGGCCAGCACGGCCTCGAACCGACCCGGCTGTTCAACGACGCGCGGTTGCGGGAGGAGTTCCGGGTTTCCGCCGAAGACGAAGAGATCCATTTCCAGGCTATTAACGGCAGTCAGGCGCGCAGCAAAAACACACCCAATATCAACGTGCAGGCCATGATGCTGTACGAGATGCTCACCAAGGGACTCAGTTGCGCCGGTTGGCTGGAGAACCGCCTGGTACGCGGCTTCGACCACCATCAATCGCGCGAAAGCCTCGCTTCCAGTTTTCCGTTCGACCAGCGCCAGATGATGCGGGACGAGTTGTGGACGCCTTTGCGAACGCTGGTTGGCAAGCTGAAGTCGACTGAATACAAGGCCACGGGTAGGTCTTACTGGGACTATACGACCATCGTCATCACCAGTGAGTTCGGACGGATGGTCAACGGCGATATCGCAAAGATCCTGGCCAACTCGAGCCTCAGCGACGAAGAGAAGCGGAAGCAAATTCTATCGCAGGATATCGTGGCGCACAATCCAGTGACGTCATGCGCATTCATGGGCCCCCGGGTTCGCGGCGGCGTGCAGTTTGGCATGGCCGGACAGAAGACGATGCAACCGATTCCGATCCATGCCAGGACCGGAGAAATGGATCCGCGCTTTGACTCCGGCGGCAATCTGAAGGCCGGTTACTCGGAGCCTTCGCCGGGTTTCATCGTGGCCAATCATGGGCACACCTACGCCACCGCGCTGAAACTGGCCGGGGTCGATCCCCAGGGAGTGGGACGGAACGAGGAGACGTTTCTGCCGTTTGTCATGAAGGGCTAGTGTCTCCATCTGGCGATTGCCACCATTCCGGCAGCCGCAAGCCCGCGCCAGGAAGTAGAGGCTACCGGCTCCAGGCGGCGAAGGGACATTTCCTGATCGTGGACACTTTAGAGAAGCGGGATGAGGGACTGGCCATAGAGCAGATGAAAGCTCATATCGACGCCCGCGCGGCGGACGATCGCGGATGTCATGCAGGCGTAACCGCGCGGTTTTCGTTGACGCGATTGATGCGCAGCTCAACAGCGCGCGGTGGCTGAAGAAACAATTCGAGGTGATCCGGAAGCTTCTGATGAACCGGCCAAGCGAAAGACCCTCGAGGAAATCGTGGACTACCGCAATCCCGGTCCGGGAGGATTTACGCGAGCTTCCAGGATGCCGTGAGCTGGGATGCAGTCAAGGATGACAGGGCCTGGACACGCGACCCGGGCTTCCTCAGCACGCCAAACCACAATCCTGTCCGGGAGAAACAGGGGCTCGTGCCTTATCCTGCCGGCAGCATCCTCACCGCCTACTACGGCACGCAGGTTGTCGTGAAATATGAGCGCCCCCGATCCGAAGTCGGAGTATAGGCTGCGCATCCGTTATCTGCCGCGCGGCGGCGCTCTGGGGCGCAACCATGTCCGCGCCACGGCCAGCCAGAACCAGGTGATTCATGACTTCCAGCCCATCACCAGCGCCAACATCCTCGGACCGTTTACCATCCCCCGCACCGCTTATCGCAACGGGACGTTGGAACTCACGTGGACCAGCAAGCCGGGCGAGCAGGGCGCGCAGATCCTCGAACTTTGGATCTTGAGGACACGGCTGCAAAGCCAGCCTCCGGTCGAACGCCACCAACGCTGAATCGGTGGCTCACTCGCGACGTCCGTGCGGCCGGCTGCCGTCCCGGGTCCGGCGTAGGCTGCTGCCTTCTCCCGGGAAATGCGAGAATCGATCGGCGGAGGTCGACGGCAAAGGCACGTTGACCAAATTGGTGACAAAATTGGTTACACTGCTTTCTGGACCCCTGAAAACAGGGTACAATAACGGCGCGTTTTGGGAGTCAACCCAACGTACCGGCGCTTGCTAAGTGTTTTGTTTTCAGTGAGGCTTGACGGAGCTGGATTATG
>VFZP01000553.1 GCA_016871115.1 Acidobacteriota bacterium
CTGTTCTCTTACAACTCCCAAAACTGGCGCGGGAAACCTCTCCGAAGCTTCCAGACCATTGTCAATCTGATCGCGGCGACTACCACCAAGACGGGTCTCAAAGTTCATGCCGAGTTGAATACCGAAACCTATCCATCCGGCATCAAAGTTTCCGATGCAGAACTGGCCCAGGTGAAGATCCGCCGCGACGAGTTTCACGGCGATTGGAACTACGAAATCCAACCCCGCAATCCATCACACTGAATATCTTATTTCTAGACAGATTCTTAAGTCCAGCCAGTAGCGGCCCCAGCGTTCGCCATAACGCGGCGATTCCAGCGGCCGGTCCACCAGCTTCTTATACGCGTCGGGCGAGGCGTCGTGCACGAACGCATCGGCCTGTTCCGGCGCCGGCGGCAAGCCGTGCAGATCGAAGTACGCACGCCGCACGAGCGCCAGCCGTGAGGCTGCCGGCGCGGGCGCTAGCCCCGCGGCTTCCATCTGTGCCAGCACAAAAGCATCAATCGGATTCTGCACCCACGCGGCGTTCTTCACCGGGGGCAAAGCAGGGCGAACCGGCTTGCGGAAGGACCACCAGGTGCTCGTGGGCGTCACGGCGTCGCCCCACGGCGCGCCCGCCGCCACCCACTCGCGCAACGTCTGGATTTCGTCCGCCGTCAACCGCGCGTTGCCTGGCGACATCTTCACGGAGCCGCTGCCGTTGGTTACCTGCACCAGCAAGCTACGCGCCGCATCGCCGGGAATCAGCGCCGGCCCGCGCTTGCCGCCGCGCAGCGCACTCGCCCGGTCCCGCAGATTAAGGTCCGACATCCGCGCCGCGCCGTGGCAACCCAAACACTTCGCCGCCAGCACCGCCTCGGCGGTGGACGATTGCGCCCACGCGACGCCGCCCAGGGCCACGCACAGCCCGATCCGAATCATCACTGCCATTGTCTGCAACGGTACCGGAATTATATCGGAACACCAGCGGTAGAATCGTCGATTGGCCTTTGAACACACACTCGGATTGAAACTCACGCGACGCCAGGCCGGCGGCGTTACCTGCCGGCTGGCGCTTCACGAGGGTCACCTGAACGGCGACGGCGTGGTGCACGGCGGCGTCCTCGCCTCGGTGGCTGACGAAGCGGCCTGGTATGCCATCGTCGAGGTCCACGGCCGCAACTGCAAAGTCACCACCACGAACCTGACGATCCACTACCTGCGCCCGGCCACTGGCACATTTCTCCGCGCGCGTTGCTTTGTGCTGAAACCGGGCCGCCGCCTGTTTTCGACGCGCGTAGAAATTTTCGATGCACGCGGCAAACTGGCCGCGCACGCTTCGGTGACCTACATGATTCTCGAAGCACCGGCTACGGCTTAAGCGACCGGATCCACTCTTCCACCAGCCGTGCGCCCTGCGTATCAACGCGATTCGAACTGCTCGGCGGCATCTGATATGCGCCCCGCGCCTTGATCCGCCCCAGCAGCACGGAGCGCTCCGGCGCGCCGGGCGCAACCAGCAGCGCATCCGGAATCTCCATCGTCCCGTGCATCGGCTTCTCGCCGATCAGCCCCGCCTTCGTGAGCGGCGTTTCGGAGCCCACTTCAATCGACGCATTGCCGCCGCCGTCCGACACATGGCACATCGCGCAGTTCACCTGCAGGTATGCCTTCACCCGGCTTTCAAGCGGCGCGCTTGCATCGAACGGATTCACCAGCGCGGGCAACCCCGCCGCCCGCTTTTTCGGCGGAGCTTTCAACAAACCCGCTTCATTCAGCTTGGCGATCTGCCCGCGGTGATTCATCTGCGCTGTGTTCACGCCCAGCACAAAACCCGCCGCGCGCGAATGGCAAAACATGCACTCGTTGCGGCTCGGGTAGTGCCACACTTGCTCGCGCTCGCCGCTCGCCTCGCGAATCTTGAACGTGCGGTCCGCGCCATCGGTTCCCACCAGCATGGCATCAGACTGATCGTCTTTCCACTCGTAGCTGTAGCCGATCCAGTGATTCTCCTGCTTCAGCAGCACGCGCGTTTCTATGCGCTTTCGCGACGCCGCATCGCCCTCGCGCATCTCCAGCGCAAACGTCTTCACCACCACGGAGCCATCGTCAAACTGCCACGCGCCTTTGTCCTTCACCGCCATAACCGCTTTGCCCGGCAGCGCGAGGTAGCGCTCTTTGATCGCCCCGTCAGACCAGAACGGCGCGTTGATCTCATACGGCAACACGCCCGCGGCATGCTTATACTCGCGCACCGAGGTCAGCAGCCCGGTCTCGCTCAGCAAACGCGGAAACGGCGTCGCGCTCGCCGGCGCGGGCGGCCGCCGCGCGAGTTCGTAGATCTCGCCTGCATCGTAGTCGAGCGCATAAAATCCGCCATCGCGCGTTTGCCCAAAGCTCGAAATCCGCACCGCCGTATCGGCGAGTTCTTCGTGCCATGTCACCTTGTTCGCCTTGGCGTCGTAGCGCAAGCCCCACATCTTGCCGTACTCGTAATCGCCGTATAGATACGCGCCACGCAATTGAGGGAATTTGTTTCCTTCATACACGTAGCCGCCGGTGATTGAACGGCACACGGTGTGATGATGTTCGACGACGGGCGGCACAATCGGCGTGGGCCCGCGCTGCGCGTTCGGGTGAAACGGATGCGTCCCCTCCATCACGCTCCAGCCGTGATTGGCGCCTTTATCGGTGAGTTCGATCAGCTCCCACAGATCCTGCCCCACGTCGCCCACCCACGGGCGCTTGGTCGCCGGATCGAAGCTGAAGCGCCAAGGGTTGCGGAACCCATAGGACCACACCTCCGCCCGCGCGCCCTCGAGCTTCACAAACGGGTTGTCCTTCGGAATCGAGTAATTGCGGCCCGCGTCGGGATGCTCCACATCGATGCGCAGCATCGCCGCCAGCAGATCGTTCATACTTTGCCCGGTGCCGTTCTTGTCCGACCCGCTCGTGCCGTCGCCCGTGGAAACGTACAGATATCCGTCCGGACCGATGATCGCTTCGCCACCGTTGTGCCCGCCCGCCGGCCACTCGATGATCACCGTCTGTTGCGGCGGCGCGCCGGCACGCAGCGTGTAGCGCGACACCTGGCTCATCTGCCCCTCGCGGGGCTTGCCGCGATCCATGTGCGAGAAGGTGAAGATC
>VFZP01000554.1 GCA_016871115.1 Acidobacteriota bacterium
GCCGTTGCAAGAGAGCTGAAAGGGCTGGTTTTGTTTGTCACCCATTGGGTGCTGTCCTCCGCAGGGGCCTTCACTGCCTTCAAGCCATTATGGATATTGCTGCGGACGAGCATCCGAGAGACTCGCACGCGCGGCTCAAAACGGAAATGTGGGATTAAAGGATGCACGCAATTGAGCCGAAACAGTCTGTAAGGCTCCGTGCGTACACTTTCCTCCATCCTGATGCTGGTGTCTCTGCCGGCTCTGGCCTATGCCACGGAGGCTCCGGACATTCGCATCCGCCTCGCCGTCGCTGGCGACCGTGGCCGCAACGTCGTTTTGATCGAGGGCATTCCGCCGTCGCAGGCGCAACCCGCCGCCGCATTGCTCGCATGCGCCGTTCAGCGCTCCGGCGCGGGCTTTCGCTGTCAGGAACGCAAGGTCCAGGACGGTCTGGCCTTCAGCGGACGGTTTCATTTCAAAGAAGCGTTGGCGCTGTTGGGGCGCAGCGAGGCGCCCGTGCGATGCAAGGTCCCCGTCAGTCCGCTCGCAGCCAGCGCGCCGGCGATGCGTGAACTCGTGGCGCGGCCAGACACCGTGCTCGCCTGGCGCACCGGGTTTGAGTGGCCGTCTCTGGCAGTCTCCATGGCCGCCATTCCGGTGCTGTTGTGGTGCCTGTTCCGCTGTCCGGGGCGGCACTGGGCGTAGACGGCGGGCGTGGCGGCGTTGGCCGGCAGGATGGGTTGGAACGGTTTATTTATTCGGCCTCGCGGCTTTCTTCTCGCAAGTGCCCAGTATGGATGGCGCGCTACTGCGCTGGCTCAGCCTCGCGCCCATGTTCCTGCTCTTCATCGGGCAGGCGCGCTGGCTCGCGCGCGAAGGGGCAGACTGACGATTGTGGTCGCAGTTTCTCGCCCTCGTTCTGCTCCGTCCGCGCTCGGCCGAGTGGATGACCACGGCCGAAACATTTCTCGCCGAAGGCGCGACGCTCCTCATGCTGGCGCTGATGGCTACCTCGCTGTTATCGGGAGACCGCGACGGCGCTTTGCTGCCGGAGTCTGTCCACGGGCCGCTCCGCGCACGCCTCCGCGCGATGGGAAACTTTGACCTCCGGTTGGACCGGCCGCCAGTGGGGCGCGAGTCCAGCGCCTCCGGGTCACGCCTCCGTACGCTCGTCAAGATTCCCGAATGGTGGCTCGCGCGCTTGGATGGCCCCGCGCTCGAGGCCGCCGTGGTGCTGGCCTGTGCACGCACACATGCCGCGCCGCTTGGCGTGATGCTGGGCGGCACAGTCGTCATCTGGTACGCGTTGCAATGGCTGGCCGTCTGGGCAGCCGCCGCTCCGCTGCTCGCCACCGCGTGGTTCATCTGGTGCGAAGCGCGCTGGGCTCGCAGCATCGAGCGAGCGCTCTGGGAAGCCGCCACCGAACCTGCCGCCATTCAGCAGGCGTTGCGGGTGCTGCGCGAAGACTGGGGTGACGCCGCCGTGCAGCGCCTGCTGAGCGGCCGCGCCGCCTGATACCATCGGCCTGAATTGAGAGACCTCCAACGGCTGTACCGCGAGTACAGGCGAAACAAGTGGCTGCGCTGGTTCGCCGTGTTTTACCGGGTTGCCCTCGCGCTCGGTTTCCTCCCGGCCGCAATCGTCAAGGTGACGGGAGAGCGCTTCACCGGCCTGCCCTCCAACAACCCGCTCGGCCACTACTTCGACGCGCTGCTGCTCACCGGCTCCTACTACACGTTCATCGGCGTCAGCCAGTTCGCCGCCGCCATCCTACTGCTGATTCCCCGCACCGCGCTGCTCGGCGCGCTCTGCTACTTCCCGATCATGCTGAACATCTTCGTGCTCACCCACGCCACGCGCTTCAACGGAACCCGCATCGTGGCGCTCATGCTGCTCGCGAACCTGTTTTTGCTGATCTGGGACTATGACCGCCTGAAGCAGGTCATGCCGTTTCACCAGCCCGATGAGCCTCGCGACCTCGCGGCCTCGTTCCCCCTCGGATTCTTCGCTTGTGTCTTGGCCATCGCCATTTCCGTGATCGTCTTCAACGACCTGCCCTTCGACATCCGTCCCGGAAACGAAGAAGCCGAATGCACAAATGCCTGCCGTCCCGGCGAGCCTTGCCAGCAGTTTTGCGACTGCATCTACAAAAACGGCAAACCGCTACAGGCCTCCCTCGTCGAATACCGCGCCCTGAAAGCCAGGGCGCAGCGCGGAGCCGAACTTGCGGCTCCGCGCTAACCTCTCTACTAAGTAACCCACCGCCGGCGCTTCCTGCCCAAGTGCCACGCCGTTGCGCACGGTGTTGATGCACAACGGATGCGTAAAGGCGTCGGCGCCGTCGGCCAAGCGATAGCGGATATCGTCCGCCGTCGCCCCGCCCGCCGGATTCAACGCCGCCAGATGCCGCACGCGGTTGGCCACTTCATGATCGGCACACGAGGTGTCGCCGCTCACGCCCAGCCCGCCGATGATCTTGCCATTCTTGTAAATCGGCACGCCGCCGCCAAAGAAGATCAACCCGCCGGCGAGCTTTCCCGTGCTTTTGTTCGTATCCCCCGGCGCGGCCAGCTCCCCTGCATTGAACAGGTTCGACTGTCCCAGGCTCCATGGCGAGTGGCCAGGCGGCGTAAAGGTGTACAAGCGCGCTGTGGACAAAGCGAAGTTATCGAGCGAAAACGCGTTGGCCGTATAAGCCTTGGCCTTCGCGATCGCTTGACTACCGGGCCACACCTGCGAGTTGTCGCTCGTGGATGCCGCCACCGCGCATACCTCGCCATCGCGGTTCACCACCGCGGCCCGCATCCGCGTACCGTTGAACAGTCCGCCAATAGGCCCGCCAATCGCCGGGGGCACGGCGCTCAGGTTGTTCAAATGCGCTTTCAGTTGCGATGCGCTGGGCAAATCGCGGCAACTGGAGCGATTGTTGTTGTCGTCGGCCCAGGCAAGCGTGGCCGTCAGGACCGCGGCGGCAACGCTCAGCGCCCATTGTTTATTGTATTTGTTTACCGGGTTGAGCGGCGTAGCAACTGCTGAACGTCGCCGACCAGCGGATAGACAAAGATGTCCTTGACCGGCTCCTTGCGAAGATTGAGACGATCCATGCGGCCTC
>VFZP01000555.1 GCA_016871115.1 Acidobacteriota bacterium
CGGAGAAGGCTTTCACTTGCAGGGCGTAGCGGCCCGCCTTGTCGAAGCGATGCACCAGCCGCGCATCCTGAGCGAGGCCCGGAAAATGCAGCGGCTCATCGTTGAAGGCGAGGCGATTCAGGCGCTGTGCGTCGAACCAACTACCCGAAGGCTCCGACAGCGTCAGCGCAGGATCGAAACCCGCCACACCGCTCAGGGCCGTGAACGTCAGCAGATCGTCGCGCTGGGCTTCGAGCCACACTGTATCGACTTCGCCCTTGGCCACCAGGCGTCCGGCAATCGCGAGCGGAGCGCCGCGCGTGATGGCCACCGATTCCGGCTCGTCGAGCACCGGCGCGTCCACCACGTGCAGCGGAAGATCGTTGCTCACGCCGCGCGAGGCGATGAGGCGCACGCGCAGCACGCCGGTAAAGCCCGCGGGGGCTGCGATCGCCACCCGCACGTGCTCGGCATCGCCGTCGGTTGCGACCGCTCCCTCGATCCGCGCCGTCGCCGATGCCACACTGCACCACATAGCCCGCGCTCCGGCCAATCCCTCGCCGCGCACGGTGACGACCGTGGACACTCCCGCGCGGATCGCCAGCGGATGCACCGACGCGATGCGCGGATCGGCAGGCGCCTTGGGCGGCGCGGCCAGCAAACCGGCCACCACGGGCCACAGCAATAGCCACAACCGCTTCATCGTTTTCCAGCCCCATCATATCCCCAGCCGTTCCGCAGCACACGCCGGCTACCGCGCATTCCTGCGCTCCTTGTAGATGGCGAACGCGCGGTCGGCCCGCGCGGCATTGCCGGCGCGCCGGTGGAGCGTACCGAGCAGGAAATGGAGCCGCCCGCCGGGATCGGCAGGCGCGGTCTCAAGAACCTGTATCGCCTCCACAGTGCGCCCCGCCTTCGCCAGACTCTGCGCCAGATATGACCGGGTCTGCTCATCCGCCGGGCGAGCCCGGGAGGCGCGTTGCAGAAACGGAAGCGCCGCCGCAGGCTCTCCGGACACAAACAACACCTCGCCCAACAACGCGGCCATCACGGGGCTTCCCGGCTCTTTGAGCATGGCTTCGCGCAACAAACTGGCGGCTTCTCCCAAGCGGCTCTGCCGGGCATGGAACTTCGCATAGGCAGTCAGCGACGCAGAGTCGCGGCGGCTGTGCTCCACCGCGTCGCGGTAGTGCCGGCCGGCTTGTTCGGCATCGCCAGCCTGTTCGAAAAGATGCGCTCGCGCCTGGGCGGCCAGCGGCGAGGTGGGCGCGGTTTCCACCAGCTTGCGAAAGCCCCAGTCGGCCAGCCGTTTCGCGCGCACAGCAGCCGCATAGGCATCCTCCGGCCGCCGGGTACTTTGGAAGTCGAAGCTGAGGTCGCGCTCTTCGCTACACGTGGTGGAAATGCGGCAATCCTCCGATCCCCGCTTCCACGCCTCCTGAAACGATGCCGCGGCTTCGGTGCGCTGCCCCCGGGCCAACCGCAGCAGCCCCAGCGTGACGTACGCCTCGGGCCTCGCCGGTTGCTGGGCGATCGCGTCGAGGATACGCGACTCCTCGCCCGAACCCGGCTCTTCCGCGGCGATGAGCGTGAAGAAGTAGGCGGCTTCGGCGTCGCCGGCCAGTTGCCGCGCCACCTCCCCGCACAGCAACCTGGCCGAATCGCCGAGGGCGAAGAACGCCTCGGCATGCGCGGGAGTCAGCCGGAGTTGTGCCCGAAACGCCGGAATCGCGCGCGCGTGCTCGCCTAGCGCGGCAAACGTGCGGCCGAGGTAGTAGTGAACCTCCGTGTCTTCCGGCTTGGCCGCGGCGTAGCGCGCAAGAGGTGCGGCCGCCTCTGCATATCTCTCGAGGTTATAAAGCGCGACGCCGCGTCCAAGCTCCGCCGAAAGCAGCGAGGCGTCATGGCGCAGCGCAGACTCAAAATTCGCCAGAGCCCCCGCATAGTCACGCTGCGCCGCAAGCACCAGCGCGAGATTCAACTCAGCCGCGCCCCAGCCAGGCCTGAGACGGAGAATATCGCGATAGGCCTTGGCTGCCGCCGGCAGGTCTTCGGCGGTTTCGGCGGCTCGCGCCTCCCCAAGGAGCCGGCGGAGCCGCGGCGCGGCGGGCTCCTCGGACAGACCGGGGAGGCCAGCCGCGCACATCACGACCATGAGACGAATCAGAATATGAACTTCAACCCCAATTGCATCGTTCGCGCCGATCCAGCCGAGAAGATCTGCCCCGTATTGACCAAGCCGATCGTCGTCACCGGATTGCCGAGATTGACGTGGTTCGTTGAGTTGAACATCTCCCACCGGAATTGCACAAACCTCTTCTCGGTGACATAGAAGTTCTTGAATAAGCCCGTGTCCAAGCTATGGTTCCCCGGGCCGTCCAGAATGCCGATACCCGAACTGCCAAACACGCGTACCGGTGGAGCGGCAAACGCGGCCGGATTGAACCACCCGGCGGCTGTGGGATTGGAGACCTTCGGGTTGCCGACCGTATCCGACCGCGTTCCGTAGCCGTTGCCGAGCGGCGCACCGAGAGCGAACATCGTTAGCGGCGCGCCGGAGACGAAACCGTAGAGACCGTCGAACTCCCATCCGCCGAGCAACGCATTCAGCACCGGATGCAGGCTGGAGCCGAACCTGCGTCCCTTGCCGAACGGCAGTTCATAGATCGCGCTCAGCGTGAGTACATGCTTACGATCGTCACCGGAGCGGCCGCGATCGTAGCCGCGCGGCGAGAAGGGCGTGTATTGCACTCCGTCCTGCAGATACTTGCCCCACGCATACACTCCCGTGAGATTCATGCCTGCGCTGAAGCGCCTCTCCCATTTCAACTGCGCTGAGTTGTACCACGAGCGGCCCTGGTTGGTGTAGAGAGATACTCCGCTGAAGGCGGGATACGGGCGCGCCGCCTGCAGGTTCGTATAGACGCCGGGCGCCACGGCATTACTGTCTCGCGTGCCGACTACGTCCAGTACGCGGTTGCCCACATAGGACACCGTCAGCGCGGACCTGAGCGGCATCGACTTCTGGATCGAAATATTGTACTCGTGCGATTTCTGGCTGATCACATCCACCGCCGGCGCGATGATCGAGGGTGACA
>VFZP01000556.1 GCA_016871115.1 Acidobacteriota bacterium
CGATCTTGAGAAGGCCGTTGCAAGAGAGCTGAAAGGGCTGGTTTTGTTTGTCACCCATTGGGTGCTGTCCTCCGCAGGGGTCTTCACTGCCTTCAAACCGTTCTGGATATTGATGCGGACGAGCATCCGAGAGACTCGCACGCGCGGCTCAAAACGGAAATGTGGGTCAAGAACCAGTTCCGTGTTGGGAGTGCCGTGCCAGAGGCGTCGGTAACTACGCCGACAAGGTTGCCGTTCATGGTCCTCGCGCTCCGGACCGTGCAAGTAGTGCCTCCCGGCCGCAGCCCCCCCCTCGCTTGTCGTACGATATTTCTCATGCTCAACCGCCGGCAGTTTTCGACCACGCTGGCCGCCGCGCCCGTCGCCTTCGCGCAAAGTAACGCCCCCAAACCCAACGTCCTGTTCATCGCCGTTGACGATCTCAACGATTGGGTGGGCTGCCTCGGTGGCCATCCGCAAACCCGCGCGCCGAACCTCGACAAACTCGCCGCCCGCGGACTGCTGTTCACCAACGCCCACTGCAACGCGCCGCTGTGCAACCCGTCGCGCGCGTCGCTGATGACCGGCATTCGCCCGTCCACCTCCGGCGTCTATACCAACAGCCAGCCCTGGCGCGGCTCGCCTGTGCTCGGCAAGGCAGTCACGCTCCCGCAGCACTTCCGCGCCCACGGCTATCGCGCCGTCGGCGGCGGCAAAATCTATCACGGCGGCTTCCCCGATGCCGCTACCTGGGACGAATACTTCCCCGATCAGGTGAAGAACAAGCCGTCAGACCCGGAGCCCGCCAAGCGCCCGTTCCAGGGCATCGGCGGCAATATGGATTGGGGCCCGCTCAACGTTCCCGACGCGAAAATGGGCGACGCGCAGGTGGTGGACTGGGCCATCGGCGAAATGAACAAGCCGCAGTCCAAGCCCCTGTTTCTCGGCGTCGGCCTGTTCCGTCCGCACCTGCCCTGGCACGTCCCGGCGAAGTACTTCGATCTGTTCCCGCTCAACGATATCGTGCTGCCGCGAGTTAAGCCCGACGACCTTGCCGACGTGCCGCCGATCGGCGTGAAGTTCGCCAAGCCGGACGGCGATCATGACGACATCACCGGCGCCGGCAAGTGGAAGAATGCCGTGCAGGCCTACCTCGCCTCGATTGCCTTCATGGACGCGCAACTCGGCCGCCTGATCGACGCGTTCGACAAGAGTCCGCTCGCCAAGAACACGCATATCGTGCTGTGGAGCGATCACGGCTGGCACCTCGGCGAAAAACTTCACTGGCGCAAGTTCTCGCTCTGGGAAGAGGCCACGCGCAACGTGATGCTCACCGTCGCGCCCGGCGTGACCAAAGCCGGCTCGCGCTGCAACCGCCCGGTGAGCCTCATCGATCTCTACCCGACATTGACTGAACTCTGCGGACTCCCGGCGCGCCCCGGCGTCGAAGGCCGGAGTTTGGTGCCGATCCTGCATGATCCGGCGCGCGATTGGGAACAGCCCGCGCTCACCACGTTCAACCGCGGCAACCACTCGCTGCGCAACGAGCGCTGGCGCTACACCGTTTACTCAGACGGCGGCGAGGAATTGTACGACCACCACGAGGACCCGATGGAATGGACCAACCTCGCCAAACGCCCCGAGTACGCGCAGGTGAAAGCGCAGCTTGCCAAGTGGCTCCCGCGCACGAATGCCGCGGATGTGCCGAAGGGCAAGGGCGTGGCGGAAGAGTAAGTGAGGCTCCGGGCTCGTACTGAAACACCGTGCGGCCCTTGGTATCGATGTAGGCTTACACATCCCGGTCGTCGCTGAGGAGCTTTACATGCGCCAGTCCTTTGAAGAAAGGACTGGCGACTTTAAACCCCTGGCCGAAAGCCGCCTGCCCGCGAGGGTCGATGTACCATTGTTGGCCTCGCCGGCCCGCCACGGCGAATCCCTCGCTGAAGTCCTCGGCGTATTCAAACTGTGCGTCTATCAAGATTTCCCCAGCTTTGTTGGCATAGCCGTTTTTCCGGTCTACGCGGACCCTCGCCAGCCCCGAGTGGAAAGGGTGTGCGTCCTCAAACCGGAAGGAAATGATGATGGTGCCCGCCCGGTCGATAAATCCCCAAAGCTTCCCCAGTTGCGCGGGCGCGAACCCCTCGGAGAAGCCGCGCGCCTTGTCAAAGCGCTGCTCTGTAATCAAGCCCCCCCGACTTATCGATGTAAGTGAACTTGCAGGCGGGCAGTTGGGTGCCCCGAGCCGGCCGCGAAAATCTGGGCAGTCCCGGGAAAACCGGATTCGCGAACCCACAGCCGCCTTCCGGAAAGTAGACGCACGGCCCTTCCATCACCACCCGTGCCCTCTCCTCGGTGAAGTTCGAGGCATCCAGCCGGCGCGGTGGAATGATGAACTCGGCCGTGTGGTCGATAAAACCGTACAACCCCTTAACGTCGATCTTCGCTGCACCGCAGGCGAACGGATAAACGTACCCATTCGGCGACGTCGCAAAGCGTGGCGCAATTGCCCACTCGCCGCGCGGATTGATACAGCCCCAAGGTCCACTGCCCACCTTCATCGCGGCGGCCAGTCCCTCTGAAAAGTCCCATCCGCGATAGAGGCCTGGATTGAGAACCACTCTGCCCGTTGTGTCCACGTACTTCCCGCTGCTTGCGGACACCTCAAGCAGTCCGTCGTGGAACTCGGATCCGGAGGTTCCCCAAATCTCCAGAGTGGGCGGGACCACCACCTTGCCGCGCTGATCGATGTATCCGGCCTTACCGCCTTTGACGAAGCGATACAGCGGATCAGCCGACGGCCTCCGCGGGATCCAGATCGGATAATCCCACGAACACGCCATCGCCGTCACCGCTGTGATGCCGGCCAGGAATAGCGCGCGCATGGTCCGATCATACTCCGCCCAAGTCTCCTTCATCGCGCGTACAGGAAACCTGTACACTCAAGTCAGGACCATGCCGACGGAAACCAGCTACACTAGTGTCTTGTAATTTAATTAACTATAAATAACGGCGGAACTGTGCCATGCTTAGCCATGGCACGCCCTGTCTCGACCATCGAGCTAACTCCAGAAGAGCGATCCACGCTGCGCCGCCG
>VFZP01000557.1 GCA_016871115.1 Acidobacteriota bacterium
CATTTCTACAGCACGATCTTGGGGGTCACGCAGTCGCGCAATCTCTTCAACGGAGCACAGCGAGTCAGGTAGCTCAAAGTTGCTGAAGTCGTCAGGAGCGGACCAGGACGATCCGCGCTCTGGCTGCGCGCTCACCGAACGGCGAGCGCTGATAGCATAACCGCCACGAGCGCCCCCTCGTCCCAGGTTTCCCCGGCCGACGCACCGGGGATGGAGCCACGGATGAACTGGTCAATGCTTCTGAAATTAAACTTCGGGCAGTCGGTAGCGAGCTGGAACTCGAAGTTTGAGTCTTTGGCGCAGCGGGCAGCTTCGAGCGCCTCTTCGGCAGTGCAATCGGCGCTCACCACGAAACAGAGATTTACACTCATGTTCGGCGTATAAATGAACGCGCCGGTGAGCTTGTAGCTGGTGATCTTCGGTATGAGCCGGAGGGCAGGGTCCGGGTGCGGACCGAACAGCTCCTCTTCCAGGCCCCGGTTAATCATAAATTCGAACTGCCTGAGCCGGTCTCGGTACTGGTCGTCGATATCCGTTGACGCTTTCAGCCCCTCATTCATCGACATGACGAGCTTGCCGCCGTCCTCGAAATTCGCGGCAGTTTTCGAACGTCGGCGAATGATGATCCGGTTATCAATTGCTGTGTGCACCACTACGGCCACGCCGAGCCCGAGGTTCACGAAGTCTTGAAAGTCTGTGGAAAGGTAGTCGGCGAGGCCATTTGGCGACAGCTGCTCTCCGAGGCCACACGGCCCGAGCATGACCGACGAGCACTCGGCGAGCACTCGGTAGGTAAAGTAGTCGGTTGACCGGACAACCAGCCGCACCACCGGCACTTCATCCCTGGTGCGGCCGACCTTGAATTTTGAGAGGGCCAGCAGCGAACCGTTGCCCTCGAAGCCGTTTCCCATTTCAAGCGAAACTGAGTTTGTCAGCAGCAGGTCGCGTATTGCCTTGCGGCGCGCAGCGGCAAATTCCGGTCGGGCGCGCAACTGCTTGAACACCCTGAGGTTCTCCCCTTCCTCTTTGGGCAACTTGTCTTCGCGGGATTCCCAGAGCTGATTGTTCTTCAACACCTCAATGAGGTCGTTGCGCTTCCGCTGTTCACTTTCAGTACCAATCGCGTGCGGGTATGCGAGGGCGACGACCTCGCTCAGGACCTCTTCAATTACGTCTCTCGGTGGGGGTGCGATGTAGATAGGTTCGGGCAGTACATCGGACTGGATTACATCCTTGTCGGATTTGATGTCTACCGGACTTATGTGCAGGTAAGACACCCGGCTGAGCCTCTTGTCTACCCACGCAAAAAGGCCATCTGGATTTTGTGCCTTGATCTCCGATTCAGATGTGATCTCCACTTCCCCGAAGATGCCAAAACCGTAGCCTCTTTTGGTACGGATCAGACCGGAGTCCTTGGTGGTCTCCTTTTGACCAAGAAGCTGTCTCAGCTTATGCAACGTAGTGTCTAAGTTGTTCCCTGGACTCTCGGAATCGGCCCACAGGTTCTGAAGCTTATCTCGAGGTACCCAGGAATTGTGCGTTGCCAACAGCAGGGTGAGCAATTGCGCCGGCTTCGTTCCGATGTTTACCGGAACCTTGTCACACTCGAGGGAGTCCCGGTGCGGCACAAACGTAAAGTTTGCAAAGCGGTACACAGTGTCGGTGACAGAAGGCATGCGAAGCGATCGTCAGTTTCCTTATTTTTCCTTAGAGCCTGGAATTTAAGGTAATTGTAGGGCCAAATAGAAAAGGGCCCAGTCGTTGCAACCGCCTGGACCCTACATTCGCGAAGGGCGTACACCGAGTCAAGATCTCGGCACAAACCACTTGGCACCCTGAGGTGCCGGTGCGAACGTCCACACAAGAAAGGCAGAAACTTTCCCGCATGAACCACGCACTACGAAGTATTCAGAATCATCCACCGGTAGGCTTGCCTATCCCATGGAACCGTGAGAATATCATTTCCGTTGATTTACGTCAAGGCGAAACCCTTGCGGATCTATGGATTCGGCTCAAACAAGAGGAAAAAAGAAGGCTGGTCTTCGGGAACGCCAAGGAGGCTGCCGACATCCTCGGCGTGAAGCCAGGGCGGGCCTACGGCCTGTTCAACGAGGGGAAGATTGCAGCGCTGAAAGTATCGGGGCGCTTGTACTTCTATTTGCCGAGCCTCCGGGAATTCATCGCCAACGGCGACGATCTAGGCCCGCTGGAACAGCTCCCCAAGCGTCGCCCGCCATTTCCCCCACTCCCCCCGGCGGTCGCTGCCATGGCGGTGCACCCGTGACCAGCACGAGGACCACACCGCCGCCGCCCGATGCCGCTCTCCACCCGGAGAGCGGCTCGTTTGGCCCACGCCTCTGTCCGTGCTACGCGCTCGTACCGAAGCACAAGGCGCGTGCACACCCGGAACTTATCGCGCGCTTCGAGGCTGATCTCATCCACCACTTTGGCGGCTGCACAACCGTCGGCGAAACGAAAGGCATATGGCTCGACGCACTCGGGGTGCGGTGGGAAGACCACTGCGCTGTGTACCTCGCCGCCATCGAGTGGACCGAAACCGCACGTTCTTCACTTCGTCGGTTGGTGGAGCAACTTGCGCACGCGCTCGATGAGCAGTGCATATTCCTCATGGTGGGAAATGCGGCAACGTACCTCATGTGGTCACCGAAGGAGAAGCTGGCTCAAGTTCCCCTTCCGCACGGCGAGGTGTCGAACACGCAGCAGTTGCAGTGAGTTCGCTGTATAGTCGGGGCGGCGAGATTCGAACTCGCGACCTCTTGCGCCCAAGGCAAGCACGCTAGCCAGGCTGCGCCGCGCCCCAACTTCTTGTATGGTGCGCCCGCGGGGCGACCTCTCCGACTCTCTCAGAGAAGCGACCCCGACGCGCGACCGTCAACAATTTTATCTACAGGGGGATTTTCGGCAGTGCCAGAGGTGCCTGGATCTGCTTGAATTTATTGGTCGGGGCGGCGTGATTCGAACACGCGACCCCCTGCGCCCAAGGCAGGTGCGCTACCAGGCTGCGCTACGCCCCGACAGTCTCAATCGTAGCATTGCTGC
>VFZP01000558.1 GCA_016871115.1 Acidobacteriota bacterium
AAACCGAGGCTCACGCCCAGCAGTCCGCTGCCAGAGCTACGTCCTACTCTGTTGTTCTATTTCTTGCCAGCCCCTTAGGTGATGTAGATGCCTATGAGGAAGAGCAGGAAGCGGTACAGCCACAACACGCCGACGGCTACCGCGGCGAGGAAGATGGCTTCGGCGAGAGCGCGCAACCAGGGTGCGGTGCCCGTCGAGCGCAGGGCGGTGGTGAAACACCGCGCGCAAACTCCAATCGTGATCGAACTGGCTATGGAGTCCTGGCCGTGACGCCAGCGTTCTTCATCCACCTGAGGGCGAAATGAAACACGGTGGACAGACGGAGATCAAGAAAGTGAGTGGCTGGCCTGGGTGCGCGACTTGGCATCGAATACCCGCGCGTATTCTTCGACCTTCACCTTTCGTTATGCGAGCCGCTCCTGCGCCATCTTGCGCGCGATGTCCTGATGCGCGGTCCAGGTGGTGTAGGTGTAGAGATCCGTGGCAAGGGTGTTCCAGCCGTTCCAGGCAGTAACGGCGAAGGTCAGCAGGTTCATCAACAGGAACAACTGCACGGGCGCCCGATACGTCTTGCGGCGGCCGTGCACGTATTCTGCTTTGAGGCGGCCCGGATGCGCCGCCAGCGTCTTCAACGTGCGGAAGATCGCGCCGTCGAAATGGATGAACTCCTCCAGCGCAGCCCACTGCAATCGCCGCCGCGCTTTGGGATAAGGTAGAGGCGATGAATCGACGTGACCTTGCCAAAGGCCTGTTGGCCGCCTCCGCCATTCCCGCCGCCGCGCAGGAACGAGCCGCGCGCCGTACCACCGGCTTGCCGCCGCTGAAGATCACCGATGTGAAAGTGATTGCCACGTCCGGGGGCCGCAACTATCGCTGGGTGTTTGTGAAGATCATGACCAGCGAGCCCGGACTCTACGGCATCGGTTCGGCGTCGAATCACTTCAACTCGCATTCGATCGTCGCCGCGCTCGAAAAACACGCCAAGCCGTTTCTGATCGGCAAGGACCCGGATCGCATTGAGGACATCTGGCAGTCCGTCTTCCTCCGCACCTACTGGCGCAACGGGCCGGTGAACAACAATGTGCTGAGCGGCGTCGACATGGCGCTGTGGGATATCAAAGGCAAACGCGCCGACATGCCCGTGTATGAACTGCTGGGCGGCAAGGTGCGCGACGCGGTGCCGTGCTACGACCATGCCGGCGGACCGACGCCCGAGGCCTGCGTGGAGAGCGCGTACAAGTCGCTGGAGAAGGGCTTCCGCCACGTGCGCATTCAGCTCGGCAACTACGGCGGCGGCGGGTTCATTCCCGCAGGGCAGGGCGAGCGGCCTGAGGGCGCGCCGTCGCGGCCGGCGTTCGATGAGGACGTCTATGTGGACGCCGTGCCGAAGCTATTTGAGTATGTGCGCGCGAAGCTGGGCTTTGCGCCCAAGCTATGCCACGATGTGCATTCGCATTTGTCGGGCATCAACGCCGTGGAGTTTTGCCGGCGCGTGCAGCCGTACCAGATGTTCTTCATTGAAGACGTGCTTTCGCCCGAGCAACTGGCCTGGTACAAGCAGATCCGCAAGGTAACCACCACGCCGCAGGCGGTGGGTGAGGTGTTCTCGCATCCGCTGGAATATGTGCCGCTCATCGTGGAGCGCGACGTTGATTTCATCCGTTGCCGCGTGTCGGCCATCGGCGGGATCACGCCGGCGAGAAAAGCCGCGACGCTCTGCGAAGCGTTTGGCGTTCGCACGGCGTTTCAGGAGGGCGGCGACAACGATCCGGTGAATCAGTTAGCGGCGTATCACGTGGACATTTCGACGCCGGCGTTCGGAATTCAGGAAGAAAACGCGTTTCCGGAAAGCGCGCGGGAGATGATGCCGGGGTGTGCGGAGATTCGCCGCGGGTATCTGTATGGGAGCGGCAAGCCGGGGCTGGGGATCGATATCGACGAAACGCAGGCGGCGAAGTATCCGCTGCGCGAGGCGCGGGACGGCGCGCCGTATTCGCTGGATCGCACGATGGACGGGGCGCTGACGAAGCCGTAGGCGCTATTCGAAGAGGCCCTGTAGAGTTCTGCGAGCGGCATCGTAACGCTGAGCGAATCGAGGTGAGCAATGGCGTCGAGGCCGTCGTAGCCTTCGGTGGAGGGCGAAATGATCTCGATTGCCACTTTCGGTGATTCCGAGAGGGTGGCGCGCAGGCCGGCGCGGCTGGCTTCTTCGCCCCAAACGATGGCGAGATCAGGGCGCAAGTAGCGGCCGGCTGCGATCTTCACACGTGCCTGTGAGATGACTCGGCAAGGGTTGGCGGAGAGTCTTGGAGCCAGCGCGACCGCGATCTGGACCGCGAGGTCAGCATGTGCAATAGTCGCCGCCTCAATCGGAAACACTTCCCCGTCGATGCACTCCAGCGGCAACTCGGACGCATCGTCCGCCGAGAAGTACTTGGATTCCGTCAAATGAGAGACCGGCAACGCACCCATAGCGCGATCTTACGCTACCCCAATCCTTCCAGCACGCCCGTGCTGTCGCCAAACGACTTCTCCTCGATGCCCATCCGCTGCAGCATCGCCAGGTACAGGTTACAAAGCGGCGTCTTCCCGGCGGCCCGCACGCGGCGACCCGGGCGCAGCGTCCCTTTGCCGGCTCTGGTGCAAACCCGCCGAGATGAGAGAAAATGACGCAATGCCCTCCTTCGTCCCGGTCGAAGAATTGTTCGCTGGTCGCCACTTCGATGCCGAGATCGTGGTGCTGTGCGTCCGCTGGTACTTGAGCTTCAAGTTGAGTTGCCGGGATTTCGTCAGCATGATGAGCGAACGTGGCATCAAACTTGCGCACACGACGATTCTGCGCTGGGTGCAGCATTACATGCCGGAGTTCGAGAAGCGCTGGAAGCGGTACGCCCGCCCGGTGGGTGACTCCTGGCGGATGGATGAGACCTACGTGAAGGTACGCGGTGAATGGATGTACCTTTACCGAGCGGTCGACAAAGCGGGCAAGACGGTGGATTTCCTTTTGAGCCAACACCGGGATGTCAATGCGGCTAAGGCGTTTCTGCGCA
>VFZP01000559.1 GCA_016871115.1 Acidobacteriota bacterium
ACACCATCGAACGCTTCCTGCCCGGCCGCTTCGCTGTGACGCACGAGACAGCAGGTGCGGTACGGATCGCGTGGCCCGTGCGTAACGGGAACAGCTTGTCATAGACGTGACCGGCGCTGCCTGCCACGACACGCTCACTCGCTAGAATCCCTCCGGTATGGCGCGGCTTGCGAGCCGATCCGGTCAGGCCGCTGCGCGACGGGTGACCGTCGGCCGTCTCGGGTGCTAGTACAATTAAAAGCGTGAATTCCATCATCAACAAAGTTGTATGGGGCGCCGTCGCTGTCGCGGCCGCCTATTTCCTTGGCGGCATTGCGCTTACGCGCGGCGAGTCCGTCAACTCGATGTGGCTCGTTGCTGCCAGCGTGTGCATGTATCTGCTTGGCTATCGCTTCTACGCTTCGTTCATCGCGGCGAAAGTGATGGCGCTCAACGATTCGCGCGCCACGCCGGGCGAGCGGCTCCGCGACGGGCATGACTACGAGCCCACGAACAAGTGGATTGTTTTTGGCCACCACTTTGCGGCCATCGCCGGGCCCGGCCCCCTTGTCGGTCCAACGTTGGCCGCGCAGTTCGGCTACCTGCCGGGCACGCTGTGGATCATCTTCGGCGCGGTGCTTGCGGGCTGCGTGCAGGACTTCGTGATTCTGTTCTGCTCCCTGCGGCGCGACGGCAAGTCGCTCGGGCAGATGGCGCGCGAGGAGATCGGCAAGGTGGGCGGCTTCACGGCATTGGTGACGGTGCTGTTGATTATGATCATCCTGCTTGCCGTCGTTGCGCTGGTGGTGGTGAATGCACTGAAGGGCAGCCCCTGGGGCACGTTCACCATCGCCGCCACGATGCCGATCGCCGTGTTCATGGGCTTGTATCTGCGCTACCTGCGGCCGGGCGCGGTGCGTGAAGTCTCCGCCATCGGCTTTGTGCTGGTGGTGCTTTCGATCTTCAGCGGGCAGTGGGTGGCCGAGTCGGCCATGTGGGCGCCGTGGTTTACGCTGTCGGGCATCGCGCTGGCGTGGAGCGTGATCACCTATGGGTTCTGTGCGAGCGCGTTGCCGGTGTGGCTGTTGCTGGCGCCGCGCGACTATCTCTCCACCTTCGTGAAGCTCGGCGTGGTGATCATGCTGGGCGTCGGCATTCTCTTCGTGCAGCCCGAATTGAAGATGCCTCCGCTCACGCAGTTTATCGACGGCACGGGCCCGGTCTTTGCCGGTAAGGTGTTTCCGTTCTGCTTCATCACGATCGCCTGCGGCGCGATCTCCGGGTTCCACTCGCTCATCTCCTCCGGCACCACTCCCAAGATGATCGCGCGGGAATCGCATGCCTGGCCCATCGGCTACGGTTCGATGGCGCTGGAAAGCTTCGTCGCGATTATGGCGATGATTGCGGCCTGCGTGCTGGACCCGGGCATCTATTTCGCCGTCAACTCGCCGGCAGGCATTGTGGGCGCGACGCCGGAAAAGGCCGTGGCCACGATCAGTTCCTGGGGGTATCCGGTGGCAGTGGACACGATGGCGCAACTGGCCAAAGACGTGGGCGAAGAGACGCTCTACGGCCGTATCGGCGGCGCGCCGTCGCTGGCGCTCGGCATGGCCCACATCTTCGCCTCGTCCGGCGGTGGTAAGGCGATCCTCGGCTTCTGGTACCACTTCGCCATCATGTTTGAAGCGTTGTTTATTCTGACGATCATTGACGCCGGTACGCGTACTGGCCGCTTCATGCTGCAGGATTTGCTGGGGCAGATACATAAGCCGCTGGGTAAGTCGAGTATGTTCGGCGTGATCGCCACCAGCGCGGCGATTGTGCTGGCGTGGGGGTACTTCCTAATTCAGGGCGTGCGCGATCCGCTGGGCGGGATCAACTCGCTGTGGCCGCTTTTCGGCATCGCCAACCAACTGCTGGCGGCAATTGCGATGTGTGTGGCCACCACGGTGCTGGTGAAGATGCACGGCGGGAAGTACATGTGGATCTCTGCCGCGCCGCTCACGTGGCTGGTGATTGTCTGCTACTCGGCGGGCCTCGAGAAGATTTTCTCCGATGTCCCGCGCGTGGGGTTCCTCGCGCTAGCCAGGCAACTCGAAGTAGCGATTGCCGCTGGCAAGGTGGCGCCGGCGGCGCTGGAAGCGACGCGCGCGCAGATCTTCAACAACCGTCTCGATGCGGTGGTGTGCGGCGTGTTTTTGATTCTCGTCACCACCATTCTGATTGACTCGATCCGGCTGTGGTTCAAGATTCTTACCGGAGGCGAGCCGGTGCCGAGTACGGAGTCGCCGTTTGTTCCGACGGTGATGCCCGAGGTGGGAGCGGCGCGCGGCGCGCTGTCGGCGCAACTCGCCGATGAAACGGCCTACGCGCGGCACCTCGCGCACTCCGGGGCCAAACATTCGCGGCCGGAGTGGTGGCGATTCTGGGATCATCACCTGCGCGCGAAGTACGCGCGTGCGAAATGCTGCTAATCAGGAAGCAGAGGTTTGATGCAACGGCGTAAGTTTCTGGTGGCTCTGCCGGCGGCTGCGGTCTGGATAGGCGCAGCCCAGTCTGCCCCGATTTTCAATGGCAAAACGCTGGAGGGGTGGGTAATTGCCGACGGGCCGGAGTCGTCCTACGCGGCGCAGGATGGCGCGATCGTGGGTACGCCTGCCGCCGAGTATCCGGCGTGGATCCGCACGGCTCGGGAGTATGAGAACTTCGACCTGGAGTTCGAGTATTTCCTCAAGGGCTGGATGGATGGCGGCGTGTACTTCTCGGCGCCCAAGCACGGCCAGCTCCGGTCGCGGTGCGGCTTCAAGATCAGCCTCTTTCACCAGCAGGACACAGACATGCGCACCAACTCGCCGGGCGCGATCTTTCCGGTAATGGCGCCGCGCGTGGTGAACGTGAAGAACAAGGGCGAGTGGAACACAATGCGCGTCCGGCTGGAGTGGCCGCGGCTGCAGGTGCGGTCAAACAGCGAGTTGACGCACTTTGGGGTTGTGGGCCATCTCTCCTTGGAAATACGTGCTGGTCAGATCGTACAGCAGCACTTCGAAATCGGCGCC
>VFZP01000560.1 GCA_016871115.1 Acidobacteriota bacterium
GTCCCATAGTCATTGTCGTGATTCTGGCGCGCTGTCTATTCGCACCTTCTTCAAGGAGACAGGGGCTGGCGGCTCGAAGTCGCTGAAGAACAGCCGGAAACATGCAATTTGGCCCCGCAAGGCGTCGGACACTTCCTTTGTGCTCCACTACCGCCTTCTGTTGTCGAGGGCCTGATTCACGGGGTTTCTGCGGATGCTTGCGGGACTCACCGGAATGGGCCTGGGACGACCGCGAAGATTCGCAAGGGTCCGCAAACTTCAACGGACTTCGCCCGCCGCGCGCTGTGTTGGAACAACGAAACTTTGTCGGAGTCATCTTGCGGCACCTCCAACCAACGAGGACGCGATCCACTTGGCCGTATAGTCGGCATGTCGTACATGTGCTTTGTCCGGATTGTTCCTGGATCACGTCAGATCTCTATCGGAAGCGGCCCGGCGAAAAACAGCTGGTGTGAAGACGGACGCGCCGCTTCGGATAGAGTCGTAAGAAGGAAGCGGCTGGCGCGGCGCGCTGGATGCCACTAGCTATGGGTTTTGAATGTTGATCTTTGGGATGCGGGCGGGAGAGAGGGTGGTTCGTGGAACTGGAGCGTGCTGCGCTTGGGGTACAAACGGCGGCCTGAAGGCCAACCAAGAGTGATGTGCGCCTGCCAAAGTGGTGTTGGAAAGAGGAGCGAGCACACTTGCAGTGTGGCGTCGCCGAGGCCACGCCGGGTCGGCAAAGTTGGGGCGGTGCTAGGAGCTGTCAATGGGTTCTACCAAGCGGTGTTGTTCGCGACTCAGTTCAGAGGCACTCAGCCGCTGTACAATCCGCATGGGTCCCTGACAATGGGGGCAGAGCGCGACCGTCGGCGTCGCCGTTTGGACCATCGGAGAAAGAGCCGGTGGAACGGCCAGCAGGCTACGGCAAAGCGGAAGTAGTGTTCCGCGCCGGCGGTTAGCAAACAAACCGAAGTAACGGATGCGTGGGAACCCACGTGGCAAAACGTGCTGGAGGAAGCGCCTGAGGAACTCCTCATGAGTGAGCGTCATAATGCGGCGCTTGCTGTGGTGCGCATAGTCTTTCCAGCGGAAGGACACCTGCGTATCGGTTACTTCGACCAGGCGATGGTTCGAGATCGCGACGCGGTGCGTGTAGCGGGCTAGATAATGGAGCACATGTTCCGGTCCCCCGAATGGCTTTTTGGCGTACACGACCCAGTCTTGGCGGAACAGCGTTCGCAGGAAGGCAGCGAACGGCTTCGGCTCGGCCAATGACCGGCAAGCTCCGAAAAAGACGAGTTTGTCCTGGCGGAATGCGCGGCGCAGGCCCGCCACAAATTTCCCGCGAAACACCCGGCTCAGCACCCGTACCGGCAGGAAGAAATGATTGGGAGCGCGGATCCAATGCTGGTGATCCGGCGACAATCCGCCGCCGGGCACCACGCAGTGAACGTGCGGATGTGGCTGTAGATTTTGGCCCCAGGTATGCAGAACGCTGAGGAAGCCGATCTCGGCGCCCAGGTGCTTGGGATCAGCAGCCACTTCGAGGAGCGTTTCGGCGCTGGCTTCAAACAACAGCTTGAACAGCAGCTTTTTGTTCTGCCATATCAAGGGGACGAGCGCGTGGGGGACGCTGAAGACCAGGTGATAGTAATCCACGGGCAGCAGTTCGCGCTCGCGTGCGGCTAGCCACTTGTCCCGAGCGTTAGCCTGGCACTTGGGGCAGTGACGATTACGGCAGGAGTTGTACGAGATGGCCCGATGGCCGCAGAGGTCGCATTGATCGCGGTGCCCACCGAGCGCGGCGGTGCGGCAACGCTGGATCGCGTTGAGCACCTTCAGTTGGGCCCATGTCAGGGACTCCCGATAGCGGTCGATGAATCGATGGCCAGCCCTGCCGATGACGTCAGCCACCTCCCAGGGTGGCGGCTTCACCGCTGACCGTTCCGCGGCGGCTCCGGATGCTTTTCGAACTTACGCACGGTGATTTGATCCAGCGGATTGAGGGCGGCACGGAGATGGCGGCGCGACAAATGCAGATAGATCGCGGTGTCCTTCAAACACCGGTGCCCCAGCAGCAACTGGATGGTGCGCAGATCGGCTCCACTCTCCAGCAGGTGCGTCGCGAAACTGTGCCGCAGGGTATGCGGCCCGATGCGTTTGGTGAGACCGGCGCGCAGTGCCGCTTCATGACAGGCGTTCCACACCGTTTTGTCGGAGATCGGTTTTTCCTCTTCGGTGGGTTCCGTGCGGGTCGGGAACAAGTACACGCGAGGCTTGTTCTTCGCCGCTCGCCAGTACTCCCGCAATGCATCGAGAAGCTTCTGGGTCAGTGGCAGCTCGCGGTCGCGCGATCCTTTGCCCTGACGGACATGGATCAACATGAGCGAACTGTCGATGTCGCTCACCCGCAGGTGAGCCGCCTCGGCGCGCCGCAACCCGGTGGCGTAGAGCAGCAACAGCAAGGTCCGGTAGATCAGGTTGGGTGCCGCCTCAATGAGACGTGTCACCTCCTCCGGACTCAGCACGACGGGCAGCTTTTTCGGGGTCTTCAGCAACGGCAGATCATCGAGATCCAGATCGCGTCGCTTCAGCGTCTTCTTGTAGAGGAACCGAATCGCACCCATCCTCAGCGCAATCGTCCCAATCGCCAGCTTCTTCTCCTGCAGTAGATGCAGCTGAAACTGGCAGATCTCCTCGGCGCCCATCAGCTCCGGCGACTTGCCGAAGTACCGGGCAAACTGCTCGACGGCCAGAATGTAGCCGCGAATGGTGTCGGTGTTGTAATTACGGCGCTGGAGATCTTCCAACATCCGTTGACGTAGTGGGGTCACAGAAACCTCCTTCTGTGATCCCGACGCTACCGCTATTGCTGCCGCTCTGCACCCACGCTACTGCGTCCGCCGCGCCAGCGGCTTAGTTCTGACGCGCCACTCGGAAACAATCGTCTCAGCCCAGCATCCCGCGCCGTTTTCATCGGAAGGAGCGGCCTCTGGCCGTTCAGCAACGGTTTAGCTCG
>VFZP01000561.1 GCA_016871115.1 Acidobacteriota bacterium
GTAGAGCATCGGGCTGATCACCACAAACCCGGGCAGGTTCTGGTTCTCGGTCCCGAGCCCGTGCATGATCCACGACCCCATTGAGGGGCGCACAAACTGCAAAGAGCCGGTTTGGAAGAGCCGAATGGCTCCCGGATGGGCGGGGCTGTCGGTAACCATCGCGCGCAGCCAGGTCAGTTCGTCCACTTTCGCCGCCGGCTTCTTGCCGGCGGCCAGATCGTTCAGCGCCGGCCGCGCCCACTTTTCCAGAATTCCTTTCCACCGTGCAGCGGGCTCGGCGATCAAAGCCGCATACTCGCCGGCCACGGCATGAACCGTGTCCGCCGTGGCCGCGTGCCACTTCGCCAAGGCCGGACGAAACGATCCGTCGTCCTTGAGATACTTGACCGGCTTCTCGATCGCTTTTGGGTCGAGTCCTTCTTGGCGCGCCACCTCGGCCGCGTCCGCCTTCTGCCTGTCCACCATCCAGGCGGCCACCATGTAGCGGGCCAGTTTGAGATGGACCTCACGATGGACGTAGTCCGTTGCTTCGGGCTCCAGAAGCGCGGCGATCTCCAATTGCTTGCGGGCGATCAGATCTTGCCGCTGCCTGTACGCCTCGTACACCAAGGCGGACGAGAGCGGCGCCTGATACAACGAGGAACTGCCGTAATCCATCCGTCCGCGGCGCTCAACTCCGCGGCCGTCAGCTGGCCCGGCGGGGCGGCGCGTAACCCCTCCGGCGTGGTCAGATCGAAACCGCCAACCTTGGTCTTGGGATTGTGGCATCCGCCGCACTTGCTCAAGAGCAAGGGCCGCACGTTCCGCTCAAACAGGTCTTCACTGGCCTCAGCGGCCGCAGCCAGCGACACCGCCACAAACAGACTCCGCGCCAGTCCACTTGGAAACAGCGTCAAGCCAGGATCTCCTTCACCACTCGTCCGTGCACGTCGGTCAACCGGTAGTCCCGCCCGGCATGACGGTAAGTGAGGCGAGTGTGGTCAAGCCCCAGTTGGTGGAGGATCGTAGCCTGTAGGTCATGAACGGAGACCATGTTCTCCGCCACATCCTCGCCACGCTCGTCGCTGGCGCCGTAAACCGTTCCCCCTTGGAACCCGCCGCCCGCCACCCACGAACTGTAGACTTTCGCGTGATGCCCCCGGCCCTCGGCGGTCGGATCCGGCACCGTGAGCGAGCGGCCGAACTCGGTGGTCCAAACCAGGATGGTGTCGTCGAACATGCCCCGGGACTTCAGGTCGCGGATCAACCCCGCAATCGGCAGGTCCACACGTGGGGCCAGCCGGTTGTAGTTGCTCATATGAGCGTGCGCGTCCCAGTTGTAGTCGATCGACGTGCCGCCGTCGATCAGTTCAATGAAGCGAACGCCGCGTTCAGCCATGCGCCGCGCCACCAGACACTGCCAGCCGAACCCCTTCGCCGCACCTCGCTCCAGTCCGTAAAGCTTCAGCGTGGCACCGGACTCGCGAGAGATATCAAACGCCGCGGGCGCCTCCCTCTGCATGCCAAACGCGGTCTCGAACGACTGGATGCGCGCCGCGAGATTGGAATCTCCCTCGCGGCCCGCCAGATGCTGACGGTTGAAGTACTCCACCATGTCCAGTTCGGTGCGCTGAACCTCGGCGGAAACCGCGCGGCGTCCCATGTTGGAGATCGGCTCAGGACCGGGCACGATGCGCGTCCCCTGATGCAGCACCGGCAGAAAGTCGGAACCGAAGACCTGGCCGCCGGCATACGGCAGTTCCGGCGCGATCACCAGGAACGACGGCAGATTCCGGTTCTCGCTGCCCAAGCCGTAGCTCACCCAGGAGCCGATGCTGGGCCGGTTGAACGTGGCCGAGCCCGTGTGAATGCCGATGGTCGCGCCGAAATGATCGCCATTGATGTTCTTCATCGAGCGAATCACGGTGATATCGTCGATCACGCTGCCGATGTGCGGGAACAAGCCGCTGACCTCGATCCCGCTTTGGCCGTACTTCCTGAATTGCCAGTCAGCGCCTTTGTAGAAGTCACGCGGGCGGCCGGTTGGCTTTCCATGGTTCCTGGTGAGAAACGGCTTGGGATCGAACGTGTCGACATGCGAGACCCCACCGGTCATGAAGAGAAATATGACGCGTTTGGCCTTCGCCGGAAAGTGTGGCGCGCGCGGCGCCAGCGGGTTCCCCGCGGTGGCGGCGGCGGCGCCTTGCAACATCTCCGTGAGCGCCCCCGGGAGCAGGAGTCCGCCGGCCGCGAGCGACCGGAAAGTGGAACGGCGAGTGATCGTCATGACCGCATCATCTCCTTAATCGACAAACAGGAAAGCATTGCTGCTGAGCATGGAGCGAATGTAGCTCGACCAGACGCGCTGATCGCACATTGTCCCCTCGCAGCCGGCTGCCCGATGCTGCGCGGTGAGCTTGCCGATGAACTCCTCCGCCTTCTGCGGCGACTCCACGGGCCGGCCAAAGATCCGTCGATGGGCCCTCTCAAGCCGGCGCGCCGTTTCCGGCGCGGCGCCTCGCATCCGTTCGGCGATCGCGCCGCTGTGCTGGTGCAGAAACTCGGAATTCATCAGCCACAGCGCCTGCAGGGCCGTGGTGGTGGACTTGCGTTCGGCAAACGGCAGATTCCCATCGGGACCGTCGAACAGATCCAGGGATTCGTTTTTCTTGAATCGCTGCTGCATGCCGTACACCGACCGCTTCCTGTTGACGTAGAACTCCTGGAACGGTTCATGCTGGCGATAGAAATAGGTGCGCTCGCGAGGGAATGGGTGGCGCTCCCCCGGCGTCAGATCGAGCGAGCCCGCAAACAGCCGGACCGAATCGTGGATGGATTCCGCATCCAGCCGCCGGCGATTCTGGCGCCAATGGAGCCGGTTCTCAGGATCCGCCGCGGCGTTGGCCGCATGGGACTCGCTGCTCAGTTGGTAGGTCTCGGAAAGCAGGATCAGCCGGTGCAGCGCTTTCAACGACCAACCGTCCTGCACGAAGCGGGCGGCCAGGTAATTGAGC
>VFZP01000562.1 GCA_016871115.1 Acidobacteriota bacterium
GCTTGGCCTGCTTCCAGCGTCTTCCCATCGCCATATCCGCATAGACGTCGGAAACATCTCCGGGGTCACCTGTGCTGGACTTTTACCACGGGCTGCTAGTACCGAGTTCCCGTGTGGAGAATGCAAGGCTATGACGATCCATTCAACAGCAGGTTGAAATGGGCAGTCCCGCAAAACTAATTCTTCTCCTCTCGCCGCTACCGGCCATGGCCGCCACGTTTTCGCTCGGCGCGGTCATCCAAGCCGGAGATTCCGGAAGCACGTTCCAAGAGTTGCGTCTGGGCGCCACGTCCGCTGCTCCGTCCGCCGGAGGCGGCGTGCAGTGGACGAACGTCTTCAATCACCACTTCCGGCTTTCCTGCAACGACGCCACCAATACGGCTATGCTCGAAGCTGACCGTCCCACCGCAACATACTCGATCAGTTGGCTCGTTACGGGCGGCGTGCTCGGATCGTCCGTCTCGTGGAACATCCTCGTCAGCGGTCTGGCTGTGGTGGCCGGCAATAATCCCGCCGTGAATACGCAGGTGCGTATCCGCAATCTGAGCTTGAGCGGCACGGGCTTTGCCACCATCACCTATCCCCATCTGGTGGCGAACCAGAGCGGCGCCGGCACGGTCACCACCGGCAACACCGCGCCCATCACCTTCAATACCACAGCGGGTGGAAGTCGGATGCTCGCCGGGCAGATCCGCTTTAGCGGTCTGGGCGCTCCGGGCGCCGTCGGAGACGACCTGCGGATGGCTTTCAACATCGAAGCCAATGACGTGCCTGAACCCGCCACGCTTTTGCTCGGGGCTTTAGGGCTGGCCGGCTTGGGCGTTCTGCATCACTTCCGGGCACCGCGGCTGCGGAAGGCCAAGCATGTGCCACCGCCGGCCGCCGCGCAACCGAAGGCCTAGTTGGTGGGTAAACTCGCGGCTTCGGCCTGGATCTGTTGCGGAGCCGGGAGCGTCAGGGACCGGTCAATTCCTGAAACGCTCTCTCTGGCTGGGCCAGCCTCCTACCCGCAAGGCGATGGTCTGGACCGACAAGAAGGTTGGTTTCACCTTGGAACTGCTGATCCAACTCCATCCTGGTAAGCAAAGATCTACTTCGGCCCGGAGACAAGGTGAAGTATCAGAAAGCATCACTCAAGCTTGTAGCCAAAAGCTGGAATGCGGTGACAAGGGGATCGATAGATAGCCGTTAAGGTTGCCCTTCCCCACGGTTGCCGAGCCGAATAAGCGGGTTCAGTAACCTCAGAATCCGAACCGCAACCCGAACCGAACCTGCCGTTCATCCGCCGCGCTCAGCACGCACAGGAAATTCGGATTCGTCACGCCACTCGACGCAAAGCCCGTCGACAGGCGGCTGTTCGTGAAGTTGTAAGCCTCGGCGCGGATCGTCATCGTCACCTTCTCGGCGAGCGTCACATCCTTGCTCAACACAAGGTCGTGCCGCAACACACCGGGATTGCGCAGGCTGTTCCGCCCCATCGAGCCGAAGCGCGGGGCCTGGCCCGGTGCGATCGCCGCGAATGTCGAGGTATCGTAGAACGTCTTGCCCACCCCTATTCCCTCCAACCGAATCACGTTCGACTTCACCTGATCCGGCGTCTGCGCGTTGCCCGGAAGATTGGGCGTGCCACCCGGCGCGCTTGGCGTGAACGACGTGCCCGTGTACGCCGCGGTCACCCCGCTCACGGACCATCCGCCCAGCACCTGCTTCGCCGCGCCAGTGTTAGCGAACTTCTTGCCCACGCCGAGCGGCAACTCGTAGATGTGGCCCATCTGGAACACGTGCGTGCGGTCATACCCGGCGGTGGCGCGGTTGCGCCCGAACGCCGGACCCCAGTTGTACGTCACGCCCGCCCAGCCCTCGTCATCTGCAAAGTTGATCGCCTTCGACCACTTGTAGGCGCCTTGCAGCGTCAGTCCGTGCGCCTGCCGCCGGACCGCCGTTTGCAGCGCGTGATAATTCGAACTCAGGTAGCCGTCCCACATCAGCGTGGCGATGTTGCGGCCGAATCGCGACGAGCACGGCCGTCCCGCGTTGCCCGCGCCCAGCACCTGGCTCGAGTTGATATCGCGGTCCGCGCTCTGATGCGTCACCTGCGTGCCTACATACCCCGCGGATGCGACCATGGCGCCGGGCAGCCGCCGTTCGAGCGTCAGGTTCCAGCTCTGAATGTAGCCGCGTGCGATCTGGCCGCGATAGGGGCTCCGCATATCCGCCGCCGCGGACAGCGTTACGACGCCGCTCGACAGATCCGGGCCAATCACCGGCGGCACGCCCTCGGCCAGCGACCGCAGGGAAACATTGTCGTTCGCTGCCGGGAAATTGAAGCTCACCGTCAACGGGTACGTCCCCTGCAGCGGGCGCGACCACGGCAACGGACTGTAGTTCATACCATAACCCGAGCGAACCACCGTCGTGTCATTGAACCGGTAGGCCAGGCCGAAGCGCGGCGCAAACAGCTTCCGGCTCACGGTGAAGCCATTGTTCCGCGGCACATTTCCGCGCCCGCCGAGGTATACCTGATTGGTCTAGGCGTCCAGCCACTCCACACCCTTGCCGTTCGAACGCCCGATGAGCGGATAGTATTCGTAGCGCAGCCCGGCGTTCAGCGTCAGCTTCCGGTTGACCTGCCAGCGGTCCTGCGCATACCAGCCAAACTGATACTCGCGCCCCGTGAGCATGACGTGCTAGATGCTCTTCTGAATCAGATTCGGCAAGCCCAGCAGAAAGGCGGTATACCCGTTGAAGTTGCTGAACGACCCATTGCTGGTCACGCCGCCGTTGAAATTGAAGTTGCTGCGCGGACCGAAGCCCAGGTGCGGCGACCAGTGCGTCAGCTTATGCAGCACGCCATCGAAGCCAAAGGCGAGATTGTGCTTGCCGCGGATGGCGCGTAGCGTATGCGTGGTGGTGTAGCTCTCCTCGACGCGATTGAGCGGCATCCAACCGGGCACGCCGAAGCCGGTGTAGCCGTTGATATTGATGTTCGGGAA
>VFZP01000563.1 GCA_016871115.1 Acidobacteriota bacterium
CCACGCCATCAGTTCAGGCGCGGACAATTCGCCAACATGAGCGGCCCAGCCTTGCGTCTCCGCGCGCTGGAGCGCCGTTGCAAACCGGCGTCCGTAGTCCGTGTCCGTTGCGCGCCGTCCCGCAAACTCCAGTCGAAACCGCAGGCCCCCCGCTCGGAGCGGCTCCAGGGCGGCCAGCAATTCCAGCGGTCGCTTCAGTTCGCGGGTCACCCCGACGCAGGCCAGTCGTGGAACCTCCGGTCGAGGCACAGTGCTGGTGGGGCTGAAAAAGATCTCCCGCAGCGCGTTGGGCACGCGCCAGACGCGCTTGTTGAGCGGGCGGACCATTTCCTCCGTGTGCGCCGAGTTGCACAAGACGCCTGCAGCTCGCCGTAGCGAGAATGGTTCCAGCCGCGCCGCCAGCCAGTGAAAGCTCAACGGCCGTGCCCGCACCACCCGCGCCACCTGTCGCATGTTGCCATGCACCGTCACAACGCCGGGTGCGCCGCTCAACACGGCGGCCAGGGCGCAGTCCCGCTCCGTGCCTTGACCATGCACCACGTCCGGGCGCAGTTCCCGCACCTTGCGCCTCACCGCACGAATGCAGCCTTGGTAGCCCGTGCGCAGCCAGCCCAGCTTGGGCACCAGCAGGCTGTGAAACCAGATGTTCTCCGCGAGCTTTTCCGGTGCCCGCACGGGCCGCTGTGTGCAACTGAGCACATGAACCCGCACGTCTCCGCGCCGGGCAAGCCCCTGCAACAGCGCCTCGGGCGCGGTGCCAAAGGACGGCCCGGGCCGCTCGTATTCGCGGAAGTCCTCGCGCGTGTCGGTGATGACCTGAACGACCGTCAACGGCGCGTTGTCAGGCTGGGTGGACATGCGGTGGCAACTTCAGCCGGCGTGCAGCACTTGCCAGCCGCCTGGCTGGAGCCGGGTCAGCGCCCGCTCGGGTGCGAGCGTCGCCAGGTAGTTTTCTCCCGTCTGGCGGTTGCTTTTCCGCTCCTCCGGCGCGCAGAGCCGGGGCCGCCAAAAGTTCGCTTGCAGGGCAAATATCTCGAAGCCTTGAGCGCGCAGCAAACCGCTCAATTCGGCGGTTTGCTCACCCAAATCCTCATACACTATGTCACGCACTGCCCGGCGGGCCAGCAGCCGTTCGGCCCCGCGAAACACCGCCAGTTCGTGCCCTTCCACATCCACTTTCATCAGGCCGATTTGCACGTCGGCAGCCAACAGCTCATCCAACCGCCGTAGTTCGACGGGGAATTTCTCCGTGCCACGGTCGGAATGGTGGACGATCCGGCTGAGACCTTGGTTGGTTTCCCATCGTGGTCCCGGATCGAGCCAGGCGCTGCCAGTGCAGTCACTCAGCGCGGTGCGAAACAACCGCACTGGAGCCAGGGCCGATGATGCACCGCCAGACTGGACCAACTCCTCAAGCGAGCGGAATAACTCCGGGTGCGGCTCGAAGGCAAGCACCTCGCCGGTTTGCCCGGAACGCCATCGCATGAGACTGGTCATCTGGCCGATGTTGGCTCCCACATCCACCACCGTGTCACCGGGATCAATCAGCCGGGTCAGGACCTCGGCCACCGCGAGGTCGAAGATGCCGTAATACCAAAGGTGCGCGCCAATGGTTTCCCGGGGATGGACACGGATGCGATCCCCCCACGGCAAGGTGACTTGGGCCGAGTCCGGCACCGGGCCGCTCAGTCCGCGGCTAAATCGGAGCCAAGCTTGGCGAGGCCGGAAGAAATACTCCGGCGTTAGCAATATTCTGAAAGGGTTCATGCCAGCAAGGCCGGTTGATCGTTGGCCCACCCGCCCGGATGCGTCAAGCTGCACGGGTGGTTGGGTCCACGGCGCGGATCAACCCGGCAGGGTGGGCGGCTGCCGGGTGAACATGAGCTGGCCCCAACTGGTCTCGAGCAGCCGGCACCCCGCGCGCGGCCAGTGCCAGTAATTGTAAACTAGGCCTGCCAGCAGTGGTGCCAGAACAAGCGCGCCCAAGCCGAGCGGGGTGGTCTGGAGCAATCCAAACGCAAGCGCCATGCTGGCGGCGTTCGCCGCGAGGATGGGCCACAGCACGGGGATCCGGTTGTCCGTGTAGATGAGCATGCCCCAGGTGGAGAGGTGCATTTCCAGAAAGGCATTCGTTGCCATCACCATCAGCCACACTGGCGGCAGCATCACCTTGTCCGTGCCCATCCATCGCAGGAACGCCGGGGTCAGGGGAATCGTCACGGCCGTGAGAATGGCAAAGGTGCCGATTTGCAGCCACAGACGCTCGCGGAAGACGTGCCGCATCCCCGCCACGTCCCCCCGGGTCCGTTGCTCGGCCAGCAGTGGCCACTTAACTTGGGTCCAAGCCATGGCAACGCTCTGGACGACGCCCATGATCTGAAGCGACAAGCCATACTCCGCGTTGGCGGTGAGGCCAAGCTTAGCGAGGCAAAGGAATGCCATGGCCTGACCGCCGAAGTAATTCCCCAGATTCAACAGGCCGACCCGGCTCGCATTGGGCCACAGGCGGGCGAGCAAATCCCGGCAGACCTCAGCCGGCGTCGGCGTGGCCGGCCCGGGACCGAGGGCTTCTAGACAGGCGCGCCGGGCCAGCGTGCGCTGCACCAGCACGGCGGCGAATCCCGCGAGGGGCACGCTCAACAGCCCCGCCCCCAGCCAGAGCAGCAGCGCGCTGCCTGCCAGTTTGAGGAAGTAGGCGATGAAATTATACCGCGCAAAGAGCACCATGCGGTTTAATCCCATGAGATAGGCGCTCCACCAACTCGCATAAACCTCCCAGATCGCCACCGTGAGCGTCACCGCCCATGCCAGCCAAGTCCACGCGGGCGCGCTCGTGTCCGCCACTCCCATGGCGACTAATGCTGACCCCAGCGGTCCGATCAACACCGCCGCCAGCAGCGCCAGCCGGCTATACAGCCGCTGCGCGGTGGCCAAGAGCTGCCTCATCAACACCGTATTGGGTGGGGCCGGTTCCGCCGGGGATAGCTCGA
>VFZP01000564.1 GCA_016871115.1 Acidobacteriota bacterium
GTGTCGCAAAAACACACTGCACCTGTATTGTTTGATTCGCTTGCCCAGAGGTGGTCTACTTTTCGACCGCCACCAGCCGCCGCTCACGCGGCGCTACGTGGTCCATTATTGCTCCGCCCTTTATATTGCGCAAAGTGTAGTCGCCGGCTAAGTTGACGGCGGTTTCTTCTTGCTCCTGCACAAGCTGCATGATGAAGACGAGGACGGCGCTTTGAGCCAGCGCCACCATCGTACAGTCGAAGCCGATGCCCAGCGTCCTGGCAACTTCCTTGATGTCGAGTTCGGCCGACTGCCCCGCCTCCGAAAGCGAGGCGCCCAGGCCGTAGACCGTACCGATGAAGCCCAGCGTGGGCACGAGCCAGGCAATGAAGCGCACAATCCCGTAGCTCATGTCCACGCGGTGCGCGATCAGTTCGAGGCTTGAGGCCCTTATCCGCGTTGCCCGCCAGTACGCTCCGTGAGGTGCACTGCCCGAGGCCGTACCCCGGGTAGCGGTGTTACGCGTTGCGCTTCCCGCCGACAAGGAACAACTCGCGCAACCGCCGAGCCACCCGGATTTCCTCGCTCTCCTTCATACTGCGCGTCTGGAGCACGCCGCTGTGCTCGTCGCCGTATTCGGGATAGTAAATGATCCTCGGCTCGCCGGTCTTGAGTTTCTCGGTCAGCGTCCGGCCCGTCAATGGGATGACGTTCGGGTCCCAGCGGAAAACGAGCTCAAGAAATCCGTGATCATGGCCGTTAGCGGCGGCTTGCGCCCGGGCCGTGAGGCCCGGAATTCCCTGCAATTCGGCCACGAGAAAGTGCACCTTCTTGTTCCACGTTGCATGCACGTGGTCATGGTCGCGAGCCACATAGAGATTCACGGCGGCCACCAGCCCCACGATCTCTTCCTTGCTCACCTTCATCCCTCGGCCCGCGCCCGTGTGGGGCGAGTGATTCAGCGCGGCGGCGGCGATTAAGTCTTTGCGGCCGGCCAGGATCCCTGTGCTCTGCGGACCCAGCAAACCTTTGCCGCCGCTGATGGCCACCAGATCGAAGCCCATCTGCGTAAACCGCGTGAGCGATTCCGGCGGCGGGATTTCCGCCGCGGCGTCGATCAACACGGGCACACCGGCCCGCTTGCCCAACTCCACAAACTCCTGCGGCTTCATGATGCGCGGATCCTTCGCCGCGGCCTTCTCCGTGCTGGCCAGCACGGTAATCATCGCGGTGTTCGGACCGATAGCCTGGGCCAGTTGTTCGCGGGTATCGAATTCGCGCAGCACCATGCCCGCGCTGCGATAGGCGCGGTCATAGTTTTCGCGATGCGCCTTCTGAATGAGGCATTCCCGTTTGGGCCATGTGGGATGCGGCAGCGCATCGATCCTGGCTGGATCGGTGCCGGTGAGACAGGCCGCCGCGCCCAGCAACATGGCGGAGAATGCGCCCGCCGTGACGATGGCGGCCTCGGCCTGCATCACTTCCGCAATCCGCCGTCCGGCCGCGGCGTTCAGTTCATGGAGGTCGATGAAATAATCGTTCGCCTCAATCATGGCCCGCATCACTTCCGGCGGCATGAGCGAACCGCCAAACGCGGTGGTGTGGCCGCGCCCGCAGAGCAAGGGCCGAAGTCCAAACATGCGCGTGTAGATGCTGTCGGCGCCATAGGCCCGCGGCGCAGCTTCGAGGCGCGTTTGCATCGCCGCCATCGCCGCGATCATTCTTCTGCGATTGACCCGCCCGGTGGATTTCATCGGCGTCTCAGAACTGAAAGCGCAATCCAAACTGCATCTGCCTGCCGAGCCCGGCGCTGGTGATGCGCCCGAACTGGCCGGAGCCGATATCCAGCGTGGGCGGGTCGAACGGCGGCGTGTTGGTGAAATTGTAGTTTTCCCACCGGAACTGGATCTCCTTGTTCTCGCCGATGGGGAAATTCTTGAACACCGCCAGATCGAGACTTGCCAGTCCGGGTGCGGTAAGAATGTTGCGTCCACTGTTGCCGTACCGGCCGCGCGCCAGCAGAAATGCGGACGTATCGAACCAGCGTTGCAGCGTGCGCTGGCTGCTATCCAATCTCCCGTCGGCGAGCCGGTCCGGACGGCGCGTGCAGCGCGGGCAGCCGTCGTCGACAGGAGCCACGCTTTGCGTGGGATGAATGGGCAAGCCAGTCTCCAGGGACATCGATCCGTTGATCTGCCAGCCTCCCAGGATCTGCCCGCGCGTGTCGCGCTTGCCGCGCGCAAACGGCAGTTCCCAGAGGAAGGCGGTGGTGCCGCGATGGCGCTGGTCGGTTTCGGCCAGCCCTTTCTCAAGCTTCCACGCGTGGGGATTGTTGTGGCGTTGCGCACCGCAACAGGCAAACGAATCGAACATTGTTTTCGACCAGGTGTAGGTCTGTAGGAATGTGATTCCCTGCGCCATGCGCTTTTCGGCCTTCACTAGCAGCCCGTGATAACTACCCGAGGCATCGAGCGAGATGTTTTCAATCGGGCCCCAATTGGCGTAGATGCGGCGCGTGGTACCCGGCACGAAGGGATTCACCGTGCGCGGAGAATCGAAATGCGCCGACTTCGACCCCATGTAGCCAACTTCCATCAAGATTGTCTTCGGCAGCATGCGCTGGATGTTAAAGTTCCATTGCTGCACGTCACCCACGCCGCGCTTTGGATCGGCGGAGTTGATCTCGGAATTGATGTTCAGAGCCGCTGCCTGATCGGCATTGCGCATCCTGATCCGCACCACACCGGCCGCATTGAGTTCGTTGATGTTCTGGTTGTTCGGCGGATTCGCCGCCAACGCCGGGACGAACATGTTCATCATGTTCACATTGAAAAAAACGCCGTAGCCGGCGCGGATCACCGTGCTGTTGCCGCCAAACGGACGCCAGGCAAAGCCGATCCGCGGCGCGAACAGCTTTTTGCTGGGATCATTGAGCGGCCCCTTCGTCAACACAGCAGGGTAGAGTTCCAGCCGCGTGAAGTCGAAATTGCGGGACTGGCCGCCGATATCG
>VFZP01000565.1 GCA_016871115.1 Acidobacteriota bacterium
GAGGCGCTTGCCGTTGGCTGAGCGGACATCGATCACCGGCACGGTGTGATCGAGCGCGCCTTCGGGATTCGTACCGAACACCACCTTCTCTTTGCGAAACTCGCGGCGGTTGATGGCAAATCCGGCGGCGCCTTCGGAATAGAGCAGGGTGGCCGGTTCCATCTTCGACAACGCGGCGATGGCCACCCGGTACAACTCGTCAGTGAGCCGGCGAGCGTACCCTTCGGCGGTTTTTTGCTGCGCCGCGTCGAAGGCGAACATGGGCCGGAGATTGGGCCACACCACCGGGCCGGCGTGCGTGTGCGAGGAGTTGAACAGCACCTGGCTGCGGCGCAGATCGTGGTCGTGCCCCAAGCGCGCGGCCACGTGGTCGGTGATTTCGCGCGGCAGCCCGATGAGGTCGGTGGTAAGGATCACCACGCGGCTACCCTTGCGGTCTTCAATCGCCAGCGCCTTGGCGTGAAGCGGTTCAGCGACACCGTTGCTGGGAGCCTTACGCGCTGCAAACCCGGACATCCAGATGGAGCCCGCGGGCGTGATGTCGGCCACCGCGGAGCCGGCGCGGAACCCAGGCTTCGGCGCGGCGTTCAGCGCGCAGACGACGGCGGCGGCAGCAATCGACAGCAGACCTCGCACGGCGGCTAAACCCAGATCCGGACCGGCTCACGGCCGGGCTGCATACCGCTCCAGGTGTCCTCGGCCGTCTTGAAGGTGGAGTTCAGCTTAGCGAGATAAAAGAACGGCAGGTCCTTGAACTCGATCCAATTCGGGTTCGGCTGATAGACCATCGTGGCCAAGCCCACCACCTCGGCGCCGTTGGCTTCGCACAAAGCCCGCAGTTCGCTGAGCTTCTTGCCGCTGCGGAGAATGTCGTCCACCAGCAGCACCTTCTCACCCGGATCCTGATCGAGAAACTGGCGGAAGCGCAGCGGCTCATGGGTATTCTCGCGCTCGGCCCAATACACGCGGCGAGCCCGGAGCGCTTCGCAGACGCCGAAGGCAACGGGCAGGCCGCCGGTGGCCGGGGCCACGATGGAGAGTTTCGGGATGGCGGCGCGAATCTCGGTATTGGTGCGCACCAGCCGGCTCAAGGCCACGCTCAGCGTCTTCATGTGCTGGTAGTTTCGGAAGGCCAGCGCCATCTGCAGATGTTCGTTAGAATAAAGCCCGTTATCATACTCGAAGAAGCCGGTGCGTAGCGCGCCGGTTTCGCGCAGCAGCGCTACCACTTCGGCCTGCGTGGGAATCAGTTCCATATAACTAGTTTGCTCCTCGCCCCGACAATACGCGCGGGATGGTCCGCAGCATGATTTTCCAGTCGAGCGCCAAGGACCAGTTATCAATGTATTCCATGTCCTTGCGCATCCAGGTCTCAAAGTCCAGACGGTCGCGTCCTTCGATCACCCACAGGCATGTGAGACCCGGGCGCATGCGCAACCGCCGGCGCTGCCACCGCTGGTAGCGCTCTACTTCCTCAGGCACGGCAGGCCGCGGACCGACGAGCGACATATCGCCGCGCAGCACGTTCCAGAGCTGCGGCAACTCGTCGATGGAGAAACGCCGCAGGTAGCGGCCGAGGCCGGTGAGGCGCGGATCGTTGGCAATCTTGAAGGCGATGTCTTTCTCATTCAGGTGCGCCACGGCGCGCTTGAGCTCTTCGGCGTTGGCGACCATGGAGCGGAACTTGTAGAACGTGAAGCGGCGTCCGTTGAGCCCGCAGCGCACCTGACGGAAGATGGCGGGCCCGGGCGAGTTGACGCGGATCAGCAGGGCCACCGCCGCCAGTGCCGGCGCCAGCAAAAGCAGCGCGGCGGCGGCCAGCATAACGTCCATCACGCGCTTGGCCAACAGACGAATCTCATCGTGCGGCGCGGCGGCAAAGGTAAGCAGCGGGGTGGTGTCCAGGCGGTCGAGGTAGATCTCGCTGTTGACGTGCGGGAAAAAGTCGACCGCCACGCGCGTGCGCACGCCGTCTTCATCGCACAGGAGCATCATTTCTTCCAGCGATGCCAGGCGGTCCTGTTCCACGGCGAAGATCACTTCGTCCACCACGTGGCGCTCAAGGAGACTGGGCAAACGGCCGGGCGGAAAAACCGGGTATGTACCGAGGCGTTCCGGCGAGGCGGTGTCGTACGCGGCGAGATAGCCAATCAGCCGGAAGCCGTAGTCCGCCGAACGTTCCAGAGCGCGACCCAGGTGCTGGGCGCGTTCGCCCGTGCCCACCAGCAGCACGAAGTGCTCCACGCCGTATTTGCGGCGGATCCAACCCACCAGATGCCCAGCGTTGAGGCGGAATAGGCACAACAGCATCCAACTCAGTACGGCCAGCAGGCCGATAAAGACCCGGCTGAGGTCCAACCGGAAAAGGAACTCAATCAACACCACGCCCACTACGCCATAAAAGCTCTGGCGGAAGCTGTCGCGCAGGATTTTGGCAGTGTGCGCCGAGTCGAGCCGCTCATACACCTGCAGCCAGTAGCCGATTGCCGGCCACAGCAGCGCACAGGCGCCGAGGAGCAGACCCTTTATCGGAGCCAGTAAGTAGAAATTGCGCTCTAGCGGCAGCCAGTAGCGGAGCTGATAAGCAACCGCAAACGCCAAAGCGACCAAAACTACGTCGGCCAGCGCAAAAAGTAGCTTGGCCTTGCGATGGTGCCTACTGAACACGATTCGGACATCAGGATAACATCATTTGACTGTGGCGGCGCTCCAGGCCGACACCACGGCAGACCCGGCGGCGAGGCGCCGCAACGCTTCGCGCGCTCTGGCCGACAGCGTCCGGGCCTCGTCTTTGCGGCCCCGCTTCTTCACAATTTGCGCCAGACGCTCAGTGGCCTTGGCGGTTTCGGCGTGGTCCGGTCCCAGTGTGCATTCAAGCCCTTCCACCGCGAGACGCGTCAGCTTCTCGGCTTCTTCCCATTGGCCGCGGCGCATGGCCAGTACACCCAGTGCGCCGTTGAGCGTGGCGTGTTCGGCGTGT
>VFZP01000566.1 GCA_016871115.1 Acidobacteriota bacterium
TACATGCTCCAGCCGCCGTTCGGGCGTCATCACAATGGAAACCGTGTCAAAGCGGATGAGCGCGGGATCGTGCCCGGCGCGGCGCGTATACTGGCGCGCGGCGCGGCGGATCTTGGAGCGCTTCTCTGAATCAATCGCGCGGTCCGGCGCGCCGAATTCGCCGGTCGCGCGTGTCTTCACTTCCACAAAGACCAGGGTCTCGGCCTCGCGCGCCACCAGGTCCACCTCGGCGGTACCGCCCGGCGTCGAATAGTTGCGTGCCACGATGACCAGGCCCGCTGCCTGCAGAAAACGATGGGCGGCATCCTCACCGTCGCGTCCAAGAGCGTGCGCCGGATCGGCCGATTTGCGGCGCGTGCGGCTCCGCCACCGGTCTGCCTGACGAAACAGAACTGACAGTAACGCTAGTTTTTCAGGACCTCGAACTCGAACTCCATCACTTTGCCGCGCACCACGAAGCACAGGTAGTGCTCCCAGAATTTGCGAAAGCGCGGCCAGCGATTCACCAGCAGTTCAAAGCCACAGTACCTCCATAGTGCTAGTAGCTTTACGCGACAAGAAATCTCACGCAATTGTGTGGGGGAATAATAGCCGAAACCAGCGTTGTCCTCACCGAAATAGCGGAAGGAGTAGGTGTTGAGGTGCCAGTGATGCGTGGGGTCGCAGAATGACGAGAAGTCGGTGTAGTGGGGCGTAGCGAGGATGATGCGGCCGCCCGGGCGGGTGAGGCGCGCGAGTTCGTCCATCGTTTTGATGACGCTGGCTACATGCTCGATGACGTGGATGAGCCGGATCTGATCGAACGTGGAATCGCCGAACGGGTAGGGCGTGTGATCGAGGTCGACGAGGACGTCGGCCGCCGCACGGGGGTTGTTGTCGATACCGATCGACCCGGGAAATTTCTTGATGCCGCAGCCGACGTCGAGGATTCGCATGTGCAAACCTCCATGGTATGCCGTCAGTACAGTAAGTACTTCGCGCGGCGCTCAAGGAACGCGCGCACTTCCCCCTCCGCCTCGGCTTCGAGTTCTCGTCCGTCTTTGCCGGCCTTGAGCGAGTCGATCAAACGGCGGCTGCCGAGGAGATTCACGTTAGTTTCGAGGTCCAGGTTGCCCGGGAACAACTTCATGAGCGCGGCCATCAGTTCGTTGCTCAACACGCTGGGCGAATACCGGTCTCGATCCGTTAGCTGGAAGCGGACGCCTTCGACGAGTTGTCCGGCGAGTTTCGCCGTCGTGGGCTTGAACTTCACTGAATAGGCGCGCACGCCAGGAATCGCGCGGGCGTTGAGAAAGGCGGCGAGTTCCCGCCCCTTGATCCACGGCGCGCCTACCTGTTCAAATGGCGCGTCGGTGCCGCGACCCACCGAATAGTTGTTCGAGTACTCCAGTGGCGCGGTGGCGGGAAACAGAATCGCGCCGGTGAGACTGCGGATGTTGGGTGAGGGGTTGATCCAGGGGAGGCCCGTTGAATCGAACCAGTCGCCACGCTCCCAGCCCTTCATCGTCACCACCTCCAGTTTCACGGCGATCTTGCGCTCGGCGACGGCCATGAGCGCGATTTCACCCACGGTCATGCCGTGGCGCAGGGGCAGCGTGTAGCAGCCGACGAAGCTTGCGAGCGGCGCTTCGAGCACTGGGCCGTCCACATGCGCGCCCGTGATGGGGTTCGGACGATCGAGCACCATCACGGGTTTGCCGCCCTTGGCAGCGGCTTCCATGGTGTTAAGCATCGAGCACATGTAGGTGTAAAAGCGCGCACCGATGTCCTGAATGTCGAAGACCACCACGTCCACCTTGCTCAGCATGGCGTCTGATGGAGCGCGGTTCGGGCCGTTGTAGAGGCTGACGACCGGCACGCCCGTGGCTTTGTCTTTCGAGTCTTCAATATCTTCGCGATCCTCCGTACCGCTAATACCATGTTCCGGCGCCATAACCAGCGCGACGTTCACCTTCGCCGCCATCATGGCGTCGAGATTGCGGCGGCCGTGCCGGTCGATCCCCGTGTGATTGGTGACGAGACCGACGCGTTTGCCTTTGAGCCGGGCGAAGCCTTCGGCGGTCAGCACGTCGATGCCCGTGAGTGTATCGCCGTTGCGCGCGGCCACGCGGCGGATGCCGGCGGTAGTGTCGTTGTAGGTGTTGAACAGGACGCCGGGGCGCGTGATACCTGCGTGCGCCGCAGCGATGGTGGCTACTCGTCCGCGCAGTGATGTGATGGGCGGGCGGCGCTTGGGGTGGACGCTATTGGCGAGCAGTACGACGTATGTCTGGCTGCTGGGGTCGATCCACAACGAGGTGCCGGTGAAGCCGGTGTGGCCGTAGGATCCGAGCGGGAAGAGTTCACCGCGGTTGCCGGAGAAGCGCGAGTCCATATCCCAGCCAAGCGCGCGCAGGGTGGGCTGGTCCAGCGGTGTGTTGGGTTCAGTGAACTTGCGGATGGTGGCGGTTTGGAAGATGCGGCGGCCGTTTGGCGTGGTGCCGCCGCGCAGCATCAGTTCGGCGAAGCGGCCGAGATCGGCGGCGGTGGAGAAGGCGCCTGCGTGTCCGGCGACGCCGCCCATGAAACGCGTGGTGGGATCATGCACCACACCGCGGAGTGGCGCCGTCATGCCGGGTTCCTGCTCAGTGGGCGCGATGCGCGCGCGCCAGGCGGCGGGCGGCTGGAAGCGGGTGTCTTTCATGCCGAGCGGGCCAAAAACATGCTGCTCCACATAAGCTTCAAGACCCATGCCGCTCAGCTTACGCACGATTTCGCCGAGCAGGATGAAGTTGATATCGCTGTAGACGAAGCGCTCGCCAGGCGCGTGCTGCGGTTTGTCGATCAACGCGAGCTTGATACCGATGTCGTAGCCGCTCCAGGCGGGCTTCAGATCGACGTCCGGGCGAAGACCGGAGAAATGCGTCAGCAGCATACGCACGTCAATATTGGGC
>VFZP01000567.1 GCA_016871115.1 Acidobacteriota bacterium
GTTCTCGTCGGCAATCTGGGCGGAAAGCTCAAGACAGCCGGGCGCTACCTGCAGTTCCCCAACTACGGCGCCAAAGGCCATCGCACGTTGGGCAACTTCTATCTCTCCCTGCTGCGCGCCGTCGGCGACAAACGCGAGAAGTTCGGCGATGCCGATCCCGGGCTCAAGGACATCGACACCGCCGGCCCGCTGGCGGAGATCATGGCGTGAGGTCGCTTCCACTCGCGGTTGAGCAGCGCACAATTCGACGCAATCCTGCCTAGAAACCATCATGCGATTCTCTCCGCTTTTCTTCCTGTTGCTTGCCGCAGTGCCCACGCCCTGCCGTACCGAGCGGGCGAAGAAGGGCGTCGAAGAATTGCAAAAACGACTCGACGCAATGCGGTTGCTCGAAGCTGACAATCGCGAACGGTAAAGTTGTTGCGTTAGGAAAGACAATCACTCATCGCGTAGCTGCAGTCGCAAGAATTCCGCTACGGAGTTGCGTCTCTTTCCCGCCGAGGCAATAGCGACGAGGACACAACCATGTTTACCACGATCCCCCGTCGTACTTTCTTACGAGGTGCCGGCGTTGCTATTGCGCTGCCGATGCTCGATGCGATGCTGCCACGTGGCCGTGCTGCCACGGCTTCGGTCAAGCCGATCAAGCGGTTTGTCTGTCTCTCCAATAACTATGGTGTCTATCAGGAAGCCTTTTTTCCTCACAAGGATCAGGCTGGCACCGAATACGACATGCCTGAAACTCTTCAGCCACTGGAGAAACATCGAAAAGATTTCACGGTTTTCTCACATCTCGATCATGGCAATACCGGTGGCCATCAGGGTGTGCCGGTGCTGCTCAGCGGAGTGCGGCCGTCGCATGCGGCGCACTTTCCCGAAGGGAACATCAGCGTCGATCAAAAGGTGGCTGAGTTTGTCGGCGCGAAAACACGGTTTCCATCGCTGACTTTGCAAGTGAACGATGCGAACCTGATCAGCTTCACGCGCACCGGAGTGCAGGTTCCGGCCATTGATTTGCAGCGAACCTTCCGCGTGCTCTTCACCGAGGATGATAAGGCCGTGAAAGCCACTGCTGCTGAAAAGTTAAAACGCCACAACAGCATTTTGGATGTGGTCATGGAGGAGGCCAAGTCGGTCCATAACAATCTGGGGCGACAAGATCAGCAGAAGTTCGCGGAGTACCTGGAAGCGGTTCGTTCGCTGGAACAGAAAATCGAGCAACGCAAACCATGGCTCGATCAGCCCAAGCCACAACCCGCCATGAAGGAACCGCCGCAGACAGGCAAAACCGTTCCCGATCTCGCCGTGATGATGGAACTCATTTCGTTGGCGATTCAGACCGATTCAACCCGCGCTGTCACGGTGACCTCCGGGTTTGCCAATGGCGATCTGGGACTCTCTGGCGGCTACCACGGCTTCTCCCACCACGGTCAACGCGAAAAGGAAGTGAACGCCCTCAAGCTGATCGAACGCAACCAGATCGCGCAGATGGCGCACCTCATCGACCTGCTCAAGACACAACCCGATCCGCTCAATGGCGGCACCTTGTTTGACCATACCGCCATACTGTTTGGTTGCGGCATGGCCACCGGCGAACATTCCACGCGCAATCTGCCGCTCGTCCTGGCTGGAGGCGGTTTCCAGCTCGGCGAGCATCAAGTCTATCCGGAAGGGAACGGCCAGCGCGTTCCCGCGGCCAATCTTCTGCTCTCCATCTTGCAGAATCACGGCTTGGAGATCGACCGTTTCGGGACCAGCACCGGAACTCTCACCGGATTGAAGTGGAGTTGAGCCATGCTGCGATTCGCCTTCGTATTGGCTCTCATTGCCAGCCTGACGACGAGCCTTGTATTCGCGGATGAGTCACCGCTGGAAAAGGCACGTCCGTTCCTGAAACAGCATTGCTACGAATGCCACGGCCCTGAGAAACAGAAAAACGATCTGCGGTTCGATACGTTGGGCACGTCGCTCGCGCAACAGGAAACACTGGCAACGTGGCAGGCGATTCTGGACGAGTTGAATCTCGGTTCGATGCCGCCCGAGAGCAAGCCGCAGCCCAAGGCTGAGGAAATCGCGGCCATCGTTGAGACGCTTAGCACGGAGTTGCGGCAAGCTTACGCGAAACTCAAAAGCGTCGGTGGTAAGACGGTTGCTCGTCGCCTGAATCGCTTTGAAGTGCGCAGCACGCTGCGGGACTTGCTCTTTCTGGAGGATCACAACGACTTCCGCGCGGACATGGTTCCGAAGCTCGAGGATCGCAACGGCAACGGTGTCGCACAGTGGAGCAGCAACGATCCCACCCGCGAATTCCCTGCCGACCAATTGGATGAGGGCTTCGACAATATCGGCGGTAAACTGGTGATGTCCGATTTTCTATTGACCCAACTGATCAACGCGGCCGAGTACAGTCTGAATCTTGCAACCTATTCACACGAGAAACCCAAGCTGGAAACGCGCCGCTTCGCAGGCCCGATTCGCAAGGACAGTCCCGGCGGCAGTTTCGAACGCTGGTCTCGCGAGGTGAATCCAAGCTTCGACGGCATCTACGAGCGCTACCGAGAGCCAGGTGCGGCAGCGGGCGGTTTGGGACGCGTATCTTCCGAGGAACTGGCTCGCGCAGGAGTGGGCGTGCGGGGCAGATATCGCATTACCATCGAAGCCTCGGCCCACAATCAGCAGCATCCGTGGGGCGATCTCATCAAGAGTCGGCAGGAGGACCCTCCGCTACTGGGCTTGCATATTTCCGATGCTCGCACCGGCGGCATGAATGACGGCAATCCCAATGAGCGCCTGGTCGCCGAGTGGGCCATGACCGCCGACGGCGTCGAACGCTCTTACACTTTCGAGACCTGGCTGGGAGACACCTGGTTACCCTGGATCGGTTGGGAAAACGCGCCGTATCAGCGTGGGCTGCGTCCTTCCCAATTG
>VFZP01000568.1 GCA_016871115.1 Acidobacteriota bacterium
CAGCGGACGCACAACACCACAATCTCCGCGTCGAAATGGCGGCCAGCGAACAGCTCTTCAACCGGAACGAAGGAGGGCATTGCGACAGTTTCTCTCATCTTGGCCGGTTTGCACCAGAGCCGTTTAGACTAGCCGGGTGGCCGCAATGTTTCAGTGCGTGGCGTGAAACTTTGCGCGGACGCTGGCAGTCTCAACGAGCGAGGACATCCCAAGCACATTATGAATAACATCGGCCCTGTGATCGTGTTGATCTTCGTTTTCGCCCTCGCACTGCTTCTGCTGCGCCATCTCCAGGCCCGCGCGCTGCATCGCGAGCGCCTGATGGCAATTGAAAAAGGTGTGGACATCAAGCCCATCATGCTGAACGCCATGCCCGCGTTCAGCCACCGCTTATATCTGCTGCGCGGGCTATTGTGGCTTTTCGGCGGGGCTGGACTCATGGTGGCGCTGTTATTGGTCGCGCCTCTGATGGCCAATCATGACGATGAGCCGCAATGGAACTTGGAGCAGAAGCTGCGTCGCGGCCGGCACCTCACTGAACTGGGCGCCACGCCCGCGCAGATTGAGGCGATGGAGAAGGAGATCGACCGCAACCACCGCGCGCGGCCGGACCCGCGCGATGCGCGCATGATGGGACTAGTACCGATGTTCGTCGGCGTGGCCTATCTGATTTTCTTTGCCGTGGAGGAGTTTCGCGTGCGCCGCCAGCCTCCGGCGTAGTATGCTCACTTTTGTATGAAGCAACTCCTTGCACTGGCCGCGCTCTGTGCGCTCGCCGCCTCTGCCGCTGAAAAGAAGGCTGTGGTTCCATCGAACGGCCCGAAGCCTGTAGGACCGTACACCCCCGGCATTCTTGCCGGCAACTACTTGTACGTGTCCGGGCAGGGGGCGCGGTCCCCCGATGGCAAGTTCGCCGAAACGCCCGAGGGCCGCGTGCGGCAGTGTCTGGAAAACGTGAAAGCGATTGTCGAGGCCGCGGGGTTGACGATGGAGCATGTCGTCTACACGCAGGTGTACCTGCACTCGTCGGTCAGCTACGAAGTGCTGAACAAAGTGTGGCCCGAGTACTTTAAGAAGAATCCTCCGGCGCGCGCCACGCTGGGCGTGCACCGCATGCCCACGGAGACGACCGTTGAAGTGAGCGCCGTGGCCACAACAGACCTCAGCAAGAAGAAGCCGATCATCCCGGCAGGCTGGCCGAAGATGAATCTGTCGCCCGGAATGATGGTCGGTGATCGCCTCTACATTTCGAGCCTTCTTGGCCGCGACCCCGTCACCGGCAAGATTCCCGAGTCGCCCGCTGCGCAGGTGCAACTGGCGCTGGATCGCATGAAGGCCGTGCTCAACGCCGCCGGCATGGATTTCCGCCACGTGGTTTTCATCAACCCGTACCTCACCGGCGCCGTTCCGATGGGCGTAATGAACGAGATCTACGCCAAGCACTTCGAACACGGCAATACGCCCGCGCGTGCGACGATCCAAGTGGCGTTCCTGCCGCATCAAGGCACGATTGAATTCACTGGCGTGGCGATCAAGGATCTGTCCAAGCGCAAAGCCGTGCGCCCGAAGAACATGCCGCCCAGTCCTACGGCCAGCCCCTGCGTGTGCGCCGAAGACACGTTGTACTGCTCGGCGAAGTCCGGCTTCATCCCCGGCCCGAACTCCGGGATCTGGGCGGACAACGTGGAGGATCAGGTTCGCCAGTCGATGCGCAACCTGCTCGATGGCCTGGAAGAAGCGGGCCTGGACTTTTCGAACGTCGTGGCGAGCAACGTGTACGTGGACAACCTCGACGAGTTCTCGAAGATGAACGCCGTCTACGCCAAGTACTTCTCGGCGATGCCGCCCACGCGCACTACGGTTTCGCCACTCCCGCTGGTGGAGCGCAAACGCAACGCGAATGGCACGTTCCCAAAGCTGGAAGAAGTGTCCGTGGTCGCGGTGAAATAGGCTCCGGCATCAGCCGGCAGCCTCCGCTCGATGGCTCGTCCGATATCGCCGGACGGCGGCGGCGAGGAACAGGACCATCGCCGTTGCGAACGCAAGCAGGGGATAACGGTGAATCGGCAACCGCGAGCCGCGAATGCTCAAGTGCGTTGTGCCGATGCGGACGGACTCGGCGAGCGTTGCCCACTGTTGGCCCAGCAGCAGACTAACGCCACCAAAGGCCAGCGCGGCCAAGCTCAGCATGACGATCGCGGGCAGCCAACCATCCCGGAGCGGATAGCGCAGCAGCAGCCGGCGGACAGCGGCGTCCGCGCCGAGGGCGAGTAGAACGAGAAGCGGCAAGGCAATCGCAACGTCCGCCGCGGTGCGCCGGTAGCCGAAGTGCGGGAAGGCCTGTTGAGCAGTCATGCCGTGCTCCTTGCTGAGTTGCTCAAGCAGTACACCGAGGCATGAATTCTTCGCTTGCGCGGTGGCCTGCTGGTCACGCGGGCCCTGATGCGCGTCCATGTAGCGGATAGCCAGTTCCTCGGCGAGTTCCAGGTCCGCAAGCAGGTCGCCTCGGACGGTTCCCTTCTCCGCGCGCGGCCACTGGCAGTCGGCATTGCGCCCTTCGCGGCGGACGCAACCGGACAGCAGCAGGAGCGGCAGCAGCGCGGCCCAGCGCATCCGGATCATATTTGCCGAGTATAGGTGCTCAGCGCAGCGGCACGCAGATGTCCGTGAGTAATTCCGTAGGCCCGACATCGCGCGGCGTATTGAGATACTCTTCCAGCGGTGGCGCATCGGCGGCTTCGCGGCCGCACTTCGGCAACTACTCACCGTAGAGCCATCGATAGGCGGCGGGCAGATCCGTGCACGGGCTCTGGTGCAAACCGGCCAAGATGAGAGAAACTGTCGCAATGCCCTCCTTCGTTCCGGTTGAAGAGCTGTTCGCTGGCCGCCATTTCGACGCGGAGATTGTGGTGTTGTGCGTC
>VFZP01000569.1 GCA_016871115.1 Acidobacteriota bacterium
TGCCGAGTCCAAGGGCCGGTATTTCCGCTCTCGCATCCGCGATCACTTTCGTTACGAACGCCTGGCCAAACTCCACGCCGCCTGAATCTCCTCGCCCAGCTCCAGCTTTTGTGGTGGAGACCTTTGAAAACCCGTCTGCTGATTCTGAATGACTTACCTCCTGCCAACCCCGCCAACTGCGAAAGTCAGGCTAGCCGGTGACGAGGTCACCGAGTGGGTGACGTTCGCACAGTCCATGCATCCGATGATGGGAGCCGCCGCTGAGTTCATGGCGGAAGTGGCGAGCCGCAACGGCGCGCCCGCCAAAGTGCTGGACGTGGCCGCTAGCCATAGATTTTTCGGCCTCGCGTTTGCGCGCTGCAGCGCCGCAACGAAGATCGTGGCGCAGGACTTTCCCAGCGTCCTCGAAATGACACGTGCCAAGGTCAACGCCGCAGGGCTGGCCTCGCAGTATGATTTCCTGCCCGGCAGCGCCTGCACCGTGGATCTGGGGTCAGGCTACGACGTGATTCTCGTCACCAATCTCTACCACCATTTCGACATGCCCACATGTGTGACACTGATGCGGCGCTTCCACGCGGCGCTCGCCAAAGGCGGCATGATGCTGACGCTCGAAATGGTGCCGGACGAAGACCGCATCTCCCCGCCCGCCCCGGCCAGCTTCTCCATGATGATGCTGGCCAATACGCCGGCGGGCGACGCGTTCACGCTGGCCGAGTACCGCCAGATGCTCAGCGACGCCGGCTTCGGCAGCATCGAAAAATTCGACGTGCCGCAATCGCCGCAGCAACTCGTGGTGGCGGTAAAGTAGTCAGGGCTTGGTGACCCACACCGGTGACGACCAGGCAATCTGGTCGTCCACCTGAATCACGCGCACGTAGAAATACGACTCCTTCGCCACGGTCGCGGTGTCTTTGTAGCGGAAGCTCACTTCACGTTCCATCGGCGTGCGCGAATGGATCAGCTTGTTGTCGCGGATGATGTCGATCTGGCGGATCGGGCGTGTGCCCTTGGCCGCGATCACCAGCACCGGCGACGCGGTGCTCTTGAGCGTCTCGCCTTGCAGGTATTGCTTGCCCGCGGCTTCGGCGCGATAGTCCAGCACAATGTTGTCGGTGGCGCCGTAGGAGTGGCGCGCCTTCATCGCGTCGATCAAGCCTTGCCGCGTGAGCTCGGTGGCGATGGTGCAGGCGTAAGAGATATGCGTCGACAGGTGATCGGACGCGGACTGCACACCCAGCTTGTAGCCCTTCGCCCACGCATTCCACACATAGCCCGCCGGACGAAAGCCGCCGGGGGCCGAGGCAAGATTGCCGGTGTAGGCGGCCTTCGGCGCTCCCTCGTATTCGTTCGACACACGGTCACCCTGATAGATCTCAACCAGCGGCTCCACTTCGGGATCGTTGTCGCGCCAATCCGTGCCCATGCTCGAAGCCGACGTGTGCGAGATGGCGATGCCGCCCGTGCGCCGCAGATACTCGTACAATTTGGCGGCGCCCGCGCGCCCTTTCTGCTCGTCCACCAGAATCGGCAGCGTAGGGTTGCCGCGTTTGGCAAACAGAATGTTGCGATGGCCGTTCGGATAAACCACGCTGCGCTCATAGCCGTAAACGGGCACGAAGGTGCCAGGCACCGTGAACAGATCCACCATTTGCTGCAGCGTGAAGTTGATGTACTCTTCGTCGGGACCGCCCGCGCCGTTGTGCTCGCTCACCAGTAGAAAGTCGAGCGAAGCGGCATCGATCGCATAACGATAGGCGTCCATGAGCGAACCGTCGGTGTTGCCGTCCATCGAGAACTCCGTGTGGCGATGGGTGTCGCCGCGGTAGATCTTGTACGTCTTGCCGTTCAGCGTCCAGGCTTCGGCACGGATGCGCGCGAGGTCGGCGGACTCGTTCTCGTGGACCACCGGCGCTTTCACCATCGTGTCGGCGCGCGGCTGCAATTGCATCGCATTGCCGGCGCGGCCGGGCAAAGAAATGTGCGTGATGTTCACCTGCACTTTCTTGTAAAGGAACTCTTCAAAGTCGCGGCGGTCCGAAGGATAAGCGGCGTAAATCGCCCCCGGCGCGCCGCTTCCGGTGAACGAGGTGCGCATGTCCTGTCGGCCCGCCGAAAACGGCAGCGCCACGGGCGCGGACCAGCGCTGGCCATCGTAGGCCGATCCATAGATCTCCCAAGCGGCGCGGTGCGCGGGCGTATCCGGCGGCGTGTTCTTGATGCGCAGCGTGCGATGGCGGAAGAAGAGCCACATGCGGCCCGCGCCGTCGGGGGTGAGCGCCGGCAGATCGTTGTGATCGCGCAGCCCGTCCGGGAGCGATGCAGTGAACGCACGCGCCGGCTCCTTCCAGGTGTCTCCGTCCAGCACCGCCGTGTTCACCCAACGGTCTGAGTACAGCGGCGTACCGCCGATTTTCACCAGGAACCCAGTATCTTTGCCCCACTCGTAGGCCGCCTCATTCCAGGCCACCCACAGGCGGTTCTCGTCGTCGCAGGCCAGCGTTGGGTACGCTTCAAATTTCTGCGTCGCAGCGGCGGCCATCGGCGCGCTCCATTGCCCGCCGGCGAAGCGCCGCAGCATGACGTCGTAGTTGCCCCTGTCGTAGCTGTCCCACGCCACGTACACGCGGCCGAGTTTATCGGCGGCCAGCGCGGGCTGCCAGTCGTTAGCCGGCGAGTCCGACACACGTTCGGCGGCGGACCACGCAGCGCCGTCGTAGCGCCGCGCGAAGATATCGGATTTGCCGTTGCGGAAGCCTTGCCAGGCGACCCAGGCATTGCCGTTTGAATCGGACACGGCCGCGGGATACGTGTCGGGTTGCGCGTCGTCACTGAGCCGTTCTATGTTTGACCACGCCGTGCCGTTCCAGCGCCGCGCGTAGATGTCCCAGTTCGATTCCACTTGCGCGGCCCAGAAAA
>VFZP01000570.1 GCA_016871115.1 Acidobacteriota bacterium
GGCGATCCACAATGTCTCCTGACGGACCCTTTGCTTGCGTGTTCCCAGCGCCATACCCAATTTTACGAGGAAACATTTTCAGCATCAAATGATTTCAGCAGGGGGGCCGACTTTAACCACGGACTGCTAGCCGAACGCTACTCTCCCAGATAGCGGCTCAAGACATTCGCGGTGATCCGCGAAACGTGCGGGTCGACGAGCAGCGCCGCGGGCCAGGTAATCGAACTGGCGGCAAACACCGCCCCGCCCGAAGGCGTTTCATAACACGCCATCTCCGCCCCGCCGTTCTCCGGGTTCAGCCCCTTGGCCAGCAACTCCGTTCCCGGCGGGGCATAGCGGCTGATCCGGTCCATCTCGTGCCCCGACGCTCCGCCCGGGCAGCGCTCCTGCAAGCTCGCCGCCCCGAACAGATCGCCCTCCCGCAGGCCCGTTCCGGCGAAGACCCAGTGGTCCGGCTTGATCACCCGGTACGGCGCGCCGGTCATCAACCCCAATGCCGAACAGGTCACCCCCAGCAGCGAGCCATCCGGCTCGTGCACCATCTGCATGCGGCTTTCATAGCAGGCGGGATCGGTCGGGTCGACGAGATAGCCCGTTTCGTCCTCCTTCATCATCTGCGTCTTGCAGCGCATGGTGCCCGCGTCGAGGAACTCCACCTCGCACGAATAGCCGTTGGCCCCAAGGTACAGAAATCGGCCGCCCCGCTCATGCACCCAGGATTTGATCCGGTCAAACATCGGCACCGTCACATACTCCGGATGCACGCTCGCAATCAATACCCGATAGCGGTCGAGATCAAGCTGTCCAAAGTGCAGGTGCGATTCGGCATAGAGGTCGTACTCGAACCCTTCGCGCTCCAGCCAGCCCAGCGTGCGCCATTCGGCCGGGGCCAGATGGCTCGCCTGCCGTCCGGCGATCGGGTCGGTCACCTGCGTCTGTTCCGGCACGTGGCAGCCGATCTCCGGCCGCTCAAACGAGATCGGCGGATAGTGGTCGTTCGGGTAGCGGAAGCCCGAAAAACCGGTCTTCTGATAGCGTTCGAGATCAAGCCGCGCGTTCAGCGGAGGCGCCGCCGGCAGGCCTTCGGGATGAATGTAGTTGCTGCGTCCGCCGAAATTGTTATACGCGTTCCAGTTGATGTTCGAGCAGATCACCGCGATCTTCGCCCGCGGCGCCGCCGGGGCAACAATCCACGGGAACGAGAAGAACGCCCCGGACTCGCCCTTGGCGTGCAGATAGTACAAGCCGCTTCGCTCGGGGCCGGTGACAAACTGCGTATGGTGCGGATTGTCGTAGCCGCGTTTGTTCCACTCGACGCCGGTCTGCGCGTAGTCACCGTCCGGCGTCACCTGCATCGTCGCCCGCGGGCCGTGCTCGTCAAACCAGCCGATATCGCGCACGTGCTCCTTGCGGTAGCCGTACCGCCAAACGCTCAGATGGTATGGCTCCACCGCATGCACCCGGAACTCGCTCCGCTCCCCGCTCCGTACCCACTTCGGCCACACATAGCCCAGCAGACAGTCCGACAGCAGCCGGAACTGGTACGGCTGCGCCGCGTCGGTTACCATCTCCACGCTCTTTGCACCATAGCCGCTGCAGCACAGCGACACGCGATACGGCCCCGGCTCGAGGTCCGCATAGACCGCCCCTCGCGGCGTCGACCGGACCACCGCCACCGATTCGCCCTCTCGTTCAAACTCCACCAGCACATCGCCGACGGCGAGGTACCGCTCATCGCTCACGTAGCCAACCAGCATCTACTCTCCTTTCCGCCCCGCCCGGCTGCCGGCCACACCCAGCGTCAGCGCGCACAGCATTCCGAACAGCGACAGAGCGCCAAAAACGAACAACGTACCATAGGCCGGCCGCAGCGCACCGACCAGCAGCGGCGCCAGCGTCCCGCCCAGCGCCGAGATCATGTTCACCGAACCCACGGCCAGTCCACGGCAATCCTCCGGCACCACTTCGAAAGCAAACGCAATGTAGTTGGCCGAGTAGAAGCCCTTGAAGATGGCGTAGAGCGCCGTGGCGGCCTGCACCTGCCCCAGGCTCTCCCCGGCGCCGATCCCGTAGAAACACCCGCACGCCAGCAGCAGCCCGCCCACCATCACCGCCAGCCGCCCTCGCCGGTACCGCATCGCCACCCAGTCGCCGAGGCAGGCGCCCAGAAACATCCCCGTGATCATCGGAACCTCAATCGCCGTCGTGGCCGCCACGGCCGCCTGCGTCATCGGCAGTTGAAACCGCGTGTGCAGAATGTCGGGCAGCCACGTGTAGAGCGTCCACACGTTCGAACCCACGGCCACCGCGCACAGGCAGATCAGCGCATAGGACGGAATCGCCAGCATGCGAACGAAGCCGGTGCGCGGCGCGGCCACGGCTTCTGCTGATGCCGTCGCCGCCGCCGGCCCCGTGCCGCGCAGCACCAGACGCAACACCAGCGCGTAGGCCGCCGTCACCCCGGCCAGCCCCCAGAGCATCCCCCGCCACCCCAGGCCCTCCGCCCCCGCCGCGCCGTAGTATCCGCCCGCCATCACCCCCACGCTCTGCCCCGTCGAATGCAGCGCAATCGCCCGGGCCCGCGTCTCCGGTCCGTGCATCGTGCCAATCAACGCCAGCGCCGCCGGCACGTAGAACGATTGCGCCAGGCCCATCAGCGACCGCCCCGCCAGCAGCCACTCCGGCGTCGACGCCAACCCCGTCAGCGCCAGCGCCCCGGCCGAGCACAGCAGGCTCGCGGCGATCAACCGCTGTTTTGACACCCGGTCCGCCACCCCCCCGCCGAACGCGTTCGCCACCCCGTACACCCAGCCGAAGACCGTCGTCGTCAGCGCCAGTTGCATCTCCGTGAAACCCAGCTCCGCACGCAGCACCGGGAAGATGGAGTACAGCGACTGCC
>VFZP01000571.1 GCA_016871115.1 Acidobacteriota bacterium
ACTGGCCCGCCCTCGGAATGGGGATTCTGATCAACTCCGGCGCGGGAGTGAGGCGTCGGGTGTAGACTGTTGGATTCCGGGAAACCCAAAATGGAAATCCCGGATATGACGATGACGAAGCAGATCGGGTTGGCCCTGACAATCACGGCGATGCTGGCGGCGCAACAGCAGCAGCCTCAACAGGCGACGGCTGCGACGGCGGGCGAGGATCCCGTGATCAAAGTGGACGTGGACCTGGTGAGTGTGCTCGCGTCGGTGCGCGACAAGAAAGGCGCATTCATCAAAAATCTGGACAAGGAGATGTTCACGATCTTTGAAGACGGCAAGCAGCAGGAGATCCGGTATTTCGCGCGCGAGAGCAACCTGCCGCTAACAATCGGGCTGCTGGTGGATGTCAGCAAAAGCCAGGAGAGTCTGATTGAGGTGGAACGTCGCGCGGCGGCGGCGTTTTTCCGGAGCGTGTTGAAGCAGAAAGACCAGGCGTTTCTGATCAGCTTCGGGTCCGAGGCGGAGCTTTTGCAGGACATGACGGGTTCGCCGCGGTTGCTCGAAAAGGGGCTTGCTGGATTGCGGCTGAGCGTGCCGGTGGATGGGGTGTTTACGCCGGGCACCACGAACCGGCCGATGCGCGGCACGATCATGTTCGACGCGGTGTACCTGGCGGCCACCGAGCAGTTGAAACGCGAAGTGGGGCGCAAGGTGCTGGTGATCATCGGCGACGGCGTGGACCATGGCTCGCGGGTGAAGATTGCCGAAGCGATCGAAGCGGCGCAGAAGGCCGACGTTCTGATTTACTCGATCTACTTCAGCGATCCGCGTTACGGCATGTTCGGCGGCGGCGACGGGGATTTAAAGAAGATGTCGGGCGAGACGGGCGGGCGCGTGTTTGAGGTGAGGCGGAGCCGGTCGCTTGAACAGATCTTCCAGGAGATTCAGGAGGAGATGCGGAACCAGTATTCGATTGGCTACGCGCCCCCCAATCCGAGGCGCGACGGCGGGTACCGGAAGGTCGACGTCAAGGTGAAGAACAAGGACTACCGGGTGGCGGCGCGCAAGGGCTACTACGCGCAGAAGGAATAGCGAGGCGCTTCAGCAGCCGGTGACGTAGAACGGCGCGACGAAGCGCGACTGAAATCACACTCACGCCGCGCCACAACGAATGGCTTGCCGCACAATAGAGAAGATATGTCTGCCTCCGGCGCCGCCATCGAGCTTGAGTTGTTTCGCCATCTGCTGGCTTCGATCTGCGACGAGATGGGCATCGTGCTCCGCCAGACCGCGTACTCGGTGAACATCAAGGAGCGCCGCGACTATTCGTGTGCCGTCTACAATCGCGACGGCGAAACGGTGGCCATGGGCGACCACATGCCGGTGCACTTGGGCGCGATGCCGGAGTCTGTCCGCGCGGTGCGCGAGCGTATCGACCTCGGGCCAGGCGACGTGGCGATTGTCAATGACCCGTTCTGCGGCGGCACGCATCTGCCTGACATCACAGCCGTGAGCGGCGTGTTTCTGCCGGGCGAACGCCGCGCGCGGTTCTACGTGGCCAATCGCGCGCATCACGCGGACGTGGGCGGCATGAGTCCGGGGTCGATGCCGCTGGCGCGCGAGATTTATCAGGAAGGCTTGCGGATGCCGCCGATTCTGCTGGTGCGCGGCGGTCAGATGGACTCATCGCTCCTGCGCCTGATTCTGGCCAACGTGCGCACGCCCGAGGAACGCGAAGGCGACCTGCGCGCTCAGTTGATGTCGATGGAACGCGGCGTGGGGCGGCTCCGGCAACTGGCGGCGCGTTATGGCGCGGCGAAGGTGGAACAGCAGTGCGCGGCGCTGTGCGATTACTCCGAGCGCTTGATGGCTGCCCGGCTCGCCGAGTTGCCGCGGGGCGTCTACCGCTTCACCGATTACCTCGATGACGATGGCATGGGCGGCGATGCGCTGCCGGTGAGGGCAACGATCACGATTCTCAAACACGGCACTGCCGTGGTGGACTTCACCGGCACAGCGCCACAGTCGGCCGGGCCGGTGAATGCGAACCATGCGGTGACAGTGTCGGCGGCCATGTACGTGTTCCGCTGCTTGCTGGCGGGCGACGTGCCGTTCACGTCGGGCTTGCTGCGGCCGATTGAAATCGTCAATCCTCCGGGCTTGCTGACGAGCGCGCAGCCTCCCGCGGCGATGGCGGCGGGCAACGTGGAGACGTCGCAGCGGATCACCGATGCGCTGCTGGGCGCGCTCGCGCAGGTGGATCCGGCGGCGATTCCTTCGGCGAGTTCAGGGACGATGAACAACCTCTCGTTCGGCGGGTACGATCCGGTACGGCGACGGGCCTTTGCCTACTATGAGACGATTGCCGGTGGCATGGGCGCCAGCGCCCGCCATGAGGGACTGAGCGCGCGCCACACACACATGACCAACTCGTTGAACACGCCGATTGAAGCCTTCGAGCATCAGTATCCGGTGCGCGTGCGGGCGTATCGCATCCGCGGCGAATCCGGCGGGGCAGGCAAGCGGCGAGGCGGCGATGGCATTGTAAAGGAACTGGAGTTTCTCGCGCCCGCGGAAGTGACGATTCTGGCGGACCGGCGGCGGCGCGGCCCCTACGGGCTGGCTGGTGGGAGTCCAGGCGTGGCGGGGCGGAACCTGTATGATGGCGCGGACTTGCCAGGCAAGACGCGCTTCACCGTGCCCGCCGGCAGCCGGGTGCGCATCGAGACGCCGGGTGGCGGCGGACATGGCGCAGCATATTCTCATCGAACGATGAGCCTGAAGGGCGGTAGCTGACTGGGCTCCTTTCTGTTTTGAATCCGAGTTTGTGATCGGGTGTTCTGGCCGAGGGGCGGCTGTCAAGGCTGCGT
>VFZP01000572.1 GCA_016871115.1 Acidobacteriota bacterium
CGGACGCATCAAAGCCTCGCCGCGCAACTACATTGCTCAACCCACGCTCGGTTTGTCGCGTGTGCCCACGCTGGTGGACGGCGAAAACGCCGAAGGCCGCCACGTGGACTTGCGCCCCTATATCCTTCACGGCAAGGAAATTTATGTGCTGCCCGGCGGTTTGACGCGCGTGGCGCTGAAGAAAGGATCGCTCGTGGTGAACTCTTCGCAAGGCGGCGGCAGCAAAGACACCTGGGTGATGGCGTAAGGAGCCGTGCGATGCTAACCAATCAGCTACCCACTCCGCTGCTGAGCCGCGTGGCCAATTCCGTTTACTGGCTGGGCCGCTACATCGAGCGTGCCGAGAATGTGGCCCGCTTTGTGGACGTCAATCTCAATCTGATGCTCGACGCTCCGGGCGGCGCCGATCAGCAGTGGAGCCCGCTGGTGAGCACCAGCGGCGATCACGCCGCCTTCATCGGGCAATACGGCGAACACGGCGCCACGCGTGAAAACGTCATCCGTTTTCTGACCTTCGACGCCGATAACCCCAACTCAATTCTGGCCTGCGTGCGCGCGGCTCGCGAAAACGCCCGCACCGTGCGCGACACCATCTCTTCGGAAGTGTGGGAGCAGGCCAACCGGTTGTACCTGTCCGTCAACGATGCGGCGGCGTCGGCCGATGCGGCCGGCGAAGATTTGCGATCGCTGCCGGATTTCTACGTGCGCCTCAAAATGGGCTGCCATCTGCTCCAGGGCATCACCGACGCCACCATGTCGCACAACGAAGCCTGGCGTTTTTTTCGCGTCGGGCGGATGCTGGAGCGCGCCGACAAAACCACCCGCATTCTCGACGTCAAGTACTTCCTGTTGTTGCCCTCGTTGCATGACCTGGGCTCATCGATTGACGATATCCAGTGGACCGCGGTACTGAAATCGGTCAGCGCCTTTGAGATGTACCGCAAGCGGCATGGCCGCATTTCTCCCAAACGTGTGGCCGAGTTCCTGCTGCTCGATACCGAGTTTCCGCGCTCGGTACGCTACTGCGCCGGCAAGGCGCTGGCGGCGCTGGGTGCGATTTCGGGGACCTCGCGCGGAGCCTTCCATAGCTCGCCGGAGCGGCTGCTCGGGCAGTTGAACGCCGAACTCGAATACAAGACCGTGGATGATATCATTGGCGGCGGCTTGCACGAGTTTCTGGATGAAACGCAAAGCAAGCTCAATGCCATCGACGATTCCATCTTTGAGGCCTACTTCGCGCTCCGTCCGCTCGGCCAAAGCCAGCGTCAGGGACAAGCCCAACGGCAAAGCCAGGCCGGCGCATCAGCCGGGCGGAGTTGGTAGGGGCGGGCCGCTGCCGCTACCTCCGCACGTCCGCCTGCATGCGGCTGCCGATCTCGATGAGCGTTTCCTGAAGCGCTCGCACCGCGAGCGGTTTGGTGAGATAACCGTCCATTCCAGCCATGCGCGCCGCCTCGAGGTCAACCTGCATGGCATTCGCAGAAAGCCCCACGATGCGCGGGCGCGGCTGTCCTTCCGGCCATAGACGAATGATTTCGCGTGTGGCCAGCGGGCCGTCCATCACAGGCATCTGCACGTCCATGAGCACCAGATCGTAGGAGACGCGGCGCAGCGCATCGATGGCCTCGGCGCCGTTCCCCACCACGTCGGTGCGGTAGCCCATCCACTCAAGCAAGCGCGTGGCGACCTTTTGGTTGACGGCGTTGTCTTCGGCCAACAGAATCTGTAATGGATATCGGGTCGCGAGCGACTGATCGAGTTCGTTGACGGCGGCCGCCGCTTGGGCGCCCGCTTCCATGGGTGTTTCGGCCGCCAGCACCCGCGACAACGTGCTGCGCAAGTACGCGCACTTGACGGGTTTTGAAAGAAACGCCGCGCACGGCGTATCCGGCGCCAACTCGCTCAGGCTCCAGGCTCCGGACGACAGAACCACCACGGGCAATGCCGGAGCGAGTGTCCGTAGCTGGCTTGTCAGTTCCAACCCATCCATTCCCGGCATATGGTAGTCCACCAGCGCCAGATCGAAGGGTGCTGACGCCGGCCGGCCATCCAGCAAGGCCAGCGCCGCCAGGCCCGAGTCGGCCGTTTCTACCGTCATCTTCCAACCCTCCAGCCTGGCCCGCAACACCCGCCGATTGGTGGCGTTGTCGTCCACCACCAACACGCGCAGCCCGTCCAGCTTCGCCGTGAGCGGCGGACCCACCGCCGGAACGGCCTCCAGCGGCAGGGTGACCGTAAACAAGGAGCCCTTGCCTTCGGTACTCTCCACCGAGATCTTGCCGCCCATCAGCGCGGCGAGGCGCTGCGCAACCGCCAGCCCCAGGCCCGTGCCGCCAAAGCGCCGCGTCGTCGACGCATCCACCTGGCTGAAGGACTGGAACAGGCGATCGAGCCGGCTGGCGGGAATGCCGATGCCTGAGTCGCGCACGGTGAATTCCACCCAATCGCCGCCGCCCTCCAGCGCCGCCGGCCGCACGCCCACCACCACTTCACCGTGAGCAGTAAACTTTACGGCATTCCCGATCAAGTTCACCAGAATCTGACGCAGCCGCGTGGCGTCGCCATGCACGGCCGCTGGCAACCGGCCATCGATGTCGCAAATCAGATCCAGGCCTTTTCCCGAGGCCTGCGGCGCCAGTAACTCGGCGGCCTCCTCCACGCACTCGCCTAACTGAAAGGGCTGGTCTTCGAGTTCGAGCCGCCCCGATTCGATCTTCGAAAAATCCAGAATGTCATTGACCCTAAATCCGGCAGATGGAATCGGCCAGACGAGTTCGAGAGGCGGTCTGGTCGAACGGGAAGCGCCCGAAATCGTGGAAGATCCGTCGCAGGATCGAGTGCCAAAGCGCCAG
>VFZP01000573.1 GCA_016871115.1 Acidobacteriota bacterium
CGGCTTCCGCAATTGGGACACGCAATTCTACGCGGGCGATTCGTGGAAGCTGCTGCCGTCGCTGCAAGTCACCGCGGGCATCCGCTACCAGCCCGCGCCGCGCCCCAACGAGGTGAACGGCCGCAACACCATCGCCTATGATTGCGACTGCAACAACGTCGCGCCCGCGCTCGGCCTGGCCTGGCGGCCTGCGTCGGCCAAATGGGCGGGCACCATTCGCGCGGCGTACGGCCTGCACTACGGCGAGATCTTCCCGGTCACGTTCCAGCAGGTGCGCCTCTCGCCGCCCGGCAGCGTAAAGGTGGTGGTCACCGCGCCCGATCTCTTTGATCCGCTCAACGCACCCACGCAAACCGGCGGACGCCCCCTTGCGAGCCCCAACCTTTATTTGCTCGACCCGCAACTCACCACGCCCTACTCGCATCAGTACAACCTCGCGTGGGAGCCCGAAACCGGCTCGCGCTGGAAGCTGCAAATGGGTTACGTCGGCAGCCGCTCGCACAAGCTGCTGATCATGTGGTACCTCAATCGCTCACACGCCGTCGCGGGCGTTCCGCAAACCACCGCCACCATCAACCAGCGCCGCCCCGATCCGGCGCACGCGGAAAAGCGCCTCGTCGTGAACGGCTCGCGCGGCTACTTCGACGCGGCCCGCGTCACGCTCGTCGTCCCTCGTTGGCGGGGCTTGTCGGTGGACGCGTCCTACTGGCTGAGCAAAGCGCTCGACGTCGGTGCCGCCTACTCCAACACGGCCTACGAAGCGGACTCGCGCATCTCACGCAGCCAGTCCGAGTATGACCAGCACCGCGACATGAAAGGCCTCTCCAGCTTCGATCAAAAGCACGCCGCGCTCGTCCGCACCTCTTGGTCCGCGCCCAAACGCGCAGGCGGCTGGAACTTCGCTAGCGTCGTGCTGCTCAAAAGCGGTACGCCCTTCACCGTGCAAGCCGGCTCGAACGGCCCGGGCTTCGGCAACGTCGACGGCAACGGCGGCGACCGGCCTCATCTGCTTAACCCCGCCGTCCTCGGCCGCACCATCGGCAATCCCGACACGTCGAAGTCTCGTCTTCCGCGCGCGGCCTTCGCTTACTCGACGCCGCTCGAAGAATACGGCGGCTCACTCGGCAAAAACACGTTTCGAAAGGGCGGTATCTACAACGTGAACGCCTCGCTCGCCCGCGCCTTCAGTATCGCCGCCGATGCCAAGCTCACCCTCCGCGCGGAGTCCATCAACCTGCTCAATACACCCCAATTCGCCGAGCCCGGCTTTGAACTCACCAATCCCAACTTCGGCGTCATCACCAACACCCTGAATGACGGCCGCACGTTCCGCTTGGGCGCTCAGTTGGCCTGGTAGACGGTCGTCTCAGGCGGCTCAGCCGACCTCCCGGCGGAAGCGGGACAACGCATCGCGGTTGGCACGCGCCATGGCCGCTACGTGCGGCTCCATCCAGTTCTGCGCATCGCGGAAGCCGTAGCGGCGAGCGTTGTTCTTGATGTAGGCCCCGCACAGGTGAAAGCCGACGCACGCGGGCAGGCTGAGCAAGTTGCTGAGCGTCTCAGAGTACACGGCCGCGTCGTGCTGGCGGTCTTCCGGCGGCGGCCAGGTGGGCGTGAACGGCTTGGCCCAGTGCGCCGCATCGGCGAGGAACACCGGCTTGTCCGAGAAACTCGCCCAGCGTTCCAGCGTGGTGCGGATTTCGGCGGACGGCGCAAAGCACTGGAAGCTCAACACGTCGACAAACGGCAGGGCGGCGCGCACCACTTCTTCGGGCAGGGCGGCGCGGGCCTCGTAGCGATCGCCGAGGATCAGATGGTGCGGATCGTAGCGGCGGACGGCCTGATGGAGCGTGTGGTAGTAGTGCGCCGCCAGGCGCGATAGCTAAGCGCGGCCCGCCGCTGTGGCCAGTTCCCTGGCGTCGAACAGCGCTCCGCGCCATGTGTTGTCTGGTCTGGTGTGTACCCATACCCGTTGCGGAAGCGGACGCATTGATCGCGCGCGACATAGTCGCACCACTCGGCGAAACCTGGGCTGTCGATCTTCGGGAGCCGCGTCTCTATCTCCCACTGGTGCGATTCGATAAACGGCAGCAGATGCCCGTATGGCATGTTCAGCGAGCGGTACTCTTCCGGCGTGAAGCTGCGGGAATGGCGATGGTGCTGAGCATTGATCGCTACGTACTCTTGCACCCAACCCACTGTGTTGAAGCCCCAATCCAGAAGATCCGCGCGCACGGACTTCAGCCAGCGCAGGCCTCGTCGCCGAACTCGCGGCGCCAGGTGTCGTCGGTGCGCAATGGGGCGGAGTCGACGTGGTTCATGCCGAGCGAGAAGAACGGCCGTCCAGCCGGTTCCAGGAAGCACTTCTGCTTTTTGACGGTTCCGATGTGGAAGTATGCACCCAGGCCGATGGTTGCTGGCGGGAGCGCGGCCAGCAGATTGCGCGGTGAAAGCTGGTTCATGGTTGTGCTGGAAATCCGGTGGGGCTCTCGGCGGCGTCCGCCGCAAGCTCTCCAGAAACACGCAGGATAGCTCCCGGTGTTTCATCGATTGTACACGGGCGGAAAGGGCGGGACTAAAGCGCCAACGCGCGGGGCGCGTTTTTTATCCCAGAAACTCTGCGAGCACCGGGCGCCCGGAATCGGGCATCCCGACAGGAGGAACAGGCGCAGGCAAGCTATGATCGAAATGACCTTGGCGCCTTGTGCCCGTGCTGAAGCCTGATTTCGGTGGCGACGGTTGCTTGTTTGGTGGCGATTCTGCGTGCCAACGCGATTCGACCCCGCTGGAGAGTTTGTTGGATTGACTGCCCACCGAGCCGCGCGCCTGTTCCTTGCCTT
>VFZP01000574.1 GCA_016871115.1 Acidobacteriota bacterium
CGCCCTTCGGGCTCCTCCCACCGTCTCGGAACCCATAGTGTCTTTCTTTTCTTCCATTACGTTCAGTCTCCTTGGATCTCGGTCAATAAGCCAACTTCGTGTCCAAGAAAATCGGGCCCCCTATAGGACTGGCTGCACCCACCTTCGGCAAGATCGCCAACACTTTGAATGATGGGCGCACCTTCAGGCTGGTGGGGCGCTTTGTGTTTTAGTTGAAACTTTCCACCGCCCCGCCCGCGTCCGATCCGCATGCACACTTCCGGATTCGCCGCGATTGTCGCATTCAGTCTCATGGCCGTCCCCCTTTGCGCCCAAGTGGCCTCCGCTGACCTCTACCCCAACCTCCAACGCACGCTCCAACTGACGCCCGACCAATGGAACCGCATCGCCGCCGAAGCGCGCGCCTTTCAGTCGTTCCTCAACGGCAAGCCGAACGCCTGACTCAGCTTGATGCAGAATTGCGTGCCGAGCAGTTGCGGCCGGTGCCGGATCCGCTTGCCCTCGGACTGCGTCATGTGGAAGCGGCGTCCATCTGCCGCGAATCCACTGACGGGCTCGAGGCGATACGTTCCACTGCCCGGCGGTCGATGAATGCCGACCAGCAAGCGCGGTTTGACCGTCTGGAAGCGGGCTAGGCGATGTTGCCGGCCTTGAACGAGGGACAAAACCTCCTGCTGCTCGACACGAAGGTAAAAGATGTGCTTCCAGCCCCGGGCGAAACGGCTGGGCCGGCGGCAGGCTGGCGCGCCTCGCGCGGCTTTGGCGAACTGTTGCCGGGTTGCCCGGCGCCGGCCGGCTTCGGCTTCTTCTTCGGAACCGTCGGCGTCATTACCGGGAGCTTCACGCAATCGGATCGCTATCCGAATCTGGCGCGGCACCTGGAACTGACCGAGTCGCAGGTGAGCCGGATCGTAGAGATCAATTAGCGCCACGCCCGGTCATTGGGCGAACGCCAGTTTGAAGTAAACCAGTTGCGCCAGGAAATGTCGGCGGAAGCTGTCCGCGACACGCCGGATGCGATGGTGCTGGGCGCGCGCGCTGTGCGATTGGAACAGATCTGCCGCGAAGGACAGGCCGCCGATGCCGGCGTCCGCGCCGAGATGCCCGCCGTGTTGACCGAAAGCCAGCGGGCCAAGTGGCAGGAACTCGAACGCGCCATCCAGTTGCTGCCCGCGCTGGGCGACGCACGAGATGTGAACTTGGCCAGACGCAGCCCGCCGCAGGCGCTGCCTCCGCACCCGTTCTTGCCCGCGTCACCGCCCGGCCTCGTCTGGAACATCTTCGTTTCGCCGGGCCAGACTTTCCCTGGTTGCGAGACGGGAACGGCGTCGGCACGCTGGTTCAACGTAGGCAGTCTCACACTGGCTGGGCAATCCTCAAGCCGCCCACCCCTTCGGGACTTCCCGAGTAGTTGCCGGGCGCGCCCAGACGTAACGTCGGGGTGGGAGGTGTTCCATGTTGGCCTTCACTGGATTCGGTTGGTTGTTCGCCTTGTGGTTAACCGTTACGGCCTTTTTCACCGTACTGGTGCTTTACCGGTCAGTGGCTACGCTACATGAGGAAGACCAGATCTTCCTCGACCCCGCTGAAGCGCAGTTTGCTGCCGAACAGCGGGTAGTGGTGAATCGCATCGAACGTCTGGATCTCTACGTCCGCCGCGCCGGAGCAACCTCAGCGTCCCTACTAGCGGCGATGCTGGTATGGATCGGCGTCCGCGTGGTGGGTTTCTAGCGCCCTCCCACATGCTCGGCACGCAAGGTTAAGCCCGCGCCGGGTTGGGGCGCGGGCTTGGTCACCGTTTTAGAAGAAGAACTTCAGGCCCATCTGCATTCGGCGCATCGGGATTCGGAGACCTCGGACCTCGCCCATGCGGGCCGCGTCCGGTGTCACCGAATTGATCGTCGCAAAGCCGATGCCGATCGGATCGCCGAAATAAGGAGTGTTGGTCGAGTTGAACAGCTCCCAGCGGTACTGGACCGTGTAGCGTTCCTTGAATTTGAAGTTCTTGTACAGCGAGAAGTCCAGGTTCATCTGGCCCGGCGCCCGCATGGTGTTGTAGCCATTGCTGCCGTAGCGGCAGAGATCCGGCCGGTTGGGGTTGTTGCAGGTGACGCGCTGGAAGGCAGAGGGGTCGAACCACAATTGACGGGTTGGGTTGTCGAGGCGGCCGTCCTTGATTCGGTCGGGGCGGATCGGACTGCCCGTGTTCAGATCGTCACCCTGCCCGACATTGAACGGGAAGCCGGAGCGCAGGGACACGATGCCGTTGCTCTGCCAACCGCCAATGACGTGCTTGAGCGGACCAGACAGGCTCTGGCCCGGCAGTTCCCAGACATAGTGCGCAACCAGGTTGTGCCGCTGATCGAAGCGGTATAGCCCACGGGATCCTCTCCGATCGAGCGGATTCTGGAAGGAGGCGCCCTCCTGTCCGCCGTTTTCGCCGTCGCCATGCGACTTGCTCAGCGTGTAAGCAAGACCTGCCGCGAGGCCCTTCGAGTAGCGCTTGTCCAGTTTCAACTGCATCCCGTGATGAAAGCTCTCGCCGTAGCTGTCGAGATACCGGACCGCACCGAGCTGCTGGATCCCGAACTGAGGCAGTGCCGGATCGAAGAACTGTGTGAAGGGCCGGCGGACATTGACGTTCGTGTTGCTGGATGGCTGGGGCGAATTGTAGTTGCCAATGCTGTTGCCGACGTGGGTGCCCTTGCTGCCGACGTAGCCGATGGTGACGGCCATATTGCTCGGCAGTTCGCGTTGAACGTCAAAGCTCCACTTCCAGACCGCTCC
>VFZP01000575.1 GCA_016871115.1 Acidobacteriota bacterium
GATGTCTTTAGCCGGCGCGGTAGTTTGCCAACTGCTGTTCGGATATCGATGACCCCGCGGTGACCATCGGACGGCTGATTTGGTGCGCGCCGCCCAGAATTTCTGCCAGCGCCTTCTGGCGGAATTCAAAGATACCGATCAACTGGCGCTTCACCATCACCGCATGCGCGATCTGCCCGAGCGGCCCCAGCGGCAGCACATATGTAACGCGATCGCCGACGAACGTTCTGCCTTCCACCGCGCGAAAGGTGTGCTCATGGTGCCAGAGCGTGTAGGGGCCGCGGTCCTGCATGTCGATGAACCGGTACGGCGGGTCGTACGCAGTGATGAGCGTGCGCCACCGCATCGGCAGTCCCAGCCATTTAATGCGGTAGTTGATCTCCAAACCGCGCCGCATGGTGAGCGCGCTGTCGAGCACGCGAAAGTTCAACCACGGGGGAGTGATGCGGGCAAGGTTGTGCGGATCTTCGAAGATGCGGAAGGTTTCTTCCAGCCCCGTGGGCACTCGCATTTCACATCGCAGAACGTAGCTTTGCATTAGCCGCCGTCCTCACATGTCCGGCGCTGCTCGTCCGTCACACGGCAATGCGGAGGCATCGGCGTGGGTTGTCCCAGGTCTCGCAGGTTGCGGCGGGCATCCAACAAGCAAGCGTCGATCGAGAGGGCCTGTTGCAGATCTGCAATAGCGAGGTCACGCATGCCCAACAGAGAGAGAGCCACCGCGCGGTTGTTCAGCGACAAAGGATTGCGAGGCTCAATCGCCACGGCCCGCCCGAATTCCACCAAGGCTTCGCTCGGCCGCTTGCGTTCAAGAAACATCTTCCCTAGCTCGGACGCCACCAGGAGGTCGTCAGGCGCAATTCTTTTCGCGTCGAGCAGGTACTCCAGCGCCTGGGCTGGAGGTGACACGCGGGCTAGTTGGACACGCGGGCGCGACTTTTCCGGCGCCCACTGCATGGCGTCTTCCCAGAGGCGCGGCTCACTCAGCCACACGTCCGTACGCGCGAAGCTCAGCATCGCCAGAACCACGCCGCCGGCAATCAACATGAAGGTATACTGCGTTCGCTCCAGCAGCAAACCCGCGATGGAAGCGAACGCGATCATGGGCAAGTAGACGCGTCGGTCTGCCGCGAGGTCAGCCGCAGGAAAGACGGAGGACGTGGGCGCGATCAGGATCAGCGCGGCCACAAACCAGAAGCCCGCGCGCAGGCGGCCGGTAAACAACAGCGCCATGTACGCCATGCTTGCCACGGTGATCCAGCACAGCGCGCCGCGCCAGTCCGCGAGAACCGGAATGTCGGGGTCCACCGTGAAGCCCACTGGGACGGCCAGCATTTGGAAATAGCGCAACAGTGCATAGCCCTGCGTTAGAAAATAGGCGACGGGTGATACGCCAGCTTGCGTACCTGCACCCGAACCCGGCGTAGTGGCCGCGATCCACGCCACCCGCCCTACGGCCGCGAGCGACATCGCCAGCATCGCTCCGATGGGTACACCTTCGCTCCTCGCGCGCGCCGTGGCGTTGTGGAGCAGCGCGAGGAACACGGGAAAGGCCGCCACTTCTTCCTTGGCCAACAACGCGGCAGCGAACCAAGCCGCCGCCACCCACTGCCGCTCATGGAGCCACGCATGGAGGGCGGCGAAGGTGAGACAGGCGGCCAGCAGGCTGCTGCGCGCAAAAACGTAAACCACCGCCTCTGTTTGCGTCGGATGGATCGCGAACAAGAATGCGGCAATGAGCGCGGCACGCGGAGGTATCAGCCTGCGCAGGCAGAGCAGCACCAGAAACGTGGAAACCATGTGCAGCGCGAGGTTCACGGCATGGTACCCTGCCGGGTTCACGCCACCCAGTTGGTAGTTCGCCCAGAACGTGAAATAGGTGAGCGGCCGCGTTTGCGAGGGATGAAACGCCTCCAACCACCCGGACGGCGAAGTGACGGCGGGAGTGACCGCCAGAGAGTGGTCGTCAAAGTGAAAAGGTGCTTGCAGCGCGCGGCCAAACGAAAACAGCACGGCCCCTGCCAGCAGCACGTAAGGATGCCATTTTTGCCAGGGAGTCTCGCCGACGGACACTCCTATTATACTAGTTCATCTTGGCCCGCTCGACCGCCAGTTCCAAACCCGCCGCCCGGCCGAAGACCGCGGCCGCGCGTCATGCCCGTCTGCAAACCATTCTTGGGCACCTCGACGCCATGTACCCGAACGTGACGTGCGAACTGCATCACGATAACGCCTGGCAACTCCTGGTGGCCACGATTCTCTCGGCGCAGTGTACGGATAAGCGCGTAAACATGGTGACGCCCGGGTTGTTTCGCAAGTACCCCACCGTGCAGGATTTCGCGGCCGTGGGCCCCGAAGAATTGGGCCAGGATATCAAGTCCACCGGCTTTTTCAACAACAAAGCAAAGTCGTTGATTGGCGCGGCCAAACGCGTGTTGGCGGAGTTCGGCGGCGATGTGCCGCGCACGATGGAAGAGATGTTGACCATTCCCGGCGCCGCGCGCAAGACTGCCAACGTGGTATTGGGGGCCGTCTACGGTATCGCGAGCGGCGTGGTGGTGGACACGCACGTACAGCGCATCGCGCGCCGGCTCGATCTCACCAAGGAAGAAGACCCCGTGAAGATCGAGCGCGATCTAATGAAGCTGCTGCCGCAGGAACGCTGGATTCAGTTCTCGCATCAGATGATTCACCACGGCCGGCGCGTCTGCGCCGCGCGCAATCCCAAGTGCGGCGAGTGCCGGATCAGTCCCGTGTGCTACGCCAAAGACAGGTCAGCCTCGT
>VFZP01000576.1 GCA_016871115.1 Acidobacteriota bacterium
TCGCTTTCCAGGGCATCTCTGCCCATTTTCGGCCGTCCAGCTATTCCCAGGAAGTGTCAACACTCCTCCCGGTCTGTTCTGTCAATACTCATCCCGGTCAGCGCCAGGAAACCTGCGCTCTGCTGGAAGTGGTGCGCAAAGCCCTGGGCGGCGTGCCGATCCTCATCAGCAGCGGCTACCGGAGCCCGGCGTTGAACAAGGCGATCGGCGGGTCGAAAACCAGCGCCCCACATGGACGGGTTTACGGCCGACTTCACGGCGCCCGCCTTCGGCACGCCGCTGCAAGTGGCCCGCGCGATCTCCGCCTCCGGAATCGCCTACGACCAACTGATTCACGAGTTCGGCGTGTGGGTGCACATCGGTCTGCGCGCGGGCACACTGCGTAAGGAAGACCTGTCGATCTTCACTGGTACCGGCTACATCGAGGGTCTGCGCAGCAAGCCGTAGCCGCACACGCAGCGTGCTACCTTGTGCTGGATGCCGCTGTATGCGCTCACGATCTTTCTCAGCGCGTTCCTGCTCTTCCAGGTGCAGCCGCTCATTGCCAAAACCATTCTCGCGTGGTTCGGCGGCACCGCCGCGGTGTGGACCACGTGCATGTTGTTCTTTCAATTCCTGCTGCTGGCGGGGTACCTCTACGCGCACTTTGTGATCCACCGCTTACGCCCGCGGCAGCAGGCGTGGCTCCATGGCAGTTTGCTGGCGGCGGCGGTGTTGCTGCTGCCTGTGATTCCGAACCCGGCGTGGAAGCCTTCCGGCCTTGAAAACCCCACGTGGCGCATCCTGCTGCTGCTGGGCGCTACCGTGGGCCTGCCGTATCTGCTGTGCTCCACCACCGGGCCGCTCCTGCAGGCATGGTATGCGCGCACTCATCCGCACGGCGGCACGCCGTACCGGCTGTTTGCATTGTCGAACTTCGGCTCCATGCTGGCGCTGGTCAGCTACCCGCTTGCCGTGGAGCCGTACTTGCCGGGTCGCGCGCAGGCGTGGATCTGGTCCGCGGGCTTTGCGGTGTTTGCGGCGCTGTGCGCGTACGCGGGCTTTCGCGCGTCGGGCGTAACGGCGGCGGAAGAACCAGCGCCAACCGCGCTAGCGGATCCAACCGCCGAGCCCGCGCCTGGCTTCTGGCTGCATCTGTTCTGGATCGGCCTCGCGGCCGGACCATCGATGTTGATGCTGGCCGTCACCAATCACCTGACGCAGGACGTCGCGTCGATGCCGTTCCTGTGGATCGTGCCGCTATCGATCTATCTGCTCAGCTTCATTCTCACGTTCGCCGCGCGCGGCTGGTACAGGCGCGAGTTATTCCTGGTGCTGACGGCGCCCGCCCTTGGCGGGCTCGGGTACCTGCAGTGGAGCGAAGCGAGGGATCTGCGCGTACCGCTGGAGATCGCCGCGTTCTCGGCGGGCCTGTTCATCGTCTGCATGGTCTGCCACGGAGAGCTGGCGCAACGCAAGCCCTCGCCGCGGCACCTCACGGCGTTCTTCCTGATGCTGTCGGTCGGCGGCGCGCTGGGCGGCATCTTCGTCGGCCTCATCGCGCCCTACCTGTTCATCGCTTACTTTGAACTCGCGGTTGCGATCGGCTTCTGCGGACTGATGGCGTGCTTGGCGGCGATTGACGAATCCGGCCAACCGTTCGCCCAAAGCCTGGTGAGCGCCGCCGGCATTGCTCTTTTGGTGGGTCTGGGCGGCCTGTGCGTCTTCCTCGGCCGCACCATGAGCGATTCGGTGAAGGGCTACCGCGTGGTTCAGCGCAACTTCTATGGCGGCCTCCGCGTGCGCGAAGCCGACGAGGGCGCCTGGGAAGGCTACCGCACACTGCTGCACGGATCCATCAATCACGGCGAGCAATGGACGCACCCCTCGCGCCGCCGCGAGCTGCTCAGCTACTATTGCGGCGACGCAGGCATCGGGCGAGTGATGCGCCTCCGCCGCGCCGGAGTACCGCATCGCGTGGGCGTACTTGGGTTGGGCGCGGGCACCATGGCAGCCTTCGGACGCGAGGGCGACTCGTACCGCTTTTACGAGATTAACCCCGCCGTGCCCGTGTTGGCCCGCAGCGAATTCACGTTTGTCTCCGACAGCCCCGCGCAGAAGCAGGTTGTGATGGGCGACGGCCGGCTGTCGCTCGAACGGGAAGGCCCGCAGGGCTTCGACGTTCTGATGATGGACGCGTTCTCCGGCGATTCGATTCCGGTTCACCTCGTTACGCGTGAAGCGTTCGTACAGTATTACCGGCATCTCAAACCCGGCGGCGTGATCGTCATTCACATCTCCAACAAGTACCTGGACCTTGAGCCCGTGCTGGCGCGCGTGGCCGAAAGTCTCCACAAGCCGGCGATTGTCATCGAGTCCGACGACACCGGCGATTGCTTCGGCACCACCTATGTGCTGTTTGCCAATGACCAGGCGGTTTTCGAGCGGCCCGAGTTCAGCGCCTCGGCACGTCCAGCCAAGACGAGGGCCAAGGTCGGTATTTGGACCGATGACTATTTCAACTTGTTCCACATCCTGAAGTAGCGGTGCTGGACGTCCCCTTTGCGATCCCCCCGGATGTGATAGCTTGTTCCGGACGCTCTCGGGCAGATGTTTGTTTTGCCGTCCGAGGCGCTTGGCTCACGCAGAAAAGCTCACGAAGGAAAAACTACACAATGTTCAAAGAATTTAATACCGGGCACTGAACAAATGGAGCGCAAGCATGTGGCGTAGGGTAGGTGGCGCAGAGCAAAAAGCAACGTGAGGAGCCCGGACCAAGTCGCGGAGAGTT
>VFZP01000577.1 GCA_016871115.1 Acidobacteriota bacterium
CCGACGCCGTTGCTAATCTTGCCAACGCGCGTGCGGCCGTAACCGAGGTGAACGACAATCGAGCCGTCAGCCTGGCCCGGGACGATCCACACCGGACCGGTCACCGCATTGGCCAGACGGACCATCGAGCCGTTGGAGGCTCCATGTTTTTGCGCCGTCGCCGGACTCATCAGCACCGCGTTGTCCCACGTCAGCTTACTGATGGGGCGCGGCAGTTCCTGGAGCCAGGCGTTGTTGGCGTGACGGCCATCCTGCACGTTGGGGCAGGGGCGGAGCAGCACTTCATCGCCGCCGGCAGGAGCCGCGCCGAGTTCAGCGGCGAGTTCCTTGCGGAGGGCCACCGTTTTGGCGGGCGAGGCCGAACCGGCGATGAGCCCATCGTGAATGCTCTTCTGCCAGAAGTCGTCGAAATGCGGCGTCGAAGCGCCGATTTGCGCACGCCAGTGTTCCTTGACGACGTCGCGGATTTCGCGGCCGCCCTTTTCAAGCAACACCGCGAGCACTTCAATCAGTTGCTTGCCCTCATAGAGCGGGGCAATCAGGGGCTGCATGAGGCTGACGGTGCCGTCGAAGGCCCGGAGGTCACCCCAGCATTCAAGCGGATGGGCCATCGGCAATACCCAATGGCAGACGGCCCCGGTTTCGTCATCATACTCACCGAGACGAATCCGGACTTTCACCTTGCGGAGCGCTGCGGCAAACTTGAGGTCAGCCGGGGTGTTGTAAACCGGGTTCCCGCCGGCGATCAACAAGGTGTCCACCTTGCCCGCCTGCATCTCACCCACGAGTTCCTTCAGGCCCGCTGCCTGGTCTGCCGGGCTCACTTCAACCGGGTCGATGTAGTGCACCGTCTTGCCGATGTTGCCGAGCGCCGCGTTGATGGCGTGCGCGAGGGCGTGAACGGCGGGCGGGGCTTGCTCGCCGGCGATGACAAGGCTGGCGCCTTTGTTGGCGGCGAGATCCGCCACGGCCGCCTTGAGGAAGGCCGCGTTCTTCACGGTCGCCGCGGGAGTACCCGCGCCGAGTTCGGCGGCGAGCGCACGGGCGAAGCCTTCCACTTCCGCCGACGTGGCCGGCAGGCGATGGTCCGCGGAGGACCCGGTGGGCGTGGGCGTGGGCTCCACGGCGTAGAGCCGGTTCATGCCCGAAGCGGGGTTGCGGCGGCGGTCAGCAAAATCGCGCGCATAGCGCACGGCGCCGGGGCCGCTAACGAGAAAGTCTGAATCGAGCGCGACGATGACAGCCGCCTGATCGACGTGATAGACCGCCGTGACCGGTTCACCGAAGGCGATCCGCGCGCCGGCCCGGGCGTTGTCGCGCCCGGCAGGTTCATATTGAACCCACTTGGCTTCCGGAAACGTGGCCAGCAGGTCTTTGATCGCCGCGCCGGTGGAGGGCGACGTGACGGTTTCAGTGAGCAGGCGGAAACCCGCGCCCTTGCGGGACAGCATTTGCTCACGCAGCAGCTTCAGCGATTCGTCGGCGCGCTGCCAGGTGGAGTTGCGGCCCTCGCGCAGCACGGTTTGTGCGCGGTCCGGGTCCCACAGGCCGAGAATCGCGGCCTGCGTCTGCGCATCGGTGCCACCGCGGCTGCCAGGGTGCTCGGGATTGCCCTCAATCTTGGTGGGCCGGTTCATGTGGCTTTCCACCAGGACGCCGGCTGCCACGCCGCCCACGCCGGGGATCGACGAGGCAAACGTCAGCGGACGGCCCGGGACCACATCTTCAGGCGCCGTGACGTAGGGAACGATCTTCTCGGGCGGCTGCTTGGTGCAACTGGTGAGACCAGCCAGACCGAGCGTGGCGCCAAGCAGTTCAACCATGCGGCGGCGACTGACTCCGTCGGACCATTCCGACGTGCCGTCCGTAAACTCGTGGTCGAGCCACGCCTGGAACTCAGGCGCGCCGGCGGCCTCTTCGAGACTACGCCAGAACTGCGGCCCTTTGGACTCGTCTAAGCGCGCCCGGATCGCTTCCAGATCGAGCGGAGGGGGGATGGGGAGATTCGGTTGACTGCTCATCAGCTTTTATCGATGGCAAACCCAGCATTCGGTCAGCTTCCGGACTTTGTAGTCAGCTACGAGTTTGGCGCCCAGCGCCAGTTGGTCGCCCTGCGGCTTGTAGCCCATTTCAAAGACCTTGTCCTTGGGGCGAATGAACTTTTCAGGTTGGCGGTGGCAATCGAGACACCATTCCATGAACAGCGTGTTCTGCTGATACATGAGCGGCATCTGGTCTACCCGGCCATGGCACACTTCACAGCCCATACCCTTGGCCACGTGGATGCTGTGATTGAAGTAGACGAACCCCGGCAGGTCGTGTACGCGCGTCCATTGCAGGCTCTTGCCCGTGCGGTAGCTCTCGCGAACCGGCTCGAGCATCGGCGCGTCCGACCAGATTTGCGAGTGGCAACTCATGCAGGTTTCGGTGGGGGGAATACCGGCCGACGATGATTTCTCCACCGCGGTGTGGCAATAGCGGCAGTCAATGCCGATGCCACTGACGTGGTGCTTGTGCGAAAACATGACAGGCTGTTCTTTGACGATCAATTGCCCGGAGTTATAAGACGAGCGGTTGACCGTGTAGAGAGCCGCGCCGAGTCCGCCTACGCCAACCAGAGCCAGCAGGATCGAAGTGCGGGCGATGGAATTGGCGTTGCGAGGAAAGAGCTGTGTCACTATCTCCCCCTTAGAGTTGAGTGCCGCCCGCGATGGGGCTCCATGTGAACAACGAAGCAGGCTGTGAACAATTT
>VFZP01000578.1 GCA_016871115.1 Acidobacteriota bacterium
CTGGCGCAATAGCGCGCGCAGGATCGGGATCTTGGCGCTTCGGCCCGGGTGCGCGAGATCGTACTCGCCGCGCCTTTGCCGGCGGTGGCGTCGCCGCATCCGAAGCCCGCGTGGGAGTGGCGCCGGTGGGCGCTGGCGGCAGCAGCGGTGCTGTTCGCGACCGCCGCGCTGTGGTTTGCTTCGCCCCGCACGCCGCCCCGGCATGAGCCGGTGGCAGCCCGCGTCGCCACGGACTTCTTTCCACTCACGCCGGCGGGCCTTGAGCCGGCCGATTCGGCACAGGTGATCCGCATCCGAGTACCGCGGCGCGAAATGCGCCGCTTCGGATTGCCGGTGCGGGAAGAGTTAGAACGCGCCGCCGTGGAGGCGGAAGTGGTGATGGGGCCGGACGGGGTCGCGCGAGCCGTCCGGTTCATTCAGGAACGAGATTTTCAATAACAAGGAGCAAGGAACAGGAATGCGAAAGCAGGTTATGACGATCGCGCTGTGCGCCGCTGCCGGAGCACTGAGCGCGCAGGAAAAGGAAGTACGCGTCGAGGTGCTGCGTGAGGGCGGCCCGGCAGTGCCCGCGCCGGCGATGGTGGGTGTGGCGCCGCAACGCGCAACACTTGAGTTTCTCGCCGCCGAGCCGGGGATGATCGGCAAAGTGGCGGCGGGCGCGCCCTACTCGGGCGAGGGCTTCACCGAAGTGGTGCACACACTGGCCGACCGGTCGCGCATCACCAACAAGCATTCGAAGAAGGTCTGGCGCGAAGGCAAAGGCCGCACGCGTGAAGAAGGCACGCTGCCGATGATCGGCCCTTGGGCGGCCTCAGGCGGAACGGGAGTGGATTTCACCACCATCACTGACCCCGTGGCAAAGGTCATCTATACGTTAAACGAGCGCGACAAAACGGCCACCAAGCGCGCGATGCCCGATTTCGAAAAGCTCCATTCGATGGCGCGCGAATCCAAAGACGGCAAGGCGATGGTGTAGCGCAGCGAAGAACGCCGGGAAGTAGTGTTGAAAAGCGGTCCGGGAACCGCTCCGCCGCCGCCCGATGTTATTATGCCGAGGACGGCTGTGGGGAGGGCGGGGTGAGCGTCGCCATGGTTCACAGCATCATGAGCGGCGGTCCAGACGCCAAAGAGGAAACCTTGGGCACGCAGACGATGGAAGGCATCAAGGTGGAAGGCAAGCGCAGTACGCACACGCTGGCGGCTGGCGCGATCGGTAACGACCGCGCGCTCACCACCGTTTCCGAACGTTGGACCTCGCCGGAACTGCAGGTGCTGGTGCGCATGACCACGAAGGACCCGCAGATGGGCGAGACCTCGTACCGCCTCACGAATCTCTCCCGGTCAGAACCAGCGGCGTCGTTGTTCCAGGTGCCGGCCGACTACACGGTGCGCGAGGCGCAGGAGCGCATCCGCATTGAGACGCGCGAACTGAAGTAAGGATGACTTGCGCTGCGCGAAGGGCTCTCGGCTACGAGGCCTGCCGCGCGGCGCTTTCGTTTTGCCAGCGCCCGGTGCGCTCGTCCTGCCAGCACACGCGGTAGCTGCCGGGCCGCGCGACGGTGGACATGAAGCTTTTCCTTCGCGACGCGCAGCGTATACTGCACTTCGCCCGTGCCTTCCTCCACCACCTGCGCCACCATACCCGCGCGCGGCAGTTTCACTTCACCCAGCGAATGCGCGCGCAGCATGCCGTTGTCGAGCTGTTCAATCTCCACCGGCCAACCGGGACAGGGCTGCGAGCCGGGTTGCGTCGCGTCTACCCAGCGCGGTCAGTTGGTCACGTGAATGCGGCGCAAGCGGCGATCGAAGCGAACAATGCCGTAGCCCGGTGCACGTTGATGCAGCGGCCTCGGTTCATGCGGGAACGCTTGCGGATTGAACACCGCAGCTACGGTGACCTTGTTGCCGAAACCATCGAGAAACTCACCCGTGCAGCGCGCATCGTGTGGACGCGGGTTGCGGCCTGGTTCCGGCGGATACCAGCGGCGCGGAAAAATGTTCGCCACTGCGGGCACGCACACGGCCCAGCCCGCATCGTTCCATTCATCGATGCCGTAGCGAATGGTGGAGCCCAAGTGCTGGTCGCCGGCGACGTGGAAGGCGAGACCGCGGCGCAGCGCGCGCAACGCTGCGTTGCGGCCGGACTGCGGCCAGCCGTTCGAGTCGTGATCGGCGGTGGGAATCTCGTTGCGCCCGTGGCCGCCGACGGGCTCGATGGGCAGCCCCGGAGTGACGGCGTCCGTATTGGCGGGCTTGGGAAGCGTGGCGAGATTCGCGAAAATCGTCTGCGAGATGACGCACTTCATCCACACGCCGCCGCGCCAGTCCGCGGCCCACTCGTCAAGAAACTTCAACTGGCGTGCCCCGAGCAGTTGAGCGCCGGCTACGTCGCCATCGTGCGGCGCGCTCCATTGCGGATTCTGCGCCCAGCCGTTGACGATGCGCGCTTACGGCATCATCTACTTCGGTGCAAACTTCCACTTGCGATCTTCCAGCAAGGCGAAGCTTACGCCGCCCACGGTGAACGAGCAGTAGTAGACGCCGATGTTCTGGTCCACGGGCGTCGAATCGTGCGCGTCGGGCATGTGGCTGGTCTGCGTGCGCTGCACCATGTTCACCCAGTCCGCCGCTTGCACGTAGCCGCCCGAGTCCTGCCCCGGCTGCACCGGTTGGCCTTCGGCTTTGCGTCCGCCCGCCCCCCAGATGTTTCCGTGATAGACGTC
>VFZP01000579.1 GCA_016871115.1 Acidobacteriota bacterium
TGCGCATGGCCATCGAAGCATTCATCGCAAAGACCAATGAACACCCCAAGCCTTTTCACTGGCGCAAACGTGAGGTCAAGGGAAGCCAGCTGCGAAATACTCTTATTACTTTATGCAACTAAGCACTAGCTGTCCTAGGACCTTTGGTCAAGCTGATTTGCAGTGAAATTGTACTTTGCGTATTAGTACTCCGCCCTAGGAATCGCGGCTGCGGGGACATTTCGCCGCAGTTGCGCACTCTGCAACGGAACCGGCGGGGTGGCGGATACCGTCTCTCCTTGAGTGCACTTTTGGCCGATTTGTGCGTAGATGAAGGTAGGCTCGTGTTAAAAAAATCGTTTCGCATCGGGTTTGGTTTGGTGTTGGTACTGATCGGCATCATCGGTTCGCTCCTGCCCATCATCCCCGGCTTTGTCTTCTTCATCCCCGGCCTCGTCATTCTGGCTGAGTACTTCCCGCCCGTCCAGCGTGTACTGGACTGGGCCAAGGCCAAGGCCAGCCGGGAAAAACCAAAGCCTGGCTCCTAAACCGCGCCGCGCGAACCGGTCCTGCAATCAACCCCCAACATATAGGCCACACCTACGTCAGACAACAACCAGCCGCGATGCGGTTTCCGCTATAAGTCTCTCTTTATCTTGCACTTGACTCATCTGTCCATTCCAGTACAATCGTGAAGTCAGTTCTAATCGCACGGAAACCTGCAAACATGTTCAAAACAAAAAAAAGCCGTCCTGAAACTACTCCCACCGACCGCACCTGCTCGTCGAGCGACGTCGCCCGCATCGCCGGCGTCAGCCTCCGTCAGCTCCAGTGGTGGGATGAACAAAAGGTCGTATCGCCGCGGCACGAGGGTCACCGCCGCGTCTATGCGCCCGCCGAAGTCGTTGAAATCTCCGTCATCGCCGAACTCCGCCGCAAGGGATTTTCGCTGCAGAAGATTCGCCGCGTCCTGCGTTTCCTCCAGCGCGACATGGGTAAGCGCCTCGCCGAAGCCCTCAGCGGCGCCGGTGAACTCCACCTGCTCACCGACGGCAAGACCATCATGATCGAGGACACGGATGCGCGCGTCATCGACGTGTTGAAGAACGCCCGCCAGCCCATGTTCCTCGTCTGCGTCAGCGATCAGGTCCGCCGCATCCAGCTCATGCAGCGCAAGCCGGCCAAGACCGAAACCGCCCTGCCCGCCGCCGCTGCCGCGCCACGCAAAGCTCGCGCCGGCATGTAGCAAAATGTGGGGCGGGCCCGCGGCGGACATACGTCCGCCCTGTCCGCTCTCTGCTACCATAGGCGAAGAAAAAGCAAATTCTCCCGCCGCCGTTGCGGAGCCGCGCCCCAACATGAACTTCACGCTCCCCTTCGAACCCCCGCCGGACGACGGGTCCTCCGCCGCCCTCCCCATCCACCGCCGGTCCGCCGAAGTCGCCGCCGCCGTTGCCCGCTTCCGCGAACTCAGCCGCCGCCCCGATTCGCCCATCCGCGAAATCCGCCACCAGCCCGCCCGCGAAGCAGACCTCGTTCCCCTCCCCGCCGCCATCCATCCAGCCCTCTCCAACGGGCTCGCTGCACGCGGCATCGCCCAGCTCTACAGCCACCAGGCCGCCGCCTTCGACGCCGTCGCCACGCGCGGTGAGAACGTTGTCGTCGTCACGCCCACCGCAAGCGGAAAGACACTCTGCTATAACCTGCCCGTCTGGAACGCGCTGCTCTCCAATACACACGCTCGCGCATTCTATCTCTTCCCCACTAAAGCCCTCGCAGAAGACCAACTCGCCGAGTTCAACGCCTCCGTCGACGCCATGGGCGCCTCCATCCGCGCTTTCACCTACGATGGCGACACGCCGCAGGACGCGCGCAAAGCCATCCGCGAACGCGCCAACGTCGTGCTCACCAATCCGGACATGCTGCACAGCGGCATCCTCCCGCACCACACCAAGTGGGCCAAGGCGCTCGAAAACCTTGAGTACATCGTCATCGACGAGCTGCATTACTACCGCGGCGTCTACGGCTCGCACCTTGCCAACATCCTGCGCCGCCTCAAGCGCATTACTGACTTCTACGGCTCCAAGCCCAAGTTCATTTGCAGTTCGGCCACGATCGCCAATCCGCGCGAACTCGCCGTTTCACTCACCGGCGAGCAGTTTGCGCTCGTCGATAAGAACGGCGCGCCGGCCGGCGAGAAGTATTTCGTCTTCTACAACCCACCCGTCGTCAACAAGCACTTAGGTATCCGCCGGTCGTACTTACAGGAAACGCGCCGCATCGCCACCGAATTCATTGAGCACGGCCAGCAAACGCTGGTCTTTGCCAATAACCGCCTCGCCACCGAGATCCTGCTCACATACTTGAAAAACGCGGCCGAAAAGCTCCCGATGGGCCCCGAGGGCGTGCGCGGCTATCGAGGCGGCTATCTGCCCAAGGAGCGCCGCGAGATCGAGCGCCGCCTGCGCGCAGGTGACATCCGCGCCGTCGTGGCGACGAATGCGCTCGAACTCGGCATCGACATCGGCTCGCTCGATGGCGTCGTCATGGCCGGTTACCCCGGCACCGTGGCCTCCACGTGGCAGCGCGCCGGCCGCGCCGGGCGCCGCCAATCGTCGGCGGTCGCGGTCATGGTGGCCTCCTCCAGCCCGCTCGATCAGTACATCGTCGAGCACCCGGATTACTTCTTTTCGCAGGCGCCCGAGCAAGCGCAGGTGAACCCGGACAACCTGGAGATTCTC
>VFZP01000580.1 GCA_016871115.1 Acidobacteriota bacterium
CAATGGCTCTCTCCTGGACGGGCCGTGGCGCGGAGGAGTGACGAGTACCTCGAAATGCTTTCTCTTCATCCCGATCACGATTCAGCTTACTGAGGCATCAACGCCCGGAGGAGCCGAACCCGCCCGCGCCGCGCGCCGAGTCCGACAGCGCGTCTTCCTCCACCCACTCCACGGCTTCATATCGCGCAATAACCATTTGCGCGATCCGGTCACCCGGTTCAATCGTGTATGGCTCGCGCCCCAGGTTCAGCAGAATCACGCTCACCTCACCACGATAGGCGGGGTCAATCGTGCCCGGTGAGTTCGGCACGGTGATGGCGTGCTTCAACGCGAGCCCGGAGCGCGGGCGCACTTGCGCTTCAAACCCGGGCGACAACTCGATGGCGAGGCCCGTCGGCACCAGCGCCGGCACGCCGGGCGCCAGCACCGCCGCCTCGGCCGCGCACAAGTCCATTCCGGCATCTTCGAGCGGTCCGTGGGCGTAGTTGGGAAGCGCCGCGCCGGGACGCAGCTTTCTGATTTTGCATTGCATATGAGTCCGCTATCATAGCGAATTGACCTCCGCACAACCGAAGCGTGTACTCACGGTGGCTGGTGTGCCGCCGGAAGCCTGCGCCTATGCTCTGGCGCGATACAGCCGCTCGCCCGACTCGATTCGCGACTCACTCGCCTGGGTCCGCACCCACGACTCGTCGAGGTTTCTCGACAGCTTCTACTTCCAGTACGGGCATGCCTCCATCGCTGACCTGGGTCACGTCGTGCTGTGCCTCGAAGGCATCTCGGAGATCGCCGCCACCGAGGCCGAAGACGAGCAGCTCTGGGACGGCCAGGCCCGCTCGTCGCGCTATCAGGACTTCGGCAAGGCGCGCGCCGTCACACCGCCTGAGTTTGACGCGGCGCAAGCGGCGGACTACCAGGAAGCTACGCAGGCGCTGCTGGCCGCCTACCGCACCACGCACGATGCCGTGTTCGCGCACCTCTGCGGCAAACTCCCCAAGCCTGAGGCAATGAAGCAGGATACCTACGAGCGGAACCTTGCCGCGCGTGCGTTCGACGTGGCCCGCTACTTTCTGCCTTGCGGTATTCCCACGGGCGTGGGCCAGGTGGTGAGTATCCGTACGCTGGAACGTCAGATCCGCCGTATGAAGACGTCTGAGTACGGCGAGATTCGCGCGCTGGCGGACGAGATGGCGACGGCGTGCGCAGAGCGCCCGGACTGTGCGTGGGACGAAACCGCGGCGAACGCGCCGCTCGCGCCGACACTCGCCAAGTATGTGCAGGAAGACACGCATCTCCGCCGGTCGCGCGCGGATCTCACGGTGTGGGCCGCGCAGAACCTGCCGCCCCGCGCGGGCGCACTCGAAGAAACCGGCGTCGATTTGCTCAAACCCGCCGACACACCGGCAGACATCGTCGCCACGCTCCTTTATCCGGTGACGGACCGTCCGTATCGCGAACTCTACGAAATCGCGCGCGCCATGAGCGATGCGCAGCGCCGCGAAGCGATCGACACGGCTTGTGCCTCACGCACCCGGCACGATGAATTGCTGCGCGAGTTCCGCGGCGGCCTCTATGTTTACGACATCGTGATGGACATCGGGGCTTATCGCGACCTGCATCGCCACCGCCGCTGCCATCAATACCGGCAGGCGTATTCAGGCAAGCTGGGCTACTCTACGCCCGCCGCCATTGGCGACGCTCACCTTACGGCCGGCTACGATGCGGCGATGCAACTTGCCTGGGCTGCCTTCGGCCGCCTCCCCGCGCCGGGTTCGCACTACCTGCTGCCGTTCGCCGCGCGCTCGCGGTTTCTGTTCAAAATGGATTTCGCCGAAGCTGAGTACATCGCGCGCCTGCGCTCCGGTGTGAAGGGGCACTTTTCCTATCGCGAAGTGGCATGGCAGATGAAGCAGAAGATGGATGAGCTGGAGCCGTCGCTCGGCCGACTGATTGAAGCCACGCCGCCGTGGATCGAAGACCCACTGACGCGATAGCGCCGTTGGCTATTTCTGCGCCGCGGGCAGGCGGCGCGCGAACATCCCGGTGACTGCGCCCATAAGCGCTGTGAACGCCGCGCCGGTCATGTTCAGCGACGAGCGAAAGCCGTCGTAGTCGTCCCACTTGTAGTTTGACCAGTAGTAGCCATAGGCGAGGGTGCCGAAGACGGCGGCGGTCCACACGAGCTGCAGAATCGGGAACCGCCCGGACGCCGCCAGTGCGCTGGCGAGCAAGCCGAACAAGCCTGCGCCCAGCAGCCATTTCGCGAGTTCGCGCCCCGTCCACCAGGGCACCAGTTCCACGGCGAACGTGCCGGATTCAGACAAGAGCACGACGAGGGACATTCCGATCAGGAACACGCACAGACCGGCGCTGGCGACGTAGCCGAACAGCCGCAGAAGTTTACCCAGGATTGCCAAGTGTTTTGAGCCTCTAGAAGCACTCATTGTAGCTTGGCGCGCGCCTCCATGGCACGCGCGCCTTCATGAGTTGCAAGGGACGTGCAGTATACAGCCGCCCGGGTTGCGCGGAGCGGTGGACGTAGACTCGCCCGATCCCGGAAGAAAGCGGCGGGCCGTGAGTTTCCGGCAAGGCTGCGTGACGCCGAAGCCAATCGCTGGTAATTTCATGAGGACGCCAGGAGGCGGACACCATGAAGCGGACCACACGCGTTGCGACTCCGGAGCCGATCCTCCGGCTGCAAAAGT
>VFZP01000581.1 GCA_016871115.1 Acidobacteriota bacterium
GTTCGCCGCTTGCACGTAGCCGCCCGAGTCCTGCCCCGGCTGCACCGGTTGGCCTTCGGCTTTGCGTCCGCCCGCCCCCCCAGATGTTTCCGTGATAGACGTCATGATCGTCCGGCAGGCAAACGCACGGAATGTCCTTGGTGAGTTCGCGATACTCCCAGCCGAACAGAAACCACTTGCGCAGGTAGTCCAGCGTGGCTCGCTCGAACGGCGCGCGCTGAATGCCGAAGCCGCCGCAGCGTTCGTAGATCTGATCTCCCGTGAAGGCGATGAGATCCGGCGCAAAATGACGAACATTGCGTACCACGTCGGCATGCGGAAAGCCGAGATCGTTGTTGCACGACAGGCCCGCGACAACAATCTCCGCCTTGTCCGCGGGGTCGCGCCGCACCGTACCTTCCCAGTGGTGGCCCCGATACTCCACGCGGTACGGCGTATCGCGCGCGGCATTCCACTTCTCCACGCGGAACGCCACCGTGCGGGAGGCAGCGTCAATGGGCGCGGAGGCGATAGTCCGCCACGCCGCGCCGCGCTTCGCCTGCAACTGCGCGGACGTGTTGCTGTCAACCGGCATCATCTGCGCGGTAAGCTTCAGCACGCCGCGGCTGATGGTGTACATGCTGAACAGAATCGGCCCCAGCGCGCGCTCGGGATGCACGCGCACAGCCGTGCCTTCCACGCGCCAATCGCGAAACCAGCAGCGCAGCGTGCCGCCGGTCTCTTGCCCGCGTTTGTTGATGCCGGCGAATGTCATGCGCGCGTTGGCTTCGTCGGGCGTGGGATGAACGACGCCGGAGTGGCAAACAAGTGCAAGGCCGCTCGAGTGCCACGAGGCGGGCACATCGGCGCGGCGCACTTCGCCGAGCAACGCGCCTTGCTGGTCGCGCGCGGCGAGACGCCAGGCGCCTTGCGCGATGTCGAGCCGCAGTTCCACGTCATCAAACTGCGTGGTAAGCTTCGGCGTGGAGTCTGACAGCGTGCCGATGAAGAGTCGGCCATCGCTCGCGAGGCCCGCATGCACGCCGGTGCCATAGACGGCTGAGTCGCGATAGTCGTTGAAGAAGCCGCGGATGCCCACGCGGAAACCGGCGAAGCCCGCGGCGAGCGCGGGGCCGGGAAAGTAGATGCGGCCCGTGCGGACGCGGAGTGAGAGCGAGCCTTCGCCGCTCGCTTCATGCGTCAACAGAAAGACGCTACGGTCGCCGCCAGGTTGGAAACACTCGATGCGCCCGTCACGGAGCCGCCAGTCTTGCAGCGGGTTCGACCAATACTCGGGGCCGATCCACGGGCGGTTCACGCCGTTGGGGAGTTGCGTTTGGAAGGCAGCCGCCGGTGTCGCGGCGAGCACCAGACAGGCTTCGCGCCGATTGAGCACTCTTGCAGCTTGGCGCGGCGCCTTACTCTGCACGCACAGGAATGGCGGCGGTCGTCATGAAATCAACTGGTCCAAACTCGCATTAGGCATTGAACAACGGGTAGGGCCAATCGGAAGGGATGCGGAAGTCCAATTGATAAACGCCTACCATGCCAGGGGCAAGCCTTGCGAATGGCGCTTCAATGGGACTCGGGTCAGTCAGCACTCCCAGTGCACGCCACGTGCAGCCACTGGTGATACGGTACAGGCGGTCCGTGGGAGTCGGTTCGCCGGTCTGCACCTTGCCATCCACGGGGCCATAGCCGGCTCCGAACATATGAATCAGTTCACCGGGGCGCGCAGGGCTCGCATCGGTAACCAAGCTCATCCAATCTTCGTGAATTGCGACAGAGGCGCGCTCTCCTGGCCTGGCACGGAGAGGGATCGCCTGTCCCGCCCTGTTGCGGATGGCGGCCGGTCGTTCCCCTGGCTGCCAAATAGGTTCATCTCCGGGGAGGGCGATTGTCATGGTTTGCGATCCTACCGGTGTTTCCCACGGCATCTGAAACGCATAGCCGTTCTGAGTAGGCCCAAGCAAGGTCACCGGTAATCCTCCGATTCGCACGTCTAGACGCAGACCGGATGAGAGAACGGCATCGACTAATTCATTATAGGAGCCTGGGACCAAAGGCGCGAGCGTAGAAGGGCTGCGGGGCGCTCTGCCGAGACGTTCGCTCACCAGCCCGGTGGAGACTTCAAAAATGAGCAGTCGGCCGCGGCCAGTAGCCGCAACAACAAGTGTGCCGTCGCCCGATATTGCGTGGTCCACAATGCCGTCTGGCTCGTTCGACAACGCGTGTGATGAGCCAGTCAAAGCGTCGCCAATAAAAAGCTGAGTGAGGCCATCCCGCACAGCAAGATACGAAAATCGTACTCCATTCGCATCGAGCCTTGGCTCACTGCCCGGACTAAACACTATATCGCGTCTCGAGGCAACCTCGATCACGTGAATCTGGGACGCCGCGCCTGAGACGTAAAAGACGCTAGTGTACTGTAATTTAATTGCATTTAAATAACGGCGGAACTGTGCCATGCTTAGCCATGGCGCGCCCTGTCTCGACCATCGAGCTCACTCCAGAAGAGCGATGCACGCTGCGCCGCCGTGCTCACTCTCCCACCAGCACGCAGCGCGACGCACCGAGGGCAAGGATTGTCCTGATGCGAGCCGAAGGGCGCAAGGAAACCGACGGAGCTGCCGCTACCGGCGTGAGCATGGCGACGG
>VFZP01000582.1 GCA_016871115.1 Acidobacteriota bacterium
AGGATTCTCCTTTCGTGTGCTTGGCGGCTCACGTTTGGAGTTTCTCTGATGGACTCCCGGAAATGTCAAACTGCTACTGCCACCCCGGCACAGCCGGGGGGCCTCTTACGTTAGGCTAGGTTTACCATCAGCATGATCAGCAGCACCAGCCCCGCCGCACCGAGAACGACGAGCGCGGGTTGAATGCGCGAGATCACGTCGGCCTTCAACTCGACGGGATACAACTGCAAGCCGCGGCCCGCGAAGTCTCGTTCATCGATCGCACGCCCGGCGGCTTTGACGGCGATCGCTACCTGTTCGGGCGATGCGCCCCGGCGGGCGCGGATGAGCCCGGCGTATCCGCCCTGGCGCAGATTGGTCTCGGCGACGTGAAATTCGAAGGATGTGAACGCCTCCACGCGCTGCGGCGGCGCCGCCGGGTTGTTGCGCACAAAGTGGAAGTCCGGGCCCAACACGCCAACGACGGTAAACGGCCGGCCTTGAAAACGAACCTCCTTGCCGGCGATTTCCGTATCGGCCCCAAGCCGGTTCCAAAAGTCGTGCGTCAGGATCATGACCTGCCGCCCTGGGCCAACCTCGTCCGGCGCAAAGCGCCGGCCCAGCACCGGTGTCAAGCTAAGCAAATCGAAGAAATTCGGCGACACGCGCGTGACCGCGATTTCCATGGGCTCGCCGCCTTCACGCAACGCGAATATCCCGCCCAGATAGGGTTGCAAAGCCGACACGCTCTCAATCACAGGGCTCGATTTCTGCAATTCCGCGATATCGGTTCCCGCCAACGCTCCGCGCTTCACATGGGAGATGGGACCGTAGTCGCGCCAGACGTAGTAGAGATCGCCCGGATTCTTGTACGGCATCGGATCGAGAAGCACGCGCTGCACCACGGTGTACGCAACGGCGAACAGACCGAGCCCGGCGGTCAACGTGCCGATCGCCGTCACGGCAAACACTGGTGAGCGGGCCAGCCGGCGGCCCGCCAGCTCGATGTCGCGGCCCCAATCGCCCGGCCTCCGCCAAGAAGCCGCAGGCCGTAGCCGTTCCGCCGCCCCATTCCACGGCGCTTCGGTCAAGGCTCGAATCCAAAGTGCCCAAAGCGAATGTCTCCCGCCACGCGCGCAGTCCATGTAGGTCTCAACCTGGGCTTGCCCCATCTCGTCGCGAAAGTCACGAGGATAAAGGTGTTGGAGCAAACGAAACCATCGTTCGGAGGCGGCAAGTAGGCGGCTCATTTTAGATCCCTCGTCAACAGCCCTCCGAGCCGCGCCGCCTTCATCAGAGAGGCCAGCCGCTGCGCCTCCGCGCGCGCTACTCGTGTGCCAACAGCCGTGATGCGGTAGTAGTTCCGGCGTTCGGCGATCTCCGGCGCCGGCCGGCGCTCGGCGGCCTCGATGAGCCCGGCCTCGGCCATGCGCGCCAACGCCCGGTACATGGTCCCAACGTCGGGGGCCGGCGACTCGCCCCGGCTCTCGATGTCCTGGATGATTCCGTAGCCGTGGCGCTCGCCGCCAGAGAGGCTGAGCAAGATGTGAAACTCCACCGGCCGCAGCGGAAGAAGCCGGTCCAGGCCTCGATCACGATCCACAATGGTACCCTCCCGATTCAATCCAACTATATGCGCGGCGCATAGACTTTTGTCAAGCTCTTTTCGCTATGATGAGTCTGACTCCCGAATTCCCGTGAACACTCCACTGCCCCGCAATGGCGTTACGCCGCCGCTTGTTACTCCGCTCACCGCCGGCTGCCAACTGGATGAGGCCGCGCTTGAGAACCTCGCCCGGCGGTCGATTGACGCGGGTTGTGCCGGTGTCTTTGTCCTCGGCACTACCGGCGAAGGGCCCAGCGTCGGCCGGGCCATGAAGCGCGACGTGATCGCCGCCGCCGTGCGCGGCGTCGAGGGACGAGCGCCGGTGCTGGCCGGTTTGATCGAAGCCTCCACCGAGGACGCGCGCCGCCTGGCCGGAGAAGCGTACGAGGCGGGCGCCGCCGCCTTGGTCTGGACGCCGCCCTTCTACTTCCACGTGCCGCAGCACGAGGTCATCGCCGCGGCGGAGCGCCTGCTGCCGGCGCTCCCGCTGCCGGTCTACCTCTACAACATTCCCGTCTTCACGAAGGTGCCGCTGGAACCGGAGACGCTGGCCCGCCTGGCCAAACTGCCGAATGTGTTCGGCATCAAGGACTCCGGCGGCGACCTGGCCAAGCTTGCGCGCACACGCGCGCTGCTTCCCGAAACGCCGATTCTTTGGGGGCCCGAAGAGATTCAACTCGACGCCATGGCCGCAGGCGCGACCGGCGGCGTGAATGGCGGCGCGAATCTCTTTCCCACACTGTTCGTGGCACTCGACCGCGCGATTGCCGCGCAACAGATGGAGCGCGCCCGGCAACTGCAGGCGTTGGCGAAACGCATCAGCGACGAGATATACGCCGTGGCGCCCGGCGGCCCGGGTTTTGTCCACGGCATCAAGTGCGGACTGGACGACCTGGGCCTGGCGCGGCCGTTCGTCTTCGAACCATTGACAAACCTGTCCGGCGCGCCGCGCGCGCGTATTCAGAGCGCGGTGGCCAGCATTCTGCAAGCGGTGGAAGACGCGCTCTAGTCAGAAGGTCGCGCGCAGAGCGAGTTGCACGATGCGCGGAG
>VFZP01000583.1 GCA_016871115.1 Acidobacteriota bacterium
GCTGGACGCGTACGCGGCCTCCCATCGCGCGGTAGCTGATCTGACGGAAACCGGCGAGTTGCCGGAGCAACTGGTAGTCCGCAGCAGCAAGTACTTGAACAACTTGATCGAGCAAGATCATCGCAGGATCAAGCAGCGATTGTGGCCGATGCTGGGGCTCAAGAGGTTTGAGTCGGCGACCATTGTGATCAGCGGTATCGAACTGGCGGAGAAGATCAAGAAAGGGCAATTCAAATTTAGCAAACTAGGCGGGGCAGGGGCGACGATGCCGGAGATCTGGCGGCCCGCGTTGGCTGCGTGATCGGGGTCGGGTTCGATCGAGACCCGCGGACCGAAACGGTATCAAGCCAGTGTCAACCCAGATTTTGCACCAGAGCCCGCGGGCATCGTTTGCCCTCTATGGCCCTGAACTCGATGAGCCCGTGCGGGAGCGGCTCAACGAGTTTCTGGAGGCTTGGCCAGAGCGCCCACCGGCCTCGCAGGCAGACCCGGCGTGGCTGGCGCTCCAGGCTGCCGCCCGCCGCTACTGCAGTGCGCTGCCTGCCGAGCCCCCACCGCCGCCTGGCGATTTGGCTACTTGGCCGCGGCGGCACCGGCGCCGGAAACGTCAAGGTGCTGCGTCAAGAACGGCATCGCCTTCTTCATCACGCGCTCGCCGATGCGGTTCAAGTGGTCGCCTTCGTAGATCTCAAACAGGTGGGGCAGTTCGTATGCCTAGAGCCGCGCGCTCAGCGCCTTGCTGTCTCGCGCAATGCCCACGTCCTTGTCGCCGGCGTCGAAGGCGATGCCGCGGTAGCGCTTCAAGTGGGTAATGTACTGGTCGACAAACGCGAGCGGAGCATTGGCAGCTATGCGCGACGTCAACTCAGGCGCGGGCGAGCCGTCGGTGGGAGGCAAATCCAAATAGAGCGGCGGATTCCTCGGATTCGGTGACCACGCGGCAAGACTCGCCAGCACGATCTTGCCGAAGAAGCCGGGCTTTTCAACGTCCTCGGCCGTGCGCACCTGCGAGAAGTCCTGCCCCGCGCCGCTGCGCGCGGGCGGCGGCGCCAGGCAACACGGGCTCAGCGCGTACATCGCGGCAAACACATCCGGGTTTTTCATGCCGATGCGCAGCGTTCCGTACCCGCCCATCGAGTGGCCCGCCAGGCCCCGGCTCTCGCGGCGCGCCAGCGTGCGGTAGTGGCTGTCGATGTACGCCACCAACTCGCGCGCGACAAAGCTCTCCCAATCGCCGGTGGTGGCTGAGTTTGAATACATGCTGCCGGCGAACTTGGTATACGCATTCGGCATCACCACAATTGCCTCGCCCGCGCCCGCGGCGATTGCTTCGACCGGCACCTTGGGCAGATTGATCCAGTGCTTTTCCGCCCAGAACCACTTCTGGTCACTATCGGTGAAGCTGTGCAGGAAGTAGACCACTGGGTAGCGGCGCTGCGAGTCCTTCGTGTAGCTCGGCGGCAGGTAGACCGAAACATCGCGGTCCGCCGAATCGGCCGAGAGGTTTCCTGCGAGACTCCGGCCGTGCACTTTGATGCGCTCGGGCGAGCCTTGCTGGGCCAGCAACAAGAATGGGACAAGCAACACGAGGGCGAGCGAAGTTTTCATCAACAGCTAGTGTCGCTCAGAACCGGAACGACTCGCCGAGATACACGCGCCGCACTTCCACATCGTGCCCCAACTCATCGGGCGTGCCTTTGCGGAAGATCTTCCCGGCGTTGATGATGTAGGCACGGTCGGTTACGGCCAGCGTTTCGCGCACGTTGTGATCGGTGACGAGGATGCCGATGCCGAAGCGTTTGAGGTCGAAAATGATGCGCTGGATTTCCAGCACCTGAATCGGATCGATGCCCGAGAACGGCTCGTCGAGCAGCAGGAAGTGCGGTTCGATGACGAGAGACCGGGCGATCTCCACGCGCCGCCGTTCGCCGCCCGAGAGCATGTAGCCTTTGCTGCGCCGCACGGTGTCGAGCCCGAGTTGCTCAATCAGCCGGTCTCGCCGCGTGCGCCGCTCGTGACCGCTCAACGGGAGCGTCTCCAGGATCGCCATCAGGTTTTCCTCGACGGTGAGCTTGCGGAACACGCTCGGCTCCTGCGGCAGATAGCTGATGCCGCGCCGGGCGCGCTGGTACATGGCGAGGTCGGTGATGTCTTCGCCGTTGAGCATCACGCGGCCCGAGTCCGGCGACACGAGACCGACGATCATGTAGAACGAGGTGGTTTTGCCGGCACCGTTGGGCCCGAGGAGCCCCACCACTTCGCCTTGTTGCACCGACACCGACACATCGGACACCACTCTGCGGCGGCGGTAGGATTTCGAGAGCTCGGCGGTATGGAGCCGGTGTGTCAAGCGCAGGCCTTCACCCTGGAGGGTAACACTGACGACAGAGGGCGCGCTAGCTAGTGTCTTGTAATTGAATTGTCTTTAAATAAATGCGGAACTGTGCCATACTTAGCCATGGCACGCCCTGTCTCAACCATCGAGCTAACTCCAGAAGAGCGATCCACGCTGCGCCGCCGTGCTCACTCTCCCACCAGCGCGCAGCGCGACGCACTGAGGGCAAGGATTGTCCTGATGCGAGCCGAAGGGCGCAAGGAAACCGACGGAGCTGCCGCTA
>VFZP01000584.1 GCA_016871115.1 Acidobacteriota bacterium
CGTACCGCGATCGAGATCGGCTACTCCGGGCAGCGCGCGCTCGCGTTTCCAACCCTCGTTCCGGGCAACACACCAGTGCCGAGTGCGCGCCCGATCCAGGACAGCCGGCCCTATCCGAACGTCGGCTTCTTCTGGCAGTACCTGCCGATCAACGACAGCAACTACAACGGACTCGAGATCACCTTCAAGCAACAGCAGTGGCGCGGATTCTTCCTACAGAGCGCTTTCACCTTCTCGAAAGCACTTGCCTACTCGACCGGAACGGATGCGGTTCTCAACGACACTTTCAACTTCCGCTACGACTACGGCCCAGCGAACTACGATTTCCGTAAGCGCTGGGTCATTGCGTACGGATATCATCTGCCCAAGCTGACCTCGTGGAGCAAGGCTGCGCGCGCGGTGATCGGCGGATGGGAGACGTCCGGCCTGATCACCCTGCAAGGCGGATTCCCGTTCACGGTCGGCGTCACCGGACAAGTAATGAACAACGGCGCAGGCTCCAACCGCGCGAACGTCGTGGGCAACCCTCTCGAAGGCGCCCAGACTCGTGAGCGCTGGTTCAATCCCGCCGCGTTCTCTCTGCCGCCGAACTATGTTTGGGGCGCGCAAGGCAAGAATACGCTCCGCACTCCCGGCCTCGCGCAGGTGGACTTCGCCGTCCAAAAGGTCTTCCCGGTCGTCGAGGGCAAGCGCATCACGGTTCGGATGGAATCGCAGAACTTCTTGAACCGCGTGCAACTCGGGGCTCCAGCCGCGACGCTCGGCGCGCCGAACTTCGGTGTGATTCGAAGCCTGCAAGCAGGCCCGAGGAACATCCAACTCGTCGGAAGGTTCGATTTCTAAGGTCATGACCAGACGCCAACTCTTTGCGCTCTCGGCCGCGGCGGCCCTGCCCGTACCCGCCGCAGCTGGACCCATCGCCCTCGGCACGCGCCGCGAGCTGTTCGTGGACCGCTTCCTGATTGACCGCCTCACGGGCAGTGCATCGCCGCAACTGCAAACGCCGCGCCGCGAGGCCGACGCGCTGTTGCTCGACCGGCCGTGGGAGGGCCAGTTCTCTAACTACGCCACGGTGATCCGCGACGCCGGCGAGTACCGGCTCTACTATCGCGGGCGGCCCGAAGCGGGCAAGGATGGCACCGACGCCGAGGTGACGTGCCTGGCCGTGTCGAAGGATGGCAAGCATTTCACGCGCCCCGAACTCGGCCTCTTCGACTACCGCGGTAGCCGCCAGAACAATCTTGTTCTGGCCAATCAGGCTCCCTATTCGAGCAACTTCAGCCCGTTTATCGACACGCGCCCCGGTGTCGCCGCCGCGCAACGCTACAAAGCGCTGGGCGGCACGCGGAAGGGCGGGCTCGTCGCGTTCTATTCCGCCGACGGGATCCGCTGGACCAAGATGCGCGAAGAGGGTGTGTTCCTGAAAGGCGTGTTCGATAGCCAGAACCTGGCGTTCTGGTCGGAAACCGAGCAGAAGTACGTGATGTACTTCCGCACCTTCAAGCACATCGACGGGAACCGCGTTCGTTGGATCAGCCGCACCACCAGCGGCGATTTCGTGAATTGGGCCGAGCCTGAAGATATGACGTTTGGCGATGCCCCGCCCGAGCACATGTACGTGAACCAAACCCACCCGTACTTTCGCGCGCCGCACATCTACCTTGCCCTGGCCGCGCGTTTCATGCCGGGCCGTCAGGTGTTGTCGGATGAAGAGGCGCGCACGGCCGGCGTGAATGCCGGCTACTACAAAGACTGCGCGGACGCCGTGTTGCTCACTTCGCGCGGCGGCGCGGTCTATGACCGCACGTTCAAAGAGGCGTTCCTGCGGCCCGGGCTGGGTGTAGAGAACTGGGTGTCCCGCAACAACTATCCGGTGTTGAATACGGTGGCCACGGGCGATCGCGAAATTTCGTTCTACACCGTGAGCAACTACGGCCAGCCCGGCACGCACATCCGCCGCTACTCGCTGCCGATGGATCGCTTTGCCTCCATCCGCGCGGGCTACGATGGCGGCGAAGCGCTCACGCGCGTGTTGACCTTTAGCGGCGCGCGCCTGTTGCTGAACTACTCAACGTCTGCCCCCGGCGGCATTCGCACTGAGATTCAGGACGATACCGGCCGGCCCATTCCGGGCTTTACGTTCGAGGACAGCATCGAGATAATCGGCGACCAGATCGAACGCGCGGTGCGCTGGAAGCAAGGCGCGGATGTTTCGGCGCTCGCCGGCAGACCCGTGCGGCTGCGCATGGTGTTGAAAGACGCCGACGTGTTTGCGTTGCGCTTCGGCTAGTAGGGAGAAGGCGCTTCGGAGCGCATTAGAATTCGGAACTTCAGAGATCGAGCCTCCGCTGCGACTCCGCAAGAACCTTGTACCCCATATCGGCGTAGCCCTTGAGTCGGCGACCGTACATGCGAGCCAGCATCACAACATCCGCATCAACGTAGTCGTACACCTCGACGACCTTCTTGCCGTCGTGGAGCCGATGGAGGCGGCCAACGTATTGTTGAAGTGTCCCCTTCCATGAAATTGGCATCGCGAGAAACAGCGTGTCGAGGCGGGCGTCGTCGAAGCCCTCGCCGAT
>VFZP01000585.1 GCA_016871115.1 Acidobacteriota bacterium
CCGCGATCACAGCTACGGCAGACATGGAAAATGGCCCTGCACGCGGGATTGTTGCATTGCTTCTGACGGAGTGCTTGGTCAACGCGGGAAGAAGAGGGCCTCGCCAATCAGGGATTATGCCACCGGTGCGCGGAAAACCCAAACTGATGACCGGACCGATGACTGGCGCCTTCGGCGCCGATGATGTCGTCGTCTCCGGCGCAGTGATCAGAAAACTACGTTTTCAGATGATCGCCGACACGTTTGAGCCCGGCTCGCGCGAAACTAGGAGGATCCGCAACACAACCGAGTTTCGTGTCCATGGCCTTGACTGCGCCGAAGAGGTGCTCCTCATCCGCAAACAGTTGAACCGCGAGCAAGGGATCCATGAACTGAACTTCGACGTGGTGCGCGGCAAAATGGTGGTGGACTTCGACCCCAGCCGCGTCAACGCGGACCATATTCAAAAGTCCGTTTCATCCACCGGCCTGAAGTGCGAACCCTGGAGCGACGACGCGGAACGTGCGCAGACGTTCTTGGAGCGCCACGGCCGCGTGATCCTCGCCTCGATCAGCGGCGCGGCGACGCTCGGGGCGATGATCTATCGCGGCATCACCAGCGGCGATCTGGTCTCGGCGCTGCTGGCGCACGAGCACGCCGGGCACGAAATGGATGTGCCCGTGGTGGTGCTCTGCCTGATCGCCATCGCCGCAGGCTCTTGGTTCATCCTGCCGAAGGCGCTACACTCCTGGGAGCGCCTGCAGCCCGACATGAACGCGCTCGTGGTGATTTCGCTACTGGGCGCGGCTTACCTCGGCGAGTGGGTGGAGGGCGCCACGCTCGCGTTTCTCTTCGCCTTGGCGACGCTGCTCGAAACCTACAGCCTCGCCCGCGCCCGCAACGCCGTCACCGCGCTCATGGAATTCGCGCCCGGAGAGGCCAGCGTGATTCATCACGATCATGAACACCGTGTGCCCGTGGCGAATCTCAAGCCGGGCGCCGTGGTGCGTGTACGTCCCGGCGAGCGCATTCCGTGCGATGGCAAAGTGGTGTCCGGCTCGTCCGGCGTCAACCAGGCCATGATCACCGGCGAGGCGCTCCCGGTGCGCATGGCTACGGGCGACACCGTGTATGCGGGCACGATGAATGGCGATGGGTTGCTGGACGTGCGGTCTACACGCGCCGCCTCCGACACCACGCTCGCGCGCATCGTCCGCATGGTGGAAGGCGTGCAACACCGCCGCGCGCCCAGCGAACAATTCGTTGAAAAATTCTCGCGCTACTACACCCCCGCCGTCCTCATGCTGGCGTTGCTGGTGGCCATCACGCCGCCGCTGCTGATGGGCAAACAGTGGGGCGACTGGTTCTACCAGGGCATGGTGATTCTGCTCATCTCCTGCCCGTGTGCGCTGGTGATCTCCACGCCTGTCAGCATCTTGGCTGCGCTCGCCTCGGCCGCGCGGCAAGGGGTAGTGGTGAAAGGTGGCGCGTTCCTGGAAGAAGCGGCGCGGCTCCGCGCCGTGGCGTTCGACAAGACCGGTGTGCTCACCACCGGCGAGCCTGCCGTGCGCGACCTGATCCCCCTGAACGGTTTCGCGCACGAAGACGTGCTCGCACGCCTCGCCGCGCTCGAATTGCGCAGCCAGCATCCGATGGCGCGCGCCGTGGCGCGCTACGCCAAGGAGCAGGGCGTCACGCCCGCCGCCGTCGACAGCTACCAATCCATCCAGGGCAAAGGCGCTGAGGGCAGCTTTGCCGGTGAGCTGTTCTGGGTCGGCAGCTTGCGCCTGATGACGGAGAAAGGCCTCGACACGAGCGAAGTCACTGCGCGCTTGACCGGCTCGCCCGACACCAGCATCGTTGCGTGTGGTACCGATCGCCAGGCGTGGGCTGTCCTCAGCGTCACCGATACCGCGCGGCCGGAAGCACGCGAGGCAGTGGCGGCGCTTCGGACGCAAGGCATCGAAAGCGTTACCATGCTCACCGGCGATAACCGCGCCGCCGCCGAGCGGATCGCGCGGGAAGTGGGCGTCGATTCGTTCCTCGCCGAACTCTTGCCGGAAGACAAGGCCACCGCCGTGGCGCGCCTCAAACAAACGCATGGCACCGTGGCCATGGTGGGCGACGGTGTGAACGATGCGCAGGCGATGGCCGCTTCCACACTCGGCGTAGCCATGGCCTCGAGCGGCATGGATGTGGTGATGGAAACGGCCGACGTGGTGCTGATTTCGGGCAGTCTCAGCAAGCTCGCGTTTCTGCTGCGCCACGCGCGCCGTACGGCGGGTGTCATCCGGCAGAACATCGCCATCGCGCTGGTGCTGAAGTTAGCCTCGCTCGTGGCGGCCGTCTTCGGCGTGGCAACGCTGTGGATGGCCGTGGCCGCCGACATGGGTTCAACGCTCTTGGTGACGTTTAACGGACTGCGGCTTCTTCGCGCCAAGCTGTAGCCGCGAGTTACCATAAAACAGCGCAGCTCAACTATGCCGGACTCGAACGACTCGCAGCGCGGGACGCCCAGCTATCTCAAAGAGGCCTTTAAGTGGCAGTACAACCTCATTGCGATGGGTGGCGCCGCCGCGTTTTCGCTTATCTCGGGTT
>VFZP01000586.1 GCA_016871115.1 Acidobacteriota bacterium
CGATTTCGCGGCCTTCGTTGCTATGAAGGGCGACCCGAAACTGTCGGCCGAGATGTATGCCCGAGGACTGGCGGACCACAGGCGATATGCACCGAGCCAACTGGCAGGGCTTTCGGATGCAGATGCACTACTATTCATCCAACGGTTCCACCCACTTACCCAGTCGTTTCATTCAGTCTGTGGCGTAGCCCAAGCCGCCGGGAACTTCGATGCAAGCAAACTTGGGGCGGGAAACCTAAGCCTTGGCAAGTCTTCACTCGAAGAGATTCAAGTCGCACGGGCCACTTTGGAGGCTGGTTCGCAGGCCTCAGTCTCAACTGAGTTTTCTCGCATTCACCATGAATTGACACGGCTATCCGAAAGCAAGCTTGAGCCAGCTCAGCGCGACGCCCGGCGGCGGGAGTTGCAGGCGGAGTTGAGCCAGCTTGAGGCCAAGCTGGCCGAGCGCGTCGCCCTCGTGGCGCAGACCGTCCGCGAGCGCAACCTCTCGCTGGCGGACATCGCCCGCAGCCTGCCGCCGCAGTCCGCGCTGGTGGATTTCGTCCACTACCGCCGCTACGACTTCACCGCGAAGACGAATATGTGGAAAGAGGCGCGCTACGCCGCCTACCTCACCTTCCCGCCCGCCACCGGCACCACCAACATCGCGGTGGAGCGCGTGGACCTGGGCGAGGCCGCGCCCATCAACGCCGCCGTGGCGGAGCTGCACCAGTTGCTCGCTGAGAAGCGCATCGCACCCCAGCGATTGGAGCCGGTGTTGCAGCGGTTGGGCGCGCTCCTTTACGCGCCGCTGGCCCGGCATCTCACCAACGTCACGCACCTCATCGTCTGCCCGGACGGCCAGTTGGGCCGGCTGCCCTTCGAGCTGCTGCCGGTGGACGCCAAGGGCCGCCGCCTCATCGAGGACAAGCTCATCACCTATGTCAGCAGCGGCCGGGAAGTTGCCCGCCTCGCCCAGCCCCGCGCCGCCGTCGCCACCACCGCCCCGCTCGTGATGGGCAACCCGGATTTTGACTTCCTCCTCCCCGGCAGCAGCCGACGTGAGGAGGCTCCAATCAAACCCGGAACGCCGAACTCGGAATCCGGAACCAATAGTTTGAGCCTCCTCACGTCGGCTGCCACGCCGCGACAACGGTTCCTCAGCCGCTCGTTCCGCGATTTCAAGTTCACCCCGCTGCCGGATTCGGAGAACGAGGCGCGGAAGGCCGCCGCGATGCTCGGCACGAACTGCGTCCTCCGGCTGGGCGCGGCGGCGCGGGAGGCGGACTTGAAGGCGGTCAGCTCACCCCGCGTGCTGCACCTCGCCACGCACGGCTTCTTCCTGACGGACCAGGAATTCAAGCGCACCAACGGCCTCGCCGAGAACTTCCTGCTGGCCGGCAGTTTCCCGGCGGGCGGGAGTTTCCCGGCCCGCCAAAGTTTTGCCCCGCCCGGACAGGATTGGGAAAACCCGCTCATCCGCTGCGGCATCGCGCTGGCCGGCGCGAACCGCGCCACCGGCATCACCAACGCGCTGGCCGAGGACGGCATCCTCACCGGCCTCGAAGCCGCGCTGCTCAACCTGCAAGGCACCGAGCTGGTCATCCTCAGCGCGTGCGACAGCGGCTCCGGCGACGTGAAAATCGGCGAGGGCGTGATGTCGTTGCGCCGCGCCTTCACCATCGCCGGCGCGGAGACGGTGCTGGCGAGCCATTGGAAGGTGAACGACGCGGCGACGAGCGCCCTGATGACGGAGTTCATGCGCCGCTGGCGGGCCGGCACCCCGCGCGGACAGGCGTGGCGCGAGGCGCAGTTGTCCCTGCTGCGGTCGAAGGATTTCTCCAGTCCCTACTTCTGGGCCGCCTTCACGCTGACCGGCCAGTGGCGGTGAGCGCAGCCTAACGGTCGAACATCTTGCCCGGATTCAGGATGCCGTGCGGGTCAAGGACCTTGCGGAGTTCACGGTGGACGCGGAGCGAGGCGGGGCCGAGGAACTTCGGGAGGAAATCCTTCTTCGCCAAGCCGATGCCGTGCTCGCCGGTGATGGTGCCGCCCAGCCGGATGGCCTCGTCGAAGATCTCCTTGAACGCCTCGTGGACGCGGTGCATCTCCTCCTTGTTCCGCTCGTCGGTGAGGAAGGTGGGGTGCAGGTTGCCATCGCCCATGTGGCCGAAGGTGCCGACGCGCAGGTTGTATTTCTTCGCGATGACTTCCACGAAACGCACCATCTTGGCCAGCTCGCTGCGTGGGACGGTGGCGTCCTCGAGGATGGTTGTGGGCGCGAGGCGGGCGAGCGCGCTGAAGGCGCTGCGGCGGGCGGCGGCGAGCTTGGTAGCCTCGGCTTCGTCCTTCGCGATGCGCACTTCCATCGCACCGTTCTTCTTCGCCAGTTCGGCCATCTTGGCAGCCTCGTCCTCGACGGCGGCGGGGTGGCCGTCGGTTTCCATGAGTAGCAAGGCTTCGCAATCCAGCGGCAGGCCGACCTTGGCGAAGTCCTCGACGCAGTGAATCGTGGTGCGGTCGAGGAACTCCAACGTGCAGGGGATGATTTGCGCGGCGATGATGTCACTGACGGTCTGCGCGGCGGCG
>VFZP01000587.1 GCA_016871115.1 Acidobacteriota bacterium
GATAGCTCAACTTGAAGCTTAAATACCAGCAGACGCACAACACCACGATCTCGCCATCGAAGTGGCGGCCGCCGAACCATTCCTCGACCGGAGCAAGACGGGCCATTCCTCTATCCTCGTCCATCCTGCCGATTTGCACCAGAGCCGTACGAGAGTCAGACTCGCGCGGGCGGCACACCACCACGCGGCGGTCGCTGGTTGATCTGCCCGGCGGCGGAGCGCTGATCGACACGCCGGGCATGCGTGAACTAGCGCTGTGGGCCGTCGAGGCGTTGGTGGAGGAGGCGTTCGGCGATATTGCCGGTCTTGCGCGCGGCTGCCGCTTCCTGGACTGCGCGCATGGCGCTGAACCCGGCTGCGCCGTGGCTGCGGCGCTGGCAGCGGGTACGATCGACGCGGCGCGCTGGACGAGTTACCAGAAACTGCTGGCCGAGGCGCGGTATCACGAGTGGGTTTCCAGCAAGAGCGCTGCGGCCGAGGAGAAGCGGAAGTGGAAGGCGATTCACAAGGAGATGCGCCATCACCCGAAACACCGGCGCTAGAAATCAAGCCGCCGCAGCACGTCGGCGGCTTTCGCTTCAAACAACGCCTGCCACTCCGGCGCCACGAGGGTGTCGCAGTCCTCCTGCGCGTAGCCGGGGTTGCGGCGCTGCTCGGCGGTGGGCGTGTAGAAGATGTAGCCGTTGGTGTAGCCCGCGACAAACGTGAACGGGCCGGGTGTGCGTTGCTTGATGTTGAGCCCGATCTGCACGGTGAGTTCGCCGGGGAAGGTGACGAGGCGGAAGCCGCCAATGCGCAGCCCCGCGACTTCCACGTCGAGCGTGGGCGGAAGTGTGGCGGCTTCGGCATGGTGCTTCTCAATCAACGCGAGGTTGGTTTGCAGGCGCGTGAGTTCTTCCATCGTCTCGATGTTGCGCAGATATGCCTTGAGCGCATCGCGGTTTTCCGCGTCGAGCGTGCGTAGATCCGCGCGGCCGCGGTCCTGCTCGTGCAGGTAGGCGTGCGCGTAGTAGGCGGGCAGGTCCGGCGAAAGTTTGTGTTCCACGTAGAGCGGCAGAAATGTTTTAAAGTTGAGCGTGGTGCCCTGAAGCGATCTCAGTAGTTCGTCGCGGCGGGCGTGTAAGGCGGTGATGCGCTGCGCGGTGTCGGCACTGCGCGGGAGCGTCAACGTCTCGTTCAATATGCGCAATGCCGCGCCTTCGCTTGTGCGAATCGCGCGCAGGCCGCGCAGCGCGCTGAGGCCCAGCCGGTTCCCCAGCGGCTCGGCATCGTGCGGCTGATGCACGTCTTTGTAGCGCGCCGGATTGATGTCGCCCCCGCAGCCTTGCACGAAGAACGCCAGCACCCCTTCGCCCAGATTCTCCTCAATCGCGCGCGAGGCAAAGGCCGGGTAGTCCGCCGTGTTGCCATTGTCCGGCGCGCCTTGAATGGGATGCGCGGAGAAGTGATAAAGCACGGCCAGCGGGCGGCCGTCGCCGATGCGATCGAGCCGCAGCAATCCGATCTCGGGATCGATGGGGCCGGTGGAGACCACGTCTTCATCATGCGGCATCGGGTAGGCGCGGCGCACATCCGTCTCGCGCCCGCCGCGCAGCTTCATACGGCGGTTCTCCTGGATGCGGTCTTCAGTGCCGCGGCCCGCGCCGGCGCGCACTGGGGTGAGCGCGCGCCACGCCTGGCGCACGGCTTCGACCGTCAAGGCGTCCACGTCGCGGCGAATCACGCTGTGGCAATGGCTGGCGTTCACGATCACGTGGCGCGCCGGGATGCCGAGTTCGCTTTCGATGCGGCTGCGCACCCGCGCGAGGTAGCCGTCATCGATGCGGCCAATGCCGCCGATAGCCACGGCGTCCACCGTGATCAACACCGCGCGCGCCGGTCCGTCTGCCAGTGCGAGCGCCTTGACGTAGGACGGCTCCGCCACGGGGCCCGCCTCGCGGTCTGTGATATCGACGCGCGCCGCGCCGGCGCGCAGGGCGGCTTGGGCACCGGCGGTACTGAGAAGGAAGGGGAGCAGAAAGTGAAGAAATGTCACGCCTACCAGTAAACCGCTAAAACGTGATCTTTGAGTCAGCCCCAAACTTGCGGTTAGTTCCGGAACCCGATCACGTTGCGGTTACAGGCGCCGCCGTTCATGCAGGCGATGTTCTCGCCGCCCGCCGGCAGCAGATGGCGCTGACCGAGGGAACAGTCAGCCGCATCATGAGGTGCACCTAGCGGTTGTCCCTGTAGCAAGCCTGTCTGTACTGGAACCTAGAAGGGCAAACAGGTACCATCGGGCGGTCAGTATCTCCAACAAACCTTCCTACAATCATTCTTCATGGCTCCTCCGAACGAACTCAGCCGGCGCGGCGTGAATGTGGCGCGCGCGATGCTGGTGACCGCGGGCTCGACCTGTCTGTTTTTTCTGGTATGGTTAGCCTGGCACTTGGCCGGCGATATAGAGTCGCCGGTTCCGCCCGGTCTCTTTCTGGTGGCCGGGCTCCTGTTTTCGGCTGTGCTGATGGGGCTTTCTCTGTCGCTGTTGCGTATGGCCGGCGACCGGTCAAAGGTGAGGCGCGGGAGC
>VFZP01000588.1 GCA_016871115.1 Acidobacteriota bacterium
AGAGTTCTGCTGGACCACCTGGAACGGCAATCTCGTACCGCCCTCGCTCACCTCGCCGAGCTGAAAGTGGCCAACGACAACTGACCCGAAAGCCTGGGATATGATCATATCCCGGCCCTTTGCTTCAGCCCGAAAGGCTGCCAGCGGATCTATGCCGCTGATTCAACGAGGCTTTTCCATCGTCACAAAGTAGGCACACCCCTGCGATGTCATCTACTCAATCAACGGCGACGCCTTGCGCAGTCTGGCGGACCTCAAGCATGAAGCCGCTAAGTTGCAGCATGAGCAGAACGTCGCGTTGTACTTGGAGCGCCTTGGCCAGTTACAGTATGTGCTGATCGAGGCAGAATAGGCGGGCCCGCTTTTCAATCCCGGAGAACATTTACCAGAACATGCGTTGCATTAGTTATATTCATTGCTCTTTGCTTCCCCTATTCTCGCCCAATCGGTCATCATCAGCGCCCCGAGCACGGACATCACACCGAAAGGCGAGGTTATGCTGGCGCACGAGGGCCAACTCAATCGCTTTCAGACCGGCAACTACTGGAATAGTTTTACGTTTGGCACTTATGGGCTGTCGAAGAACACCGAACTGGCCGCGACCCTCCACGGGCTGGGACGGCCCGCCTCTGGCAACGTGTCGCTGGGCGTGGGGCTGAAGCATCGCTGGCTGCTCCACACCACCGCCTCGGGATGGCAACTGGGAGCAAGCTCCGGCTTCATGACGCCGCTGTCGCTGTCCGGCCGTGGCGTGGGCGGCTGGGGCTTCAGCAACTTTAGCGTTCGTGCGCCCGGTGTCCGCACGCGCGTCACCGCCGGGCCGAGTTACGGTTCGAGTCAGATCTTCGGCCGCCGCACGTATTCGACGATGGTCGGCCTGGAGCAACCGCTTTCGAAGAAATTCAGCCTGGCGGCCGACTGGTTCTCCGGCACGCATGACCTCGCGGCGGCGATTGGCGGCGTCGCGTGGCATCCAACGCCCCAGCTCGTCGTGATCTTTGCCTACAAGGTTCCGAACAATGCCGCCAGCTGGAAGCCCGCGTCATTGATTGAATTGACCTAAAATTTCTCGGTCCGCGAGCGATGAGCCGAGTGGTTGGTCTCCCCGGCTTACGCGTCAAACTTCGCGGCCACACTCGCTACGCTGCTTCCGGGGTCGCGCGGTGCGGCACCACCATGCGCCTTCCTTCACACCACACAGCCCACGGTTCGAGTGTGTAGCCGTCCCACACGCCGAACAGGTCGACAGCGCCGCCCGCCGCTAGCGCCGCAAGCACTAGGTTCACATTCATGCCCGCGCGCAACGGCACCGATGCGCCCGCACCGTCGCGCAGGAACCATCGCGTGTTCACCAGCACAGGTGTCACGCCAGCCAGCGCGGCGGGCTGATCCTGCGTCCACGGGTTGGCGGCCATGCGTTCGCGGAGGCCGGCGAACGCTTCGCCGATCGGCGCCGCATGAACGAGCCCGGCAGACTGCGCCTGAACCGCATGCATGTGCTTCACGAGCGCGCGCAGCGGCGCGGCGCCCGGATAGAAGCAGAGATCAGCATCCACCGTCGCGCCCGGCGGCAGCGCCGTCTTGAAACCCGCGCCTGGACCCGCGGCAAACTCCAACACCAACGCAGCGCGGCGGGAGTTCGCACCCAACAGCCAGGTGCGCTGCACCCGCAGCCGGTCTTCCTGCTCCACGGTCTGCCCGGCCACCAGCCACTGGTCGCGCATGGCTTCGCCCGCCAGCACCGCTTCCTGCGCCACCGTAAAACCCACCAGCGAACGCACGCCCTCCTGGGTGGCCTCCGGCAGTGTCTCGATGCGCGCGTACGCCTGAATCAGCAGATGCACACGCGCCAAACCATCCACCACACGATGCTGCCAGCCCTCGCCCGCCATCGCCGCCGCGCCGAGTTCGCGCACCAGTCGCGCCGCACCCGCAGCCTGCGCATCCACCAGCCGCGCCGCCTGCTGCTCCCAGAACGAAAACGGCTTACTGGGTAGTGAAGCGAGGCCTTGGCTCACGAGGTCCTGCATCCACAACGCAAGATCGCCGAGCCCCTGTGCAACGCGGGCCGCGCGCTGCCCGGCGCATTTTGCCGCCGCTTCGGGGTCAGGCGCTTTCGCGGGCGCGGCTTCATTCTTGGCTTTGGTCTCGGCCTTCTCATCGCGTGTCACTAGCCACTCTGCCACCCAGGCGGGTGCGGGCGCCTTAAAGAGCGCCGGCTGGTCGGCGAGCAGCAACAACAGTGCGAGGCCATGCTTGCACGGAAACTTGCGGCTCGGGCACGTGCACTTGAACGCCGGTCCAGACCAATCGATCTGCGTACGATATGGATCCTTGCCGCTGCCCTGGCAGGCGCCCCAGATCGCGCGGTCATCACACCCGAGCGACGACCAAGGCCGCGACGTCGCGAGCGAACGCGCAGTTTGGACCGACTCGGGGTCTGGAGCCATGCCGGCGGCCTGTTCAGGGGTGACCGTTATCGCCACTTTACGATGATAAGAGAACACTGCGCACGCAGGTTACCAGGCCTGCAACTGGCGGCGATAATCGCTCTCGTCA
>VFZP01000589.1 GCA_016871115.1 Acidobacteriota bacterium
ATGGGCGGCTACGGCATGGGAGGCATGATGCCCGGCATGGGCATGATGGGCATGGGCGGTTACGGTATGGGCGGCATGATGGGCGGCTTTGGCAACTCTATGGGCGGTTACGCGGGTCCGGCGATTGCACCTGGCATGATGAACCCGATGGGCGGCTACGCGCCGCAAGGCCAACTCAGTGCGGCCGCAGGCGCCGCGGGCGGCGCCGGATCGCGCGCCGCCACGGGAGACCAGACCGGCACGTTTCTCTCCGGCGGTCCCGGCATGGGCGGCACGCCGGAACGCATCCCGCGCATTATTCCGAACCCGATGGACAACACGTTGCTGATCCAGGCGACGCCCACCGAGTACCAACAGATTCTGAAGCTGCTCAAAGATCTCGACGTTGCGCCGCGCCAGGTGCTGATCGACGCCAAGATCTACGAAGTCTCACTCACCGGCGCGTTTGCCTCGGGCGTGGGCGCATTCCTGCAACGCCGCGGCGCGGGCACCGGCGCAACCGGCGCAACCGGCGCGGCATCGGCCACGCGCCAACTCCTCGGCGCCTTCGGTGGCGCCGGCGCCACGCTCACCGCTGGCATGCTGGTGGGCCAGAGCCGCGAACTGCTCGGCTTGCTGCAACTGCAGGAAAACGCGACCAAGGCCAAGGTGCTCAGCTCACCCAGCGTGATTGCGACGGACAATCTGGCGGCCAGCATCAGCGTGGGCGTCGAAGTGCCGACGCTCACCGCCACCGCCGTTTCTCCCATTCAATCCGGCGGCAATTCGGTGTTTGCCAACAGCATCTCCAACCGCTCCACGGGCGTGAATCTCAACATCACGGCGCGGGTGAACCCCAGCGGTATCGTCACGCTGATGATCAATCAGGAAGTGAGCGCGCCGCAGGCGCCGGCGTCGGGGCAGATCCAGTCGCCGTCGTTTTCCAAGCGCTCGGTGAACACGCAGGTGACCGTGCAGGACGGCGACACCATCGCCATCGGGGGCATCATCAACGAGTCTTCGGCTTCGAGCAGCACCGGCATTCCGCTGCTGCACAAGATCCCGATTCTCGGGGGCGCGTTCGGTAGCCGCTCATACAATCACGACCGCACCGAACTCATCATCTTCATGACCCCGCGCGTGATCTACGATACCAACCAAATGCAGGAAGCCAGCGAAGAACTCCGCTCGCGCCTCCGTAAGCTTTCAAAGATGGTGAAGGAATAAAGCTAACCGCACCCGCCACGCCGCGTCTACTATAAAGATATGTTGACGGCCCTTGTTGGACTGGCGCTTGCGCTCAAGATCGTTCCGCCTACCACGGACATCGTTTTCAAGCAGCCCCAGATTGCCTCGACGGGCGACCGCATCGGCCTCGCCTTTGGCGCGGGCAACGACATCTACTACTCGTTCTCGAACAACGACGGCGAGACGTTCTCGCGCCCGCGGAAGGTGGAAACTAAGGGCAAGATGGCGCTGGGCCGTCATCGCGGTCCGCGCATCGCGTATCAGTCTGGCAATGTCGTCATTTCCGCCATCGTGGGGCAGAAGGGCGGGGGAGCGGACGGCGACCTGCTGGTGTGGACGTCCAACGACAACGGCGGCGCGTGGAAGCCGCCCGTACGCGTGAACGACCTCGCTGGCTCGGCGCGCGAAGGGCTGCATGCGATGGCTTCGGGCAACGGCGTGGTGTTTGCCGCCTGGCTCGATCTGCGCGCGAAGGGCACGCAACTCTACGGTGCGGTGTCGAACGACGGCGGGTCCACGTGGGGCAAGAATTTCTTGATCTACGAGTCGCCGGACGGGTCCATCTGCCAGTGCTGCCACCCGAACGTGCTGGTGGCGCCCACCGGGCGGCTCTATGTGATGTGGCGCAACTCGCTCGGCGGCAACCGCGACATGTATATGACCACTTCGGACGATGTGGGCGTGACGTGGAAGCCGGCCAGGCAGATCGGCAGCGAGTCTTGGAAGCTGAACGCCTGCCCCATGGACGGCGGGAGCCTCACGCTGTCTGGCTTGAGCGGGGAGGCGTACGCGGCGTTTCGTAAGGAGAAGGAGATTCACTACTCCACCGTCAGCGGCATTGACCGCGCGCTGGGTGACGGCAAGGACCCCGCCATGATCGCCGGGATGAACGACGCGCTGTACGTGGTGTGGACCGGCACCACGGGCGCGATCGAGGCGATCACGTCCAAGGAGAACAAGCTGAAGGTGCTGGCCCTGAAGGGCGGCTATCCGCAGATTGTGTTCACGGGTCACCGGGTGCTGGCGTTTTTTGAGGAAGAGGGCGGGATTGGGATGGGCGTGGTGGAAGGCTCGACGCCGCTGGGTGAGGTCACCGTAGGGCCCAAGCGATAGCCAACGAAGTTTTCGCAACAAGACTGTAGTGCTACAAATTTGTTGTGCGGCCCCGGTCGCTAGTTTCCTGTAATTGAATTGCATTTAAATAATGGCGGAACTGTGCCATGCTTAGCCATGGCACGCCCTGTCTCGACCATCGAGCTCACTCCAGAAGAGCGATCCACGCTGCGCCGCCGTGCTCACTCTCCCA
>VFZP01000590.1 GCA_016871115.1 Acidobacteriota bacterium
GGGATCGGGCAGTTCCGGAGCGAGGACAGCGTGCGGCGCGCGTTCGAGAAGCAGGACGAAGAGTCGCTGACGCTTTGGCTGGACCAGAGCATGAACGAGACGTACGAAGCGCTGGTGGAGCAAGAGTCGAGCCGGCTTCGCGAATGTGATAGCCGGAGATCGAAACCGGGTTGTAGCGCGGCACTTCGCGCGTGGCGAACTCAATCGTATCCGTCACCAGGCGCATTGACGGCCGCGGCGGGTAGATGAACTCCTTCTGCGCGACGTACTCCTTCAGCGCGTCGCTCTGCAAGGTGCCGTTCAGCCGCGTCCACGCCGCACCCTGCTTTTCTGCCACGGCCAAATACATCGCCCACAGAATGCTGGCGGGCGAGTTGATGGTCATCGACACACTCACGCTATCGAGCGGAATTCCGGCGAACAGCGTCTCCATGTCCTCAAGCGACGAGATGGCAACGCCGCACTTGCCCACTTCGCCGGGCGCGCCGGGGTCGTCCGAGTCGAGACCCATGAGCGTGGGCAGGTCGAAGGCGACGGAAAGCCCGGTCTGCCCCTGCACCAGCAGATATCGATAGCGCGCGTTGGTCTCTTCGGGAGTGGCAAAGCCGGAGAACTGGCGCATGGTCCACAGCCGCTCGCGATACATCGTGGGGTGGATGCCGCGAGTGTAAGGATACTCGCCGGGGGCCCCGGGCGCCGGCGCTGGGCCGGTGTACACAGCGTCGACGGCAAGTCCGCTGAGTGTCTTCGTCAGGCGGCCAGGCGGGCGGTGCATAGTGGGTCGTCCCCTACAATCATAGAAGACCCCCAACATGAGTGAGCAGCCGAAGATCTACAACGAACCGCGCCTGGCGCTGAACCGCATCTACACCCGCCGGGGAGACGGCGGAGAAACCAGCCTGGTGGGCGGCCAGCGGGTGGCCAAGGATGTGTTGCGTATCGAGTGTTACGGCACCGTGGATGAGCTGAACGCGTGGCTGGGAATGGCGCGGGTTTCCTGTGTGGACTGGGGCGCGCGCGTGGAACCGCTCGGCGACATCCTGCTCCGCGTGCAACATGAGCTTTTCAATCTCGGCTCAGCGCTCGCCACGCTCCCGGCGGATATGCACCCCAAGCAGCCGCGCGTGACCGGCGCCGAAGTCGAGCGGCTGGAAAACGAGATCGACGCGATGAATGCCGGCTTGCCCGCGCTGCGCTCGTTTGTGCTGCCCGGCGGCTTGCGCCTCAATGCCGAACTCCACGGCGCCCGCACCGTGTGCCGCCGCGCTGAACGTCTGGCCGTAGCGCTGGCGCGGGAGGAGGAGGACCAGGTTCCGCCTGAAGCGGTGTCCTATCTAAATCGCCTCAGCGATGCGCTGTTTGTCTGGAGCCGTTGGGCCAATCACCGTCTGGCGCTGGACGAAGTGTTGTGGGAACCGAATCAGGCGTCCTCGGCCAAGGCACCCTCAGAATAGTCTGACCCTCGTCCACCCACAATTCGCCCCAAGGATTTCGATCCTGGCCGATAAGCATCAGCGTCGTGAGTTTGGCCCTAGCGGCCGAGACAACTCACATCTCTCGAAAAGGACGCGAGGTGATGCAAAAAGTGCGGACCGACAATCAGGGCCGGAGTGCCACTCGGCGCGGAGCGAACCAGGTACAGCCGCTGCGCGTACCCAACAAGAAGAATACGGTAGAAGATACCGTTGTAGGACGACTGGGGTCCGCGCTGGATGCGCTCGGAACGAAAGTCTTTCTCGCCGACCGCGATCTGAACGTGATCTTCATGAATAAGAAAGCGCGGCAAGTCATGGAGTCCCTGAACGGGGTGCTGCAGAGCAAGTTCGGCATCACGGCCGCGCAGTTGGGTGGCACCAACATCGACCATTTTCACGGTTCGCGCGTAGCCGACATCCGCCGGCGTCTTTCCGACGACAAGAATCTGCCCATTCGCAGCGAAATCCGGCTCGGAGACCTGATTCTCGACCTGAATGTGAATGCCGTATCTGACGAGGTCGGCAACTTCACGGCGATCGCGGTGAATTGGGAAGAGATCGCTGAGAAGAAGCGGCTGGAGTTTGAGGCGAGCCGAGCCCAGTCAATGCTGGAGAACGCCCCGATCAATGTGATCATGGCGGATCGGGACTTTGTCATCCGGTATCTGAACCCGGCCAGCCTGAAGACGCTGAAATCAATTGAGCATCTGCTGCCGGTGCGGGCGGATCAGATTCTGGGCCAGTCAATCGACATCTTCCACAAAAAATCCCGCTCATCAGCGCAAGATGCTGGCAGACCCGAACAATCTGCCGCACACCGCCAACATCAAGCTCGGTGCTGAAACACTGACCCTGCTGGTGAGTGCGATCTACGATAACAACAAAAACTATGTCGGTCCGATGGTCACTTGGGAAGTGATCACCGAGCAACTGGCCACCAAGCAGCGCGAAATATGCCTCCTCAGCGGAATCTATGGGTGAACTCCGGCTCCGGTAATCGGCCACGATTGTGATGGAGGGCGATTTCCATGGCGTCATAGGTTCGGAATCCGCA
>VFZP01000591.1 GCA_016871115.1 Acidobacteriota bacterium
CACGTTCTCGGTTTTCGTTTTTGTGCGATGGTCCGAAGAAGCCATCGGCAAGGCACTGGCCCGCCCTCGGAATGGGGATTCTGATCAACTCCGGCACGGGAGTGAGGCGTCGGGTGTAGACTGTTGGGGTCCGGGAAACCCAAAACAGAAATCCCGGTTTATGGCTCGGAGACCGGCACGCAGTTGAAGAAATTTCAAAAAGACCAGGGCTTGGCGGTCGACGGCGTGGCGGGCAAACTGACGCTCACGCGCGTGGATGATCTGCTGATGAGCCAGCAGCAATCCAGCTGCAACGCCGCCGCGGAAAACGCCGCTCTCGCGGCGCAGATGGCAGGCCCGAAAGGGAACCGCCCGTTTGCCGCCACCACCGCCCGCCGGGGCGCCTAGAGTCCGTTCGGAAGGAAGCACAAAAACATGGTTGGAGTAGAAGCACAATCGGCGTCCGTCACCATCACGAAGGATGGCATCACGCCCGGCGTCTCGTTTGAACCGTTCACCGGCCCCAAGCGCGCCGTCTTTCATCTCACCAAGGGCTACTCGCTCGGCGGCGAGACAATCACGCACGCCTGGAAGGCGGCTGGGGAAGCGCCCGGGCAGTCCAAGTCCGGGACGGCGGGCGACGAGGAAATGGGTTTCTTGCAGACGCAGGAAGTAGAAAAGGTCCAGTTCTTCTATGCGGGCGAGAACAGTAGCCACGGCAGCATGATCATCGACATCGGCCCGAGCCTCAGTCCGAAGACGTGCCTGGATACCGAAGACAACGTGGAGCCCTGGACGTCGGACTCGCGGTCACTGGTGAATGGCATTTGGAAAGCCTCCACCGGCGATCACCCGGCTTCGCGCTGTCCGCTGAGCATTGGCAACATCTCCAGAAATAAGCCCAACTTCCTGTTTCATGTGCTGGACCGGCGCAAGTACGTCACCGTGTTGACCTTTCGCCTGGGTACGCAGTTCATTCCTTTGCGCTGGTTTGAATGGTCCGTCGCGCATGACGTGAAGTTCAAATGGGTGGGCGGCAAGCCGAAGGTGGCCCAGCAGAACTCGAAGATTACGTTCAGCGGCGTCGTGCAGGTTGGTCAGCCCAAGGGCAAGACCGTGCAGGGAATCGTCAAAAAGCCGGGCCGGCCGTTCGGCAACGATCTGACCCGGCGTACGATTCAAGGCGTCGTGGTGGGCTACCTGACGGGCCGCACCGCCAACGATACGTGGTTCAACAACGTGCCCGCGGACTTCTGGACGCCCTAACTAATACGTTCACAGGCACCGTGAACCCCTCGCGATAATCGCGCGTGCGCATGGACTCGGCCTGGCTATCGCCGGCAATCGCGCCGGTGGACTGTGCGATGGCTAGCTTGCGGCCCGTGCGCGGCGAGATGTTGGCAAGGTGCACAAACGCGGCGGACCGCGCGCCGATCGCCACTTCGGCATTCAGCTTGCGATGATCGCGCGACTTCACCGCGTCAAGGAAGTTCTTCATGTGCGGCGTGGTGGCCCAGGCCTGCCCCGCGCCGGCCTGTTCGTCGATGGTCTTTTCGTACTTCTCGAGGCCCCCCGCGCCTGCCACGCTGATCTGCTCGTGCGTGAGCGCCGCGGCCGTGCTGTTTTAAACCTGAAAGCTGAGGTTGTCCACCACCAGAAAGCCGCTTTCGCCGAAGAAAATATTGCCCGTGTGGTTGGGCCGGATCAGCGTGCCGCCTTCGGTGGGCGTGGGCAGGTTGCGCACTTCAAACGACATGGTGGCATCGCCAAAATCGAATTCGGCGGTTTGCGTGTTGGCCGTTTCCTGGTCGTCCTTCCACACATACTTGCCGCCCGTCGAGACAGCCGAGACCGGCCAGCCGCCGCGGTTGAGTCCCCACAGATTGATGTCCATCTCATGAATGCCCTGGTTGCCGATGTCGCCGTTGCCTGTGTCCCAGAACCAATGCCAGTTGTAGGCAAAGCGGTTCTTGGAAAACGGGCGATACTGCGCGGGACCGAGAAAACGGTCCCAATCGAGCCCGGCCGGCACGCTTCTTCCGGCGTGTGGCCGATGGAAAAGCGGCGGCGGTAGCAAAGTCCGCGGGCGTGATACACCTGCCCGATGATGCCTTCGCGCAACAACTGCATGGCGCGCGCTTTGTGTGCGATGGTGCGGCTCTGCGAACCCACCTGCACCATGCGCTTGTACTTGCGCGCGGCGGCCACCATCTGGTTACCTTCGAAAATGTTATGGCTCGCTGGCTTTTCCACGTACACGTCTTTGCCCGCCTGGCAGGCCCGGATCGCCGCCAGCGCATGCCAGTGATTGGGCGTGGTGATCGACACCGCATCGATGTCTTTCGATTCGAACATCGCGCGCATGTCTTCAAACTGCTGGGGCTTGGCGCCATTCGCCAGCTTCTCTACCAGCGCCACGCCCCGTTCGCGGCCTGCCTGATTCACGTCGCAAACGGCCGCGAGGCGGCAATCGGCGG
>VFZP01000592.1 GCA_016871115.1 Acidobacteriota bacterium
AAAGGTCTCGATCCGGCGTGGTGACGGATACCGCAACTCCGGGTTTCTTCTTCACCTTTTGGGTGAACGACCGGTACGCTCTTTTCTTCGCCCATCCCGTTGAGTATCCATCACTTCATGCCCGACCGGCCACCCCAACTGCCGGATTTAGGTTTATGAGCAGATCGATCTGCCGCAACCGGCGGCCTGCGCGGCGATGTGCGGCGTCATGGCTGGCAACGCCGCCGCAGACGATGCGCAGGAAGGTATTGGGGCTTTTCTTGCGAAACGCGCGCCGGTGTGGCGCGGGCGGTAACTACTCGGCGGTGCCGACGAGGAGCAGCGAAATCTTGGCGTCGCCCACGGCGGCCTGCAAGGCCCAATCGTGTTCGCCGGCCTGGCTCAGGCCCGGCTCGAATCCGCTTTCCACCAGCCACATGCTGAGCACGGCCGGATGCGGCGTGCCCGATACCTTGCGGCTGAAGTTCATCAGGTCGTCAAACTTGCCCACTGGTTCCGGCTTCTGGTCCATCGCCGCCGGGGACATCACCAGAAAGTCGCGCTGCGGCGCGACGCCTTGATGGTCGCCATTGAGCGGGAACAAGCCGTAACGGAGTGTATAGACGCCGGGCTTCACTTGCTGGCCGCGGCGGTCTTTGCCCTGCGCAGGCCAGCGGATGACGCCGATCACAGAACCCTGCACCATCGTCTTCCAGGTAACGTCAGACTCGGTGGTCACCGGGCCTTTCGCCTCGGCCTTGGCGAACCAGACTTCGCACCACACCTTGCCGCCGGCCGCCAGAACTTTGTGGCCTTTATCCTGCAGCAGGCCCGCCACGGCCGGGGAAATCTCGGCAGGCGGCGCACCGGCCGGCTCCAGTTTGTACTGCTCAGCACGCACCACCAGCGCTATCGCGGAAACCAAGGCCAGGGACAAAACCAGAGGTCGAATCATTACTTGCTCAAGACTCCTTTGCGTGCAGGCGGCTGGGCTGCTCTCTCAATGGTAGCAAGCCCCCCTTCAATGCATCATCATTCTCGGGTAGCGGCAATCCAGTCCACAAGGGATTCATCGGGCGGAGGCGGAGGCCAGAGACGGAGAGATGCACATTGCTTGACATATAGATGACGACGAGGAGCTTCAGGATAGAATCGCCGTGATGCTGGAGCAGGAGGGCTTCAAAACCGTCCAGGCCCTTGACGGCAAGAGCGGCTACGAACGGGCCTTGACGCTCAAACCAGACCTGTTGGTGGTGGACCTGCGGCTGCCCGGCATGAGCGGCATGCAGATCTGCAAGCAGTTGCGCGCCAGCCAGATTCAAACGCCCATCACTGTGCTCAGCGCGGCGGGCGAAGAAGTGGACACGGTGCTGCTGCTGGAAATCGGCGCGGACGGCTATGTGACCAAGCCGTTCGGGCGGCGCGAGCTTGCTGGCGCGGATCCGGGCGGTGCTGCGGCGCTCGTCGGCCGATGCGCATACGGTGCTGCGCTTTTCCGGCGTGGAAGTGGATATGGACCGGCGTGTGGTGCTCCGCAAGAACCAGGACGTGAAGATGACGCCAGCTGAGTACAACCTGCTGGTGTATTTTCTTCAGAACCCAGATAAGCCGCTTACGCGCGACGTGATTCTGAACGCTGTATGGGGGTATGACTCGTTCCCCAATACACGCACCGTCGACGCCCACGTGGTGAAGCTGCGGCAGAAGGTGGAACCCGATGCCAACGTGCCGCGTCAATTCCTCACAGTTCACGGGGTTGGCTACCGGTTTTTACCCTAGTTACAAAGAGCGGCAATCGCGGCGCCAAGGAGCCTTGTCTGTTGTCTGAAGTTGTGGAGGCGGGCGTGGAGACGTTTCAACAGACCGCAGCCGCCCAGGGTGTCGCGATCCGCCGCGATGTTGACCCGGAGATTGAACTGCTGCTGGAGCGCTCGCGCATTGAACGTGTGGTGATGAACTTGGTGGGCAACGCCATCGAGGCTATGCCGGGCGGCGGCGAGATTGTGATCCGCAGCATCCAGTCCGGTTCTCCGAATGGAGATGTTGAGCTGGAGGTGGCCGATAACAGCCCCGGCATTCCACCTGAGCTGCGTTCCCAACTGTTTCAGCCCTTTGCCACCTACGGCAAGAAGAACGGCTCCGGGCTGGGCCTCGCACTTTCGCGCCAGGCCGTGCTCGATCACGGCGGAGACGTGTGGGCAGTGGACAAACAGCCGCCCGGCGCCGTATTCCGCATTCGTCTTCCCCGCCAGCCTGCCAACGCCATTTGACGGCACTCGCCCAAACGCGCTATGTTCGCTAATGACCTGCCCTTGGGGCGCGGTAGCCAAGTGGTAAGGCAGAGGTCTGCAAAACCTTTACTCGCGGGTTCGATTCCCGCCCGCGCCTCCAACTAAACCTGCACTACTTTGCCCCCCCGCACATCCGTGAACTTGAC
>VFZP01000593.1 GCA_016871115.1 Acidobacteriota bacterium
GCGCTGGGTCAACACGTCCAGGAAGCCGCGCGGCTGGCAGGCGTGCAGGCCACTCCCCTGCTCACCTACATGGCGACGGCGATCCAGGCCAATGGCCGCGAAGTTCCCTACTCGCTCGTCGCCGCGCTCGATCTCGCGGCCGTCGGCGCCGCGGGCGCACTGGACGACAACACCATCGCGATCAACGATTGGGCCGCGCGGGATCTCGCCCTCAAGCCCGGCGACGCCGTCACGATGGAGTACCTGTTTTGGCACGACGACGGCAGAATGACCACCGAACGCGCGCAATTTCGCGCCGCCGCCGCGCCCTTGGCCATGCGCGGACTGGCCGCCGACCCCGACCTCTCCCCGCGCTTTCCCAGCATCACCGACGCCGACAACGTATCCGATTGGGACCCGCCGTTTCCAATGAACATGAAACGCATCCGCCCCAAGGACGAAGATTATTGGGACCAGCACCGCGCCACACCCAAGGCCTTCATCACGCTCAATCGCGGGCAAGCTCTGTGGTCGTCGCGCTGGGGCAAGTTGACCGCTTTGCGCATCGCTTCTGCTGCGAGCATGGACCCGCTCCGCGCGCAACTGCGCAAGACGTTAGACCCGCTGACGAATGGGATTGCTGTGGTGAACATCCGCGAGCAGAACCTCAGCGCATCGCGCGGCGCAACGGATTTCGGTGAGTACTTTTCCTACTTCAGCTTCTTCCTGATGGCGTCGGCTCTCATGCTGGCCGGCCTGTTCTTCCGTCTCGGTGTGGAGCAGCGCGCGAGCGAAGTGGGGCTATTGCGCGCGGTGGGTTTTGCACCGGCCAGCGTGCGCTGCCTGTTTCTCACCGAAGGCGCGATCCTGGCGGGGGTGGGCGCGCTGCTCGGCGCAGTGGGCGCGGTGGCCTACGCGGCGCTGGTGCTGTTCGGGCTCAGCACCTGGTGGATTGACGCTGTCGGCACGCGCGAGTTGAAACTGTCCGTTGCGCCCGGCCCGCTGCTCGGGGGCATGATCGGCGCCATGCTCGCCGCCCTCGGCGCGATTGCGTGGACGTTGCGCGGATTGCGCGGCGTAACACCGCGGCAGTTGCTCGCCGGACAGGCTGGTGCCTACACGCCGAAATTCGTCCCGGGCCGTGCGGGACTCACAGCGGCAATCAGCGCCGCGTTGGCCCTTGGTGCACTGCTGGCGCTCCCTGGCGCAGGCGGCTTCTTCGCATCCGGACTACTTTTGCTCATCGCCGCGCTGGCGTTTCTCCGCCATCAACTCACGCGTCACATCCAGCAGCGCGTCAACTCCGTCGCCTCGCTCGCTGTGCGCAACGCGGGCTACCGCCCGGGCCGCACCGTGCTCGCCGCTTCGCTCATCGCCTCCGCGACATTTCTGATCGTTTCCGTGGATGCCTTCCGGCGCGATCCCCACGCCGAGATCAAAGAGCCGCCCATCGTGGCCGAGTCCGCGCGCCCGCTCTACTACGATCCCAATACCGCCGAAGGCCGCGCCGAGTTGAGCCTGCCCGAAATGCCTGGCGTGCGGTTTCACAGCTTCCGCCTGCGCCCGGGTGACGACGCCAGTTGCCTCAACCTCTACGAGCCGCGCAATCCGCGCGTCCTCGGCGTGCCCGCCTCCTTCGCCGCGCAACGGCAATGGAAACTCGATGCGCCGCAACCTTATGGCTCGATTCCCGCGTTGGCTGACGCCAACTCCATGCAATACGTGCTGCACAAGAAAGTGGGCGACGAACTCGTGCTGCCCACCGGCCAGCGCCTTCGCTTCGTCGGCACGTTGACCGACAGTGTTTTCCAAAGCGAAGTGTTAATCGCCGAAAGCCAGTTCCTCAAAGCCTTCCCCGCCGCCCAGGGCTACCGTGTGTTCCTGATTGACGCCCCTGCCGGACGCCACGCCGAGACCGTTGAGCAACTCGAACACGCGCTGGCCGACGCGGGCATTGACGCTGAACTCACCGCCACGCGCCTCGCCGCGTTTCACCGCGTGGAGAACACCTACCTGTCCACGTTCCAATCGCTCGGCGCATTGGGACTGCTGCTGGGCACCGTGGGCCTGGCGGCGGTGCTGATGCGAAACGTCTTTGAGCGGCGTCGCGAACTGGCACTGCTCACTGCCGTCGGCTACTCGCCCGGCTCACTCGCCAGCCTCGTGCTGCGCGAGAACCTGTTCATTCTCGTTAAGGGTCTCGGCATCGGCTTTGCGTGCGCGGCGCTGGCGATTCTGCCCGCACTCAGTGCTCGTGGCTCTGCGTTGCCGATGGGCCGCATGGTCATGCTGGTGGCGATCGTATTCACCGTGGGCCTGGCGGCCACCTGGCTCGCCACGCGCGCGGCTCTCCGTCAGCCACTCAGCAGCGCCTTGCGTTCGGGGGGCTAGTGTATTGTAATTGAATTGCATTTAAAT
>VFZP01000594.1 GCA_016871115.1 Acidobacteriota bacterium
TCAACGATACGCCCCGGCTTCGCAAGCGACCGGTCCGTCAAGTGCTCCAGCAAGCCATCGACGACGACGAAGGCGGGCCGCTCCTGCGTGGCGGAGTTGACGAACAAGAACAACGATCTTTCGATGCAACGTGCCCTAAGCTACGTCGTTTCCTCAGTAGTTCGGGTTAGCCCAACTACCCACAAATTCCTCCGACGAGGCTCTTTATTCTTCTTGCTTCCGTCACGGTGGGGCTGGCGCAAACCTCGCCGCCCGATTGCCCCACGACGCCGCTGGTGGCCGGGGAAACGGCCACGGGCGCGCTTGCCACCACCGATTGCCGCCTCCGCGAGATGATCTCCGGCAATACGAATGCTTCGTTTGCCAAGCGCTACCGGCTGGAGGTGGACTCGCAGAGCGTGTTTTCCGTCACGATCGGCTCACCCGATTTTCCCGCCACGGTTTCCCTCTTCTCCGGCACCGCGCAGCGTGCACACGTGACGGCGCAGCAAGGCTCCACCGCGCGCTTCACCATCAATCTCCCGCCCGGATCGTACACGCTCTACGTCTTCTCCACGCGCGCTGACGCCACGGGCAGCTTCGAGTGGAAGGCAGACCGGCAGGAGGTGCGCCCTTGCCCCTTCAGTACACTCGAGGCCACCGGCACGGCCGAAGGCGCCTTCACCGAGTCGGGCTGCCGGTGGCTTGACCTGAATCCGTTTTCCGTCTCCACCGCCTTCGTCCGGTTTTTCCAACTCGAAACGCCCACGCGCGGTGTGCTGCAGGTGACGGCCGATACGGCCATTGCCAACTTCAGCACCGTCCTCAGCACAACCGGCGGCAATGCTTTCCGCGGCCTCAAGCAGATGACCGTGAGCCTGCTGCCTGGGACCAACCTCATCAGCTTTGCTTCGGCCGCGGCCGGGTCATTCACCATCCGTACCGCGCTGCAGGAACTGCGCACCTGCCCTCAGGCGCAGGGCAAGCTGGGCGAAGAGACCACGGGATAATTGACGGCGTCCAGTTGCCGCTGGCTGGACGTGTTTGTTCCGAGTGACGATCCTTCGCCGGCCGCGTTGGTGCGGTTCTCCATGGATACGCGGGCCGTTGGCCAGGTGGACCTGCGCTCAACGTTGTTTGACGCCTTCCTGGTGCTGTTCAACGGACGCACCGGCGCCCTGATCGCCGGGAACGGCAACGCCAGCACTGGCGTACGCGATTCGCGCATCCTCGCGCACCTGCCGCCGGGTGAGTACGTTGCGATGGCCACGTCGGCGGACGGCTCTGGTCTCGGCGCGTTCACGTTGAAGTTCGGCTCGGAAGCGCCTCGCAAGTGCGACGCTGCCAGACTCACCGCGGGCGAAGCCGTCAACGGCACGTTCCCCGAAGGCGACACCGGCTGCCGGCTGATCGATTATATGAACTTCACGACGCTGCTGACGCCCGTGGCGCCGTTTACCTATGAGCCAGCCGAAGGCTCCATGGTCGGTCTCAAGGTAGAGAGCGCGTTATCTGGCACGATTCGCGTGGTCAGCCCAACCGGGCAGGAAGTACTTCGCGGTCCGGCAGACCGGAGCGGCGACGTGAATATCGAGTTCCGCGTGCCCGCCGGCCCGCACACCGTGCTGGTTACTTCCACCGCCAACCCGCGGCCGTCTTTCAAGGTCACCGCGCTACCCCGTGCCGTGCTCGCCTGCCCGGCGGACGCGGTGGAGTTCGGCGCCGAAGTGGAGAGTGTGTTGACGAGCGTGGAGTGCAAGGTGTCTGAGATTGCGAACTACGAGCCGCTGCCTACGCCGGCCAGAACGTTTCGCGTGAAAGTGACGGAGCGGGGCACGCCCCGCGTCCGCGCGGTATCCGCGGAGTTCGGGCCGTTCCTCGCGGTAGTGGACCAGTCGACGATGAACGCGATTGGCTCCGGCGCGGTGAACGGCAACTCCGGAGCCCTGAATCTCGGCGGGCCGGTGGAGCCGGGCGAGTACACGATCGCTGTCTCCAGCCTGGGCATGACAGTGGGCGCCTTCAAACTGCAGGCCACGTTCACTCCGGCCAGCGGCGGCGGCATCACTCCACCGGTGATCGCCAACGCGGCCAGCTTTGACTCACCGGACGCTCAGGCATGGCCGCGCGTCACCCGCGAAGACTCCTATTGCGGGCCAATCACGCGGATGGAGGCAAACGTCCGCGCGCCGGTTTTCAACTGGCGCACGATGTTGCCCTTGGAATCCACTTCCATCATTCGCCGCCCCAGGTAGTCGTTGATCAGCAGATTGCCGTTCGGGAGCTGGGCGAGTCCGCTCGCCCACACCATCCGGATGTCCATCTTGCTGCCGGCGATGGATCGCACCACTTTGCCGGCCGGGTCTACTTCCACCACCTCTC
>VFZP01000595.1 GCA_016871115.1 Acidobacteriota bacterium
CGAGTTTAAAGGGCTGACGTATCCGCTCGAGACGGTGGGCCCGCAAATCAGCGCGTTTACCCGGCGCGGGTTGCCGGTGGATGCGATTGGCGTGGGGGTCGACCGGCTGTACCAGCCGGCGGCCCGCGAGCTATTTGCCAAGCATTATGCGGGGATCCGGTCGTGGACCGTTCGCTCAGAGGCCTGTCGGGAGTCGCTGCTGGACCTGGGTACGGCGCCGGAGAAGATCCGGGTGGCGGCGGATTTGGCGTGGCTGTTTACGCCCGGCACGGAGACGGATGGTTGGGCCCAAGAGATGTGGCGGAGCCTGGGGGTGCGGGCGGAGCGGCCGCTGATGGTGATCAACCTCGTACGCCAGGCAGTGCCGGTGGCGGGTGGCGGAATGGAGAGGATTGCCGGGATTCTCGATCGTCTGGTGAGGGAGACCGGCTATCAGGTGGCTTTTTTGCACAACGAGAGCCGCCCGGGACCTTACTTCGACGCCGGTGCGGCAGCGGGGGTTCGCGGGTTGATGCAGGAGCCTTCGGTGGAGGTGCCGCTGGCTTACTACACGCCGCAGGAGATGGTCAGCCTGCTGCGGCCGGCCAGCGTGGTGCTTTCGCAGCGCTATCACATGGCGATTGAGGCCATCCTGGCCGGGACGATACCGGTTTGTCTGCCCCGCGGTCCGAAGCTGAGTGCGCTGGTCGGCGAGTTTGGTTTGCCTACGGCTGGGTGGTCGGCTGAATCGATCCTGGCGAGCGTTCGGTTGTCGATGGCGCGGCGGGGGGTTCGCCTCAGGGCGCTGGCCAAGCGGCGGGAACAGCACCGCGCGAGGGCGGGTGAGGCGCTCAGTTTTCTGCTCGGGCATCTATCGGAGGGTGCGGCGGAGCCGGAGCGCCGGGCGGGGGTAAAGCGGGTGGCGGTGATCCACCTGGGCGGCCTGGGCGACCTGGTGCTGGCTTCGAGACTTTTCGAGGCGCTGCGGCGCAGGTATCCTGAAGCCTCGCTCGAACTCTTTTGCCGGGCCGGGTTTGCCGGCTTAGCCGCACTGTTTCCCGCGCCCCCGGACCGGGTGAGGCCGGTGCGGTTGCAGCCAGGGGACTATGACGAGCCCGGCCCGGCTCTGGATGCGGCGCTGCGGGAGCTCGAAGCGGAGCAGGCGGACTGGCGGCCGGACGTTGTGATTGCGGCCGAACTCGAGCCGACGTGGTTGTCGTGGTACCTGGCGAGCCGGTGGGGGGCGCCGGTGAATCTGGCGTGCACGCGGCTGTCGGCGCCGCGGGGTTTGCTGCGTGTGCTGCTGCACGCGGCCGGGCGGAAGCTTGTCGAGTTCGCTGGTCCGGCGTGGGATGCCGAGGTGGCGGAGGGAGAGCGGTACGCCCGGTTGGCCGCGGCGCTGGACGCGGGGGACTGTGCGGCGCCGCCATGGAAAATGAGCCGCGTGCAGCGGCAGCAAACGAAGGCTTTTCTCGCTGAGCAGGGGTTGGAACCTGGCGGCTACGTGGTATGCTTTCCTCTGGGGGCTTCCTCGACGCTGGTGAAGCGTTGGCCGGCAGAGTCTTTTTCGGCGGCGCTGGAGCGGTCGACGGATCAGTTTGCGTTGCCGGTACTGCTCACGGGCGAGGCAAGCGAGCGGGAGGCGCTGGTGGCGCAGGCGGACGACCTGTGCCGGCGGGGCGCGAAGGCGGCGGTATTTGCCGGTTCGGCGGCTGACCTGGTGCTGTTGGCCGGGCTGCTGGCGAGCGCGAAGTTTTTCCTGGGCAACGATACGGGTCCGGCGCACCTGGCGCAGGCCTATGGGACCCCGGGAGTTATCATCTTTGGGGGCGGAACCTGGCCGCACTACCGTCCGTGGGGCCGGGGTGCGGTGGGGGTTGTCCATCCGTTGGCGTGCTTTGGTTGCGGCTGGGATTGCGCGTTTGGTCAACCGATTTGTCTGGCTGGGGTGACGGTTGAGGCCGTGGTGCGGGGCGTCGAGTCAGCCCGGGAGAATCCGGCGGGCCCGGCGCGGGTGGTCACCTTAGCGACGGCATCGGCGGAGTTGCAGGTGCTGGCGGGTTCGGCTTCGAAGTATTACCGGATGGTGCAGGCGGAGCGGCTGGCGCGGGGGCAGACGCTGGTAGAGCTCCGGACCCAGACTGATGCGAGGCAGTTAGCTCTCGAAAATGCAGACAGCTTACTCCGGCAGCAGCAGGAGGAGATCAGTGAGCTGCGGGCGGGCTATGCTGAGCGGCTGGTGGCAATTGAAGAGGCGAACGCACTGTTGCGGCGGCAGCAGGCGGAGATCACTGAGCTGCGGGCGGGCCACGCTGAGCGGCTGGTGGCTATTGAAGAGGCGAACGTGCTGCTGCGGGACCAGCAGCGTCAAG
>VFZP01000596.1 GCA_016871115.1 Acidobacteriota bacterium
TGGTCTACGGCACTGGCGAGTGCGTGATCTTGAGCGTGGTGGAACTGCTCGATCTGCTCAAAACGTTTGTGCTGGCTGAACTCTACGACAAGGTCAACGGAGTGCCGGCGGCGGGCCGGAGCAGCGATCCAGCCATCGCCGGCCGCATCTACAACTTCGCGGGCGCCGTCTGGGGCCGGTTCGTGAGCGAGTTGCTGAAGCCGGCCGCCGAGGAACGCGACGAGATTGTGCGCGAGATCGCCAAGATCTTTGAAGAGCCACGGGAGTTCTTCGGCAAGGCGGCCGGGGAGTACGCTGACAAATACCGGCTCTACAGGCAACTGGTGGCGGATCATTCGCCGCAAAGCCAGTTTGAAGCAGGCAAAATCTTCGGCGAGATTCTGCTGGAAGTGATTTTGCTGTTCATTGCCGGCGCCGGGGCGGTGAAGGCGGCGGCCAAGGCGCCGAAGTTGCTGAAGCTGGCGAAAAGCCTTAAGGGCAAACTCGAGCGCAAGCCGCGCAAGGCGCTTGGAGCAGGATATTCGCCGCCGCACTGAGCAGCAAATCGACGAGGCGATTGCCAAGGGCCAGCAGTTTTCCGCGCCCAATAATGTTAGCCCGGCAAACGGAGCCACCCGATATGTTCATCCCGTGACGGACCGCTCCGTGGCCGTCGATAACGTAACCAAAGAGCTTTTGCATGCCGGAGGCGATGGCTTCAAGTATTAGTGCTATGATCAAAAAGATTACGTGCGGTTATTGAATGAGGGGACAGAGGTGAGCCGCCCTACGCTTGCGCGTGAAGTAGCCGGCGGACTCTATGAGGTTCTCCCGACCGTAGACTATGATCCTGCTGACGAAGAGTGGGAGTTGCCTCCGGGTGCCCGCGTGCGAATTGAGAAAAGAAAGGCCAAGGACGGCGACTACTTTATCGCTGTCAATCCGTGACTGGACCGCGTTTCCCGCGCCCGCGGCCTCCAGAGACAAAATTGCCTAAACTGTAAGAGATAGGAGACGATCACCATGCCCCCAGCCGCAAGAATCGGAGACATGCACGTTTGCCCCATGCAAACCCCGGGTGCGCCGCCCGTGCCCCACGTGGGCGGGCCGGTGGTGAAGGGTGAGCCCACGGTGTTAACGGGCTTCATGCCGCAGGCCCGGATTTCTGACATGTGTGTCTGCGTTGGTCCACCGGACGCCATCGCCATGGGGTCCAGTTCCGTCATGGTGGGCTATTTGCCCGCGGCGCGCATGGGGGATGCGACAATCCACGGCGGTTCGATTGTAGCCGGTTGCCCAACTGTCCTCATTGGGGGGTAGAATTGGGTTCTAGCGATGCGCTCTTTTCCACACAATCCCGATGAGGCTGCCCTGTCGGCCAAGTTAACCGAAAACCTTGAAAAGTTTCCGTCCATCAAGGACGACACGCCGGGTAAAAAGGCGGCCGCGTATCACGAAGGAGCCAAAGCTGCGTTTGAGCTGTCTGCCTTGGCTTATGCCTTTGAACATCCCCCGGCGGAGATCAAATCCTACGTCGTGGCTGCCACGCGTCTGGCGGGGCGCGCGGCGGCGCGCGAGGAGACAATCGACCCGCACACCTTTCAACGCTACCTGGCGTTGGCGGTCTGGACGAACGATACCAATCTGCGCGGAGTGCTGTCTGGTTTTGACCGCGCCATGTACACCGACGAGCGCGTGAGCGCGGACGATGTGGTGTATCGCTGCGCCGAAGCGTTTGCATCGCTGGTGAAAAAACGCGGCCAGGCGGCACAGGAATCGGCCGAAGCCGGCTTGAAACGAATCGCGCGAGGCCTGGTTTCGGTGGGGGTGGGGAACGCTGCCGCGCCGGTTCTCCGGATGGCGGAAGCCATGGGCAAGAACGACCTGTACGGTCTACGCGCGGCGGTCGGCGAGCGCGGCAACTATCACACCCGTCAGGCCGCCAGCGAGGCGATGAGGAATTCCGCGGATGTGCTGATCGACTTGCTGGGCGTGGCCTTCATCCGTTTGGCGGCTGAGGACTACGGGCTGGCGGTGGAGGCCAAGACCGCGTATCTGCCTGTGGGCATTCTGCTCGCCTGAGCTTGGTTTCCGCGCCAGCTTCAGCCGATAGCGTGCGGTAGCGCGCACTCTCCACTCCATACAGCGCCAACCGGCCCTGCGCGTTGAACCTAAATCCGGCAGTTGGGGTGGCCGGTCGGGCATGAAGTGATGGACACTCAACGGGATGGGCGAAGAAAAGAACGTACCGGTCGTTCACCCAAAAGGTGAAGAAGAAAACCCGGAGTTGCGGTATCCGTCACCACGCCGGATCGAGACCTTTGGCGGCAGCGTGGAAGTCCGCTGGGCCTAGGACGGTGGGATGAGCTTG
>VFZP01000597.1 GCA_016871115.1 Acidobacteriota bacterium
AGTTCGGCGCGCGTCCGTCCGCGCCGCTGCACCTGCCTGCCGGCACCGGCCGCGCCTGGCACGGCTTGGTCTCCTTCGGCCATCTCAACTCCGTCTTCAGCGCGCCTTCGTTCTTCCAGGCCGCCGCCGTCCAACCCGCGCGCGAGAACGAACCGGCGTTCAGTCTGTCGGGGCCGGCGTGGCGCGGGGCGTGGGTCGCGGTGGACCTGTCCCTGCAACGTCTGCGCGGCAACGTCAATGGCAACGTGCTGGTGCCGTTGTTGCCCGAGCGCACGGCGCTGGCCGCCGACCCGGCCCTGCGCCGCACCGCCCAACAAATGCTCGATGCCTATCCGCTCGAAGTGCCCAATTGCCCGGATGTCGATCCGCGCGCGCTCAACACCAACGCCCCGCAGCGCATCAACACCCACTCGGCCGTCGGGCGTATCGAGCAATCCACCGCGCGTGCCGGCCTCTTCCGCGTGCGCTACCAATTCACCAGCCAGGCCATCGACGCGTTTCAGTTTGTGAAGGGGCAGAACCCCGATACCGACACGTGCAATCACACCGCGCGTCTCACTTGGTCGCGCGCGCTGCCAGGCTCAGCCACGCTGCTCGAGGCCACGCTCGGTTTTGACCGGCTCGGTTCACTCCTGCGTCCGGAGCCGAACGGGCCGGGAGCCACCGCCAATTTCAGCAACGCCATCGCCGGCATCGGCCCGTCGCCGATTATCCCGATCGACCGTGCGTAGAACAGCTTTCGCGCCGGGTTCCAGGGACGGCAATCCCGCCGCGCGCACCGCTGGTCGGCCGGCGCTGAACTCGCCCGACTCCAGGTGAGCGGCCTTGAGCAGGACGGCAACCGCGGCATCCTGACTTTCAATAACGACTTCGGCTGCGACTTCATCACCAACCTGCGGCTGGGCACGCCTTCGCTGTACACCCAGGCCGTCGGTAGTACGCACCGCGGCTACCGGCAATGGTTGCCCGTCCTGTTCTGGCAAGACCAGTGGAAAGCCTCCGCCTCAACGGACATCACCGTGGGCGTGCGCTTTGAGCCCGTGCCCACGCCCACCGAAGCGCACCGCCTCGACAAGCTCCCCTATCCGTGCGATTGCAACAACCTCGCCCCGCGCGTCGGCGTCGCGCGGCGTCTGCCGCGCGGCGCGGGTGTGTTGCGCGCGGCCTACGGGCTGCAATACGGCACCGTGTTCGCCACCACCTACGGGCAAACCCGCCTCAATCCTCCCAGTTTCCGTCTCGTGGTGCCGCAGCCGGATCTGCACGATCCACTGCGCGGCATTGACCTCAGCAACCTCGCCAGCCAACGCTCCGGGCGCTTTGTGATTTCGTCCAACCCCGTGGCCCCCTACTCGCGCCAATACAACTTCTCCTGGGAGCCGCGCCTGCCGGGCAACTGGAAAGTGCAAGCGGGCTACGTGGGTAGCCGCAGCGTCAAGCTCTTTCAGATGTGGTTTGACAACAGGGCGCGGACAGTGGCCGGCATTCCGCAAACGTCAGCCACCATTAATCAACGCCGGCCCGATCCCTCGGTGCAGGAGATTTTCCGCATCCACAACTCCTCGCGCGCCTGGTTCAACGCCGCGCGCGTTTCGGTTGTGATGCCGCGGGCGCGCGGCTTCTCGGGCGAAGTGGCGTATTGGTTCAGCAAGTCGATGGATCTCGGCAACGACTACACGGCCACCGTGGGCGGCGCCGACGCGCGTCTCGGCCGCAGCCAGGGCCAGGACTTCGTCCACTAGGATTTGAAGGGCCTCAGTTCGTTCGATCAGCCGCATGCCCTGCTGGCGGGCCTCGCCTGGCAGGCTCCTCGCAGTGCCGGGGCTGGCTGCGAGACTGGTCTACGCGAACGGTCGTGCTGATAAAGAACGGAACGCCGTTTTCGGTCGAGTCCGGCGGCGACGCGTCAGGCGTGGGCAATGTCGACGGGTAGGGAGGTGACCGCGTGCATCTGGTGGACCCTGCAGTGCTCGGTACGGTGATGTCGCATTCCGACGCCTCGCAAAACCTGTTGCCGCGCTGCGCGTTCCGTTTCATGGACCCCACCGACGCCCGCGGCAGCCTCGGCCGCAACACGTTCCGGCGCGCGCGCATTGGCAACGTGAACGCTTCGCTCAACCGCACGTTCACGCTGCGGCAGGAGTTGCGGCTGACGATCGGGGTCGAGTCGATCAATCTCTTCAATACCCCGCAATTCGCCGAGCCCACCAAGGAACTGGCTGCACCTGTACCGCACCCGATTGTTTGGACACACCTTTGTTCATGCTGCAATCGCTTGAAAGTACTCGCGGCGGGCTTGGGCTGGGGAGCGGTACCCCAATTTTCCAACCAGCCACTGCTGGTTGT
>VFZP01000598.1 GCA_016871115.1 Acidobacteriota bacterium
CAGTTCCGGCGTCCCTCTCAGTCTCCGCGCTGATGGCGACCCGCCGCCGCGGCCGCGCGCGGTTTCAGGCCACGCTGGCTTTCTTCACCGGCCACGCCACGCGGGAGGGATGGAGGCGCTTCACCCCGGCGTACGGCGAACTGTTCGCGGGCGCGCGTTCCCGGGCGCGGGAAATCGGCTATGCCATCGAGGACTTCTGGCTGCACGAACCCCGGCTTGGCCCCGAGCGGCTGAAACAGATTCTGAAGACGCGCGGCATCCACGGAATCATCGTCGCCCCGATGCCGATCAAGGATGCCGTGCTGCCGGAGTTCGACTGGACCGATTTCAGCGTTCTGGCCGTGGGCTACTCGGTGCGCACCCCCGAGTTTCACCGCATCTCCCACGACTACTTTCACGGCATGAAGATGGCGTTGGCGCACTGCCGGGCGAAGGGCTATCGCCGCATCGGGTTGTTTCTGGACCGGCATGTGAGCTCGGTGACGTTCGACCTGTGGCACGCGGCATATCTGGCTGAGCAGCGGGCGGCGCCGGGAGCCGAACGGATCGAGCCGTTGTTGGCCGAAGACCTGGACGACCCGGCCATCGTTCCGTGGCTGCGAGATGAGCGCCCCGACTGCCTGGTGTGCCTCGATCCCTGGCGGCTGGAGGAGTTGGGGCATCTGCCGAAGGGCTTTCCCGCGGTGAGCCTCAACATCGACGAGGCGCCGCGGCCGATGCCGGGGGTGAGCCGCGATTTCGAGGTGATTGGCGAGGCGGCGGTCGACCGCGTGGTTTCCCTGATGCAGCACAACCAGCGCGGAATCCCGCCGCGGCCCCAAACGATCCTGATTGAAGGTCTGTGGGCCAACGAAGAGTTGCTCCGCTCGGCCGGGCGCAGGCCGGCTGCGAGCTGACCCGAGCCGAAACTGGCAACGCGAGAATCGGTTGGTCGGCAGCAGACTCGCCGAGCCCACCGATCTTCAGGAAACGAGGAGAAAGGCGCAGGCCGCTTGGTTCACGACCGGCAGCCCTACAACCCCGCGCGGAAATTACCGACCGCTTCACTTGTGCGCAGCGCCCGGCCGTAAACCCGGAGCGCGCGCACTGCGGAATCGATTCTCACGTTCGCGGCCCCGTTGGCCGACCGCAGGTGCGGGCTGAAGCGCCCCCAGCCAAACTGGCGCTCGTCGCCACCGTCCTGCAGCACGCCGTCGACCACGAAGGTGATGATCTTCGGACCGCCGTCGACCGTCGCCACCAGGTGCTGCGGCAGGCGCTCATCCGTAATGCGGTCGCGGAACTGCAGTTCGGTTTTCATGAGATTACCCAGACGCGGGCGAAGTACCGGCGGAGTGAGTTCTCGCAGACGCGCCCGCTTCGTGAAATGAAAATGCTGCATCATGATCACTCTCCCTCGGCGCGTGCACACCAGGCGGCGGGTAAATGGCGGGTGATCGGCGGGTAGGTGACGGACAAGTGGCGGGTAAGTGAGCGATGAAACGACTAACTCCGTTAGGGGTGGCGTGTCCTCTGGAATTATACTGACTTGGTAAGCCGGATGGCAGTGAGCCGTGAAGGGGGTTGGAATGAGGTTTCTCGCGACATTCTTGCGCGATGGGCACGTTGAAGGCTTCATGAATGGAGCGAATTTCGTGGGGTTTTTGCGGTCGCGGATGGAGTGGCGTGGGTAGGTTGGCGGGCGTCGAGAGTGATGAGGTCGAGGTCGGATTCGAGGGTGGGGCGGCTGCGTTGAGTTGGAGGTTGGTTCGGGCAGTTCTTGGAGGATGGCATGGCATTGATTGCCCGTGCCTGCTTCGGCGCAGGAAAGCAGTCTTCGTTCAGCCTGGCTGAACGGAGTCTGCGATTCCGCATGCGCTGGGTGGCATCGGACCGTGAGCAGTCGTGCCGGGTTTGACGGGAGCGGGAGCGCAGCGTCAAGCGAACGGCAAATCCGGCACGTCTGCGTGTTGTCCGCACGGCATGGGGCGGAATCGGCGTTGAGGGCGTCGACGCCGACTGCACTACTGCGTCCCGAAAGACGCGGCCCATGGACCCTGCAACCAGAGAAAGACCAACTGAACCCGCACGCGAAGTGCCGGCCGCGGAGGCCGCAAAAACCGGAGCGGCCGGAGTTATCGCCCGAAGTTCGAACCGAGTTCGAACCGGCACTGAACGCCCCCACTTCGAACATTGAACCGAGCTTGAACCTCTTTGAACAACAGGCGCTACCGGTCCATTCCGGCTTTCAAAGCGTCCGCACCCCGCAACGCCTTGAGGTGACCGCCGATAATTGATCCGCTGGCGGTGACAGTCTGGGGCGTGTAGAAAGGAACGCAGATCATGAA
>VFZP01000599.1 GCA_016871115.1 Acidobacteriota bacterium
ACCGCTTGCCATACCACTCGGCGTCAAGCCCTTCCAGCAGCGTCGGCTCAATCGCGCCATCGAGTTCCGGCACAATCGCACCGATGGCCAGGCCCGCGCCGCGAATGCCGGCGAGACTCTGCTTGTATTCGGTGAGCGTTTCGCCGGCAAAGAACAACTGCAGCCCGCGCATCATCGGTACGTCGAACTTCGATTGCATGAGCGTCACGCCGGCGTTGCCCTGATACCAGCGGCCATGCGAGCGCGAAAGAATGATGTCGGGCTTCCACGCCGCCGCATACTCGATGGTTTTGTTGCGCCCGAAGATGCAGGCCGTGTTCCAGCCCTTCTTTTCAAAGGCGCCGATGATGCCGTTGGTGCCGCTCACCGAGCCGAGCTTCCAGCCGTCGGCAAAGTCAATGAACACGTGCGGTGCGCCGTCTTTCCACTTGCCGGCCTTCTTGTACCAGGCCTGATAGTCGGCCGCCGTGCTGAAGTGTTGGCGCGCGTCAGGATGATAGAAGCCGTCATCGGGCGTAGGCAGCGGCGGCTCCACGGTTTGGCTCTGTTTCAAGTAGGTGGCCGCTGCGTAGCGAAACATGCGACTCATGTTTTCGCCGCCGCCGTGCGTGAAGTAGGCCTCGACGGGCTTTTCCGCGCCGTCCCAATCGGCATTGCCAACGCCCCAGGCCTTGCCCGCTTCGCGCGGCGAAACGATCACTTTCACGCCCTGGTTCTGCGCGGCGAGAAGCGCGGCCTTCAGCTCTTCAGTGAGCGGCTCAGCGCGGCGGCCGGACAGAAACACGGCTTTGTAGCGGAGAAACGCGGAGGACTTGAGCTTGGGATCGTCCATCTGCCGGCGACCCCAGAACTCGTACTTCACGCCGGTCTCTTTCGTCGCGTCCATGAAGAGCGCGATGTAGGGCCCGGGGAAGCCGAGGAACAGCAAATGGGGCCGGGTGAGATAGCGGTAGAGTCCAAACGCGGCGGCCAGCATCGCCAGTGTCGCCGCGATAGTGCGCAGTTTCTTCATGGCTTGCTGCTGCCTCCCTCTTCGGGCACGTAGAGCACTTCGCCGTTGTCCATGCGATAGGCCGTGCCCAGGCGTTTGCCTTTACCCTGCCCGGTTTCTCCGGTGGCTCTGAGCTTTTCGATTTTGGGTCCGCGCTTGATGATCATTTCCATGTCGGGCTTGCCGGGATTGGTGACGATGGTGACGTCCTGCTGGCTGAGGCGCGCGGCCACCTCGGCCAGGCTGCCTTTGCCGACAAGCGCGACGAGCATAGCCACCACCAACACCATGCTGGCGTCGAACAAGTTGATCAAGCCCATGAGCGGATCGTTATCTTCACTACCGCCGATGCGCTTCGCGGCCCGCCGCGGCGCCCAACCCGTTGTACTGGGCCGGGTCGACGACGGCAGCCGGCGGTTGAAGTGCTGATTGTCCATTTAAAACCTCAGAAGGCGCCCATAGCGCCAGGAGAAAATTCAAGTCCGCAGCATACTGCTGATACCAATTCCGCAGCACGATGCCGATGGCGTAACAGGTGCCGCCCACCAGCAGGCCGAGCACGGTGGTGGTGAAACCGATCTGGAGATTGGCGCCCATGGCCTGCATGTCGCCGCGGGCAAGGCCAGCCAGCGCGGGCTGCAGCGGAATGAGCGTGCCGATGAGGCCGAGCATGGGGCCGACTTTGGACATAATGCCCAGTCGCTCCACGCGTGCCGTCATGTCGTGCTCGATGTCGGCCACGGTTTTTTCCACCATGGCGGGAAAGTCGCGATGTTCTTCAAGAGCGCGGCGAAACCGCGCGAAGTAGCCGCGCCAGGTGAATTCAAAGAAACGCGCTTGCGTCGGCGGGCCGGCAAACAGGCGCGCGAGGTTGGCGCGATTGGCCCGATGGTCTGCGATTTCGCTGAGAAACTGGCCCACTACATACGTGCCGTAGCCGAACGCCGCCAGCGTGCCGAGCAGCGTGGGCAGCAGGAAGGCGTTCGACAGGACATACAGCAGTTCGTGAATGGCTTGCATGTCTTAAGCGGCCCTCCGGCTGCTGCGGAAGCGATGAAAGAGAGAGCTGAGCAGGATGAGCGAGGCCGTGAGCGCCAGCGGCAACAGGGTGGCGGCCCAATCCATGGGCGGATCGGCGATGCCGGATTGCGTATCGGAGGATTGTTGGATGGGAATCAGCAATACCGCCGAAAGGTTGGCGGCGGCGGCAAACTGCGCGCCCACCAGTAGTAACCAGTCCACCGTCTTTACAAGGTAGGGCCGGGCGTGGCGAAAACCGAGGACTTCCGCGTGAACGGACGGCTTTTCCGGCGAGTGAACTGGAA
>VFZP01000600.1 GCA_016871115.1 Acidobacteriota bacterium
GAAGCTTAAATACCAGCGCACGCACACCACCACAATCTCCGCGTCGAAATGGCGGCCAGCGAACAGCTCTTCAACCGGAACGAAGGAGGGCATTGCGACAGTTTCTCTCATCTTGGCCGGTTTGCACCAGAGCCTGATCAGCGGCGTGCGCGGGCGCAAGAAGACCCACGATCAGGCAGAAGCCCATCAGTGCGGAGGATTTTGGGAAACAGCGGATCACGACGGAGGTTTCAACGTATCACAATCTCCGAACGGCCAGTCTTGCCGCCCGGGCCCAAACGTCATTCCTGGTAGACTGCCTAAACAGGCATGTCCAGATTCGCAGTCCCTGTCCTTCTTTTCGGAGCCGCCGCGCTGCTCCAGGCCGAAGCGCCGCATCAGAACATTCCGCTATGGGAGGCCGGCAAAGTGCCGGGCGCGGTGGGCGGGGGCCCGCTGCATGAGCCGTTCCTCACGGCGTTTCTGCCGCCGAAGAAAGAGCGCAACGGCTCGGCCGTGATCATCGCGCCGGGCGGGTCGAACATCATGCTGATGTACGGCGTCGAAGGCATCGAACTCGCCGAGCGCTTCAATGATTGGGGCACGGCGGCGTTTGTGCTCACCTATCGCCTGGAGCCCAAGTACAAGCAGGAGGCTCGGTCAGCGGACGGCCATCGCGCGGTACGCCTGCTGCGCACGCGGGCAGCGGAGTGGAAGATCGACCCTGAACGCATCCTGCTGGCGGGCTTTTCCGCGGGCGGACACCTCGTGCGTTCAGCGATGTTGGGCGCGGGGCCCGGCGACCCCGCCGCAGCGGACCCGCTTGACCGTCTGAACTCCAAGCCCAACGTGCTGTGCATGGTCTACGGCCCGGGCGTTCCTTCGCCGGACGACAAGCTCAAAGACTACCCGCCTACGTTCTTGCTGTCCGCCGCGTGGGATCGCGGCGCAGCCGAAGGCACGGTGAAGTTGTACTCGGATATCAATAAGGCGGGGGGCGTGGCCGAGCTGCACATCTATCAACGCGGCCGGCATGGCTTCGGCGCGGCGACCACGAGCCCCGAGTACGGCCCTTGGATGGACTCGCTCAAACATTTCCTCGGCCTCAATGGCTTTTTCGGGGGGAACAAGAAATAGATGCGCTCCGCTTGGCTTTTCCTCCTCCCTTTGACTTTGCTGAGCGCCGCCGAGAAGACCGTGAACGACGGCTTTGGCGACTTGGTGCTGGTGCCCGCCGGCGCGTTCAAGATGGGCGACAACTTCGGTGACGGTGAGTCGCGCGAGCGGCCCGTGCACACCGTGGAGCTTGACGCTTTCTACATCGGTAAGCACGAGGTGACCAATGCTGATTGGCGCAAGTTTCGCGACGATGCGGGCTATGACGACCAGAAGTATTGGCCCGGCGGCCGCGTGATGCCCAAGGATCAGATTCCGTATTGGACGCAGCCGAACAACCACGGCGGCGGCACGCCGGATAGCGATCAGTATCCGGTGATCGGCGTGAGCTGGGATGGCGCCACGGCCTACTGCAACTGGCTGAGCGCGAAGACCGGCAAGAAGTATCGCCTGCCCACCGAGGCCGAATGGGAGAAAGCCGCGCGCGGCACGGATCAGCGCCGCTTTCCGTGGGGCAACACCATCGATCGCGACCATGCCAACTACACCGGCGCGCAGGAGTTCGATACCGTGCGCGCCATCGGGTCGTACCCGCAAGGCGTTTCACCCAACGGTGCGCACGACATGGCGGGCAACCTGATGGAGTGGTGCAACGACTGGTACAGCCGGGATTACTACACGGTGTCGCCCAAGAAGAACCCCAAGGGCCCGGCCACGGGCGCGTATCGCGTGCTGCGCGGAGGTTCGTTCTTCTTTGAAAGCCAAGACCTGCGGAGCTACGCACGTTCGGCGGCATGGCCGTCGTTTCAGGCGTTTCGCATGGTGGGCTTCCGCGTGGCGCGGGATCGGTAATGATGCTGCGTCGATGTTTCGGAGTGTTTCTGGCTGCGTCAATGTGGGCGCAATCGCGCAGGCCGGCAGGCTACGTGGACGCTGTGCCCGTGCTCGCCGCGGCTGAGCGCGCCATCGGCGCAACGCAGGTGAAGTGCGTGGCTCTGGTGCAAACCGGCCAAGATGAGAGAAACTGTCGCAATGCCCTCCTTCGTTCCGGTTGAAGAGCTGTTCGCTGGCCGCCATTTCGACGCGGAGATTGTGGTGTTGTGCGTGCGCTGGTATTTAAGCTTCAAGTTGAGCTATCGGGATTTGGTGAGCATGATGAGTGAGCGCAGCATTGCGATGGCGCACACCACCATCATGAGA
>VFZP01000601.1 GCA_016871115.1 Acidobacteriota bacterium
TCAATCTTCGCAAGGAGCCGGTCAAGGACATCTTTGTCTATCCGCTGGTCGGCGACGTTCAGCAGTTGCTACGCCGCTCAACCCGGTAAACAAATACACGGGGTGTTGTTGACCTTAACTTTGTGATGCTTGTCTTTTTGCTTTTGGGAATCCTTAGTGCTTGCCTTGAAGCATTCAAATTGATTGCGGCAGCTCTGGTGAGAGAGCCCGTATTTGTTCAGCAAGTCATTGCGGCGCTTCCAACGGTGCTTGGTGTTGTGGTTTCACTACGGCTAATAATCGCATACGCTGATTCTGCCAACGCGGGCGGTGACAAGCTTTTCTTCGATGCTGAACAAGTGGCTTTCACGCTTTTTCGGCTTGTCCAAATGGCTAGTCAATACCATGAGCACGCCGCGAGTGAGTATAGCGACAAGTTTGAGCTCGAGTTGCGCCTTACCGAGGCGGAAGGCGTATTGCGCATGCATCGCTCGATTTTCGGCAAGTCAGCCAAGTCTCTACGCCAAACAGTCGATGCAAAGCCTGTCAATATGCCTGCGGAGCGTCGCGCTACTTCTTCGCCTTCCCCGCGATCTGCCAATCGGTGAACGGGCTGCGCGCGCCGCGTACGTTCACGTTCAACAGATACGGCTTGCGGGCGGCAAACGCGCGTTGCACCGCCGGACCCACTTCGCTCAACTTCGTGATGTTCTCGCCTTCGCCGCCGAAGCCTTTCATCACCAGGTCATACCGCGTGGCGCGGAGTTCGCACGCCACCGTCGAGCCGCACAACTCGCCTTGCAACTCGCGCTCGAGGCCCCAGCCGGCGTCGTTGCCCACGATGATCACCACGGGCAGGCCGTAGCGCACGAGCGTGTCGAGTTCGGCGATGTAGAAGCCGAGTGACCCGTCGCCGGTGATCATCACCACGGGCTGGTCCGGAAACGCCTGCTGCAGCGCGATCGAGTTGGGCAGCGCCGAGCCGATCGTGCCCAGTGGACCCAGACGCAGCCAGCCGCCAGGAATGTTGGCAGGGAGCGTGGCGCGGCCCCAATGAATGAAGTCTCCGCCGTCCCAGGCGTAGAGCGTGTTCGCGGGCAGCACCTGCGCGAGCTCAGAGAAAAACGCCGCCGGGTGAATACGGCCGTCGCGGTTGGACGCCGCCACGGCGCCCAGCTCCGTGCGCCACGCTTCGCGCAACTCACCCAGTCGCTTCGACCACGCCTTGCGCGGTTTCCACGCTTCCTTGCCGATGGACGCCGTCATCGCCGCCAGCGTGGACTTCACATCCGCGCAAATCCCCGACTCGACGCGCCGCGCCTGGCCGAGTTCCTGCGGGTGAATGTCCACCTGAATGAACTTCACGCCCGGCGAGAACAATCGCGGCCCGCCAAGCGCCAAGCGATAATCGATGCGCTTGCCAAGCACCAGCACCACATCCACCTCTTTGAACGCGGTGTGGACGGCTTTGTTCAACGCGCCGTCGGCGTAGCCGAAGTGGTACTTCCAGTCCTCACGCACCACCCCGCGCGCCATCGTCACGCTGTAGAACGGCAGGGAACTCTTGCGCAGAAATGCGTTCAGCTCTTTCTCCGCGCCGCCCCACCAGACACCCGAGCCCGCAATCACCACCGGCCGCTCGGCGCCGCGCAGCAGTTCCAGCGCCTGCTCCACTTCGTCCGCGGACGGCGCCAGCGCGGGCGCGCGCCTCGCCGGTTGCATCGGCAGCGGGTTCGGGCCTTCGGCTTCGAACAGATTCACCGGGATCGTCAAATGCGTGGGGCCCATGCGGCCCGACACCGCTTCCTGATAGGCGCGGCCGAGGTAGAAGGGAATCTGCGCGGCAGACGCAGGTTCGCCAGCCCATTTACACACCGGCGCGGCCATGCCCACCTGGTCGATCACCTGGAACACCTGGCGGCCGGCGAGCGCCGACGATGGCGCGCCGCTCACCGCAATCATCGGGCTGGCAGCCTGAAACGCCGTGGCAATGCCGGTGAGCGAATTGGTGTGGCCCGGGCCGCCTGTCACCAGCGAGATGCAGGGTTTACGGTGGATGCGCCCGAACGCGTCGGCTGCGTGCGTCACGCCAGACTCGTGCCGCATATCCGTGATGCGGATGCCGCGCCGTCCCGCTGCCGAGAGAACTTCGTTGAGGTGATCACCCACCAGGGTGAAGATATCGTGGATGCCCAGCTCAAGCATCGCGTCCACAAACAGGCCGGCGCCGGTTGCCATAGAGTTTCATGATAACCGGTAGGGCAAAAAAAAAACAGGATCCAGTC
>VFZP01000602.1 GCA_016871115.1 Acidobacteriota bacterium
GGAGACTTTGATGCCTACTGGGACTTCCATATCACTCAGGAACAGCAGCGGCTCTACCCTTCGAACCGCTGGACCGTCGTCCTAAAGTAGGCACACCCCTTTGAATCGGTAAACAACCTACGCAACGCGCTGCGCTCCAACGACGTGGATGCCGTCAAGCTGTCGTTTGCCAACGTCCGGACGGCCGCCAAGTTCCTGAACAACCAACTGGCCTTCTACGGCGGGGTACAGAACCAGGTGAACGAGGCAACCGACTGCGCCGCCAAACAGGTGACGCGTCTCAAGGCACAGATCAGCGGCGTGGAAGATACCGACATAACGGCCGCCATCGTGGACATGAACCAGGCCCGGCAGTTGCAAGAAACCGCGCTCACCGCCGAGTCGCGCCGGCCGCGCACCACCCTGTTTGACTATCTGCGGTAGTGGAGCCTACCTCAGCCCTGGTAGACTTCCCAGAACACGCGCTTGAACTTCTCCATGTCCGCCGCCGTGCCGATCGATACGCGCATGAAGTTGGTCATCGGCGGAAAGTGACGCCCCGGCGCCACGCCGCGCGAGATCATCCGCGGCAACAGCGGCCTCGCATCGCGCCCCATGTCGATCATCATGAAATTGGCGTGCGGATCAATGTGCTTCGCGCCTTTGGCGGCCAGCCACTCGCACAGCCCACGCCGGACGCCGTTGTAACGCGCCCGCCGCGCGGGCAGAATCCGTCCGGCCGCGGCAAGGCCGCCGAGCAGGGCCCGCACGGCGACAATCGAAATCACGTTGTTGCGGAACGGCTCCATGCGCTTGGTCAAATCCGGACGCGCATAGGATGCGCCAGCGCGGAGCCCGGCCATGCCCCAGATCTTGGAGTAGGACCGCGTGACCACCACGTTCTTGCCCGCCTTCACATACTTGAAGGCGCTTTCCATCTCGGGCGTTTCGGCAAAGTGAATATAGGCTTCGTCCAGCAGTAGCACGGTGTCGCCGGGCAGATTCGCAACCAGCCACTCGATGTCTTTCTTGGGCGTCACCGTGGAGGTGGGGTTGTTGGGGTTGCAGAGGTAGATGAGCCCGGCGTTCTCGCGTCCGGACAACTCGACGAGCGCCTTCACATCAGCCGTGTGTGCGGCGGTGAGCGGCACGCGCACCACCTTGCGATTCAGCGCTTCCACCACCGCAGCCACGGATTCATACGTGGGATACACCTGCACGAGGGGACGCGTGGGCGAGGTGAAGGCATGCACAGCCGCCTGGAGCACCTCAGAGCTCCCGGAGCCAATCAGGAGTTGTTCGGGGTCCATCGCCTCGCTCTGCGCAACGGTCGCGTAGAACTCCTTGTACTCCTGGTAGTGATACCGGCCCGAGCCCGGGAGGATCTTGATCATCGCCTCGATCGCCTCCTGGGGCGGTCCCTCTGGGTTTTCGTTGGCGTTCAGGAAGACGGTGCCCGCGGGCACGGCTCCGGGAACAGCGGCGCGTTGGGCGAGCGCAGCTTCAGTCAGGATGGCGGCGGGGAAGGCGGCAGCGGCGGTGGCGGCCAGTTGACGACGGGTCATGGTCACGGCCCAGGATACCGCACGTGGACCGTCACCGTAGCCAGAAACGGTTCTCCGTTGATCCAGAACGGCTCCCACCGCCAGCGGCGGCAAACGGCCTCCATCGCGGCGCCAACCAGCAAAGGATGTCCCTGCAGCAGACTCGCCCACTCAACCTGGCCGTCCCGCCCGATGCGCACCAACAAGGTCACCTCCTGGCCGCCGCATCGCAGATGAGTTGACGGGCAGCGGGGCGGCGGTTGCCGGCGCAAGACGGGCGGAGCAGTCTTACCGAAACGGCACCGTTCGCCGAAGATAGACGGCGATGGCAGCGGCGAGAAGGATGCGCACTTCGAGTGTCATCGCAGGGCCACCGCAACCCACTCGGGTTCGGTATGCAACTTGGCGGCGTTGCGGCGCAGGATCGGCGCAGCCTGTTTGCGCCACCCGCGCCCGTCCGCGAGCCGCGCAAGCTGGCAAGGTATCCCGCACGCCCGCCGTGGTGCGCCGCCGGAGCCGGATAGCAGCATCACGCCCGGCCGTCGTAACTCCGGTGGTTCGGTGTGCAACTTGGCGACGGTGCGGCGCAGGATCGGCGCGGCGCGTTTACCTCCCCCGCATCGGTTCTGCGGTAACTTCGAGCATCACGCCTGGCCGCCGTGAACCTCGCGGTTCGGTATCGCCGTGGCGGCGTTGCGGGGCAGGATCGTTGCAGCGCGACCGTGCCCGC
>VFZP01000603.1 GCA_016871115.1 Acidobacteriota bacterium
AGGGGCGACGATGCCGGAGATCTGGCGAGCCGCGTTGGCAGCGTGATCGGAGTCGGGTTCGATCGAGACCCGCGGACCGAAACGGTATCAAGCCAGTGTCAACCCAGATTTTGCACCAGAGCCGTACTTGCCGGGTGCCGCCGCCCACCGGCATACCATGCGGAACCGCGCCCAGCCGCTCGATTCTGACGTCCCTGCCGTTGTGCTACACTTGAGTGGTCTTTGACCGCTTCGAGTACCTAAAATGTTCGAGAGCTTCGGCCGCCGCTCACCGGTTCACATCCTACAGCGCAGTCTGACAGAGACGAATTGAAAATCAGTTGAGGAAATCCTAATGGTCAACATTTTTGTTGGCAACTTGAGCTATCAGACTTCGCAGGATGAACTGTACGCCGCATTTGCCCAATACGGCACAGTTGAGCGCGTGAATATCATTACCGACCGCGACACCGGTCAACCCCGTGGCTTTGCGTTCATCGAAATGTCGGACCCCCAGGCCGCGCAGCAGGCGATTGAAAACCTGAACGGCGCCAGCCTGAATGGCCGTCCGTTGAACGTCAACGAAGCGCGTCCGAAGCCGGCTGGCGGCGGCGGCGGGTTTGGCGGCGGCCGTGGCCGCGGCGGTTCGGGTGGCGGTGGTGGCAATCGCGGTGGTGGCGGCGGTGGCCGCGGTCCGCGCTGGTAGTCCTTCCATACCCTCGCTGCTGGTAAACCTTCTTTCCCCAATCGGCGCGGCCTGACCAAGGCCGCGCCTACTATTCTTTTTGTCTGTCCTTTTTGAATGAGCCACTTTTCCGAATTGAAACTGAGCTCTGCACTGCAGGGCAACCTCTCCCGTCACGGCTTTCACACGCCCACGCCTGTGCAGGCCCAATCGATCCCCCCGGCTTTATCCGGCCGCGACTTGGTCGCGACGGCACAGACCGGTACCGGTAAGACGCTCGCTTTTGCGCTACCGCTTGTCGAACGTCTGCAGCAGGCCAAGCCCGGCGCCAAGCGCGCCATCCGGGCCGTGGTGCTGTGCCCCACCCGGGAACTCGCCCTGCAAATCAACGACACTTTCACCAAGCTGATCGCGGGCACGTCCAGTCGTCTGGCCGTCGCCGTCGGTGGCATGAGCGAAGGCCGTCAACTCAACGCCATTCAACAAGGCGCCCAGGTGCTGATTGCTACCCCCGGCCGCCTGTGCGACTTTCTGGATCGCCGCCTGGTGAACCTCTCGCAGGTGGAAGCCGTGGTGCTCGACGAAGCAGACCGCATGCTCGACATGGGTTTTCTGCCGTCGCTCAAGAGGATTCTCCAGGAACTGCCCGCGCAACGGCAAACCATGCTGTTCTCGGCCACGATTGAAAAGTCGGTGGCGCATCTGGTGGATTCCTACGTGAAGGACGCCGTGCGCGTCAGCATCGGAGCCACCACCAAGCCGGGCGACGGGGTGGACCTGCACCGCTACGAACTCGCTTCGGACCGCAAGCTGGCCATGCTCGCGCAACTCCTCAAGGAAGACCCCTCGGGCGCTTTCCTCGTGTTTGCCCGCACCAAGCACGGCACAGACCGGTTGGCCAAGAATCTCCAGCGCGCCGGCTTCAAGGCCGCCCGCATCCATGGTGACCGTACGCAGGGCCAGCGCAACCAGGCACTGGCGTCCTTCAAGGACGGTTCTCACCGCATCCTGGTGGCTACTGACGTAGCCGCCCGTGGCATTCACGTCGACAACATCGCGCATGTGGTGAACTTCGACATGCCGCAATCGGCGGAAGACTTCATCCACCGCGTGGGCCGCACCGGCCGCGCCGGCGCCCGCGGGGTCGCTTCCACGTTCAGCACGCGCGAAGAGCGCAGCGACGTGAAGCAGATCGAGCGACTGCTCAAGGTGAAGCTCACCGAGCGTCAGGTGCCGGAAGGCCTCGCGCCGCCGGAAATGCGTAGCTTGCCGGAAGAAGTGGAGACGGCGCGGCCCATCCGTTCGTCAGTTCCGCCTCCTGCGCAGCAGCGCCGCTTTAGCAGTTTCAGGAAGCCGGCGGGCTCGTCCGCGCCGTCGTCCCGTCCGCACAGCAAGAGCGGCAGCGGCAGTTCGTTCGGCAAGAGTGGCGGGAGCGGCTCGTTTAGCAAGAGTGGCAGCAGCAGCCCGTTCGGCAAGAGCAGCAGCGGTAGCGGCAAGGGGAAGCCCTCGTCCCGTCCGCATGGCTCTTCCTCCCCGGGCGGCGGCTCGAAATTGGATCCTAATAGCAGCGAGCCGACCGCGCGGAGC
>VFZP01000604.1 GCA_016871115.1 Acidobacteriota bacterium
GACGTCTACACCGGACGCGGTCAGGCCATTCTGGAAAGGAGGGAAGCGATCAAGCGCAGGACCATCGAGTACCGCCGCTTGCTGCACCGGCAAGCGGCCGCCTAAACTGACAGCCTAGATGCGCCAAAGCCTCCGTTAACAGAAACCTCAGAACGTCCCGTTTGTTCTGACGACGGACACACCAAGCAAATGAACAGCGTTGACTGGTGGGCCGTCTGCTGATTGCCCCTACCAAACACACGCGGTTCGAGAATAGGTCCGTCATCATGCCGTGAAGAATGCGCACGCCGCTTTTCAAATGATCATCCAGTGAGCAGGGGCGCAATCGAGGCCGCCGCCTCACGACCACCCCTGGAAGCCCTTACGAGTCAACACGTCGGGCATGAGAGGGGCTGTCCGGGCTGACAGAACCGGGCGCCATTTCCACGCCTCCCCTGTTCGCGAGCTCGCGGATCGCCTCCTCAAACCAGCTGATGCGCTCTTCCTGGGCACCCAGCATGGGAATCGCGTCGATCTGGTGCGCCACATCCTGGATACGCTCGCAGACAGCGGCGTCCTCGTTCACGACGCACTTGAAGTAATGGTGAAAGATGCGGCGCCGGAAGATGCCGGTGACCGGCCGTGTTGCGCGTGCGATCCATGGATGCACGGACTCGAACGGCGCCGGATATGACCAACCTCGAAAGGCCGTCCGATCGTGCGCCACAGGGGAATACTGCAGTATGTTGCAGAACCAGAACGAGCTGTCCGCCTCCGCGAGCGCGACGATCAGGTCGGGCAGGATCTGGAATACGAAGTAGTAGTCGGGCCGATAGTTGCCGTCGCGGCAGCCGAGCAGCAGCTTCTCCAAGCAGCGCTCATCATCCGAATTGAGGAAGGCGCTGTGGGCTCCGAGCCGGAAGTAGCGATGGCGGGACATGGAACGTGCGTAGCCGTGGCGACCGAAGGTCGTCGGATGGACCGCGGGACCGTGATACTCATCCAACGAGATATGAAGGTTCAGCCTCCAGTTGGCGCGGATCGGGCGCTCCGCATAGAGCCGGCGCGACCCGGCCGGCACCATGGCCTCGAGAACCGGGAACACGACACCGAGGTAGTCCTCGAGCGACTCCGTAGCCGCGGGCGACGGAAAGCGCCCGAAAATCATCTGTCCGCATCGGGCCAGTTCGATCCCGCGCAAACGCGCTCCCAGCTCGTGCGGCGGCTTGCCGAAGACCACCTTGCAGATTGGAATGCCGATCGCGCGGCCTTCGCGATCGTAGTGCCAGTGATGAAATCCGCAGATCACCGGTCCATTGCCCTTGGCCTCGCGGCGCAGGGGGTGGAAGCGATGGGCGCAAAGGTTCTCGAAGCCGCGCAGCGCATCGCCGAACCGCTGGACGAAGACTGAACGAGTGGCGATCGACGCGCGGAACCAGTCGCCATCGCGCGCCACATCGTCGGCAAGTCCCAAGAAGGTCCAGACATGCTCAAGGCGCCGCTGCTCGTCGCGGAAGGCTTGCTGGTCAACGAGGGTACGAGCCCACTCCCTGGAGAACCCAGACACGAACTGCCTGATGTCGGCCCCTCTATTCTGGGACGTTCCGATCGAACCGACAGCCAGCGTAGGTAGCATGACCAATGACTGTCAACATCGCCGCAACGGCGTCCGGAACACCGACGGCGATCCTGGGCGCCTCGCAACGCCGCTTCGTGCCCGTACCGCAAGATCAACAGGCGTTACCCCGGGTATTCTGCCCATTTGCCTCACCCCTCCAGCGCATCAGGCTTGAGAATAGAGGCTCCCACTGCGACGAATGAGATTCCTGATGAGCGCCTTTTGGCCGATCATGTCTTTGCCGCCGTGACGGCCGAGCGGAAACTCGGCGGTCTTTCGGAACTCCCAGCTCCCGCACGAAGGCCATGCTGCATTCTCGAGATCAGACATGCTCAAGCCGCGGCTGCTCGTCGCAGAAGGCGTGCCGATCGACAAGAGTACGGGTCCACTCCTTGGGAACCCAGCCGCAAGCTGTCTGATGTAGGCTCTCTATTCCGGCGACGGTTCAGCAGAACTTGAGATAGCGTGGTCAAATGTCAACCCGCACCGTATTGCTTAAAGCATTCATGAATGCAGCGATCCGATCCTAGGGGGTCCAGCGTACTGTCATACTCGATACTACGGTCAGTACTACTTTCGCTGTACCGGGGCACGGTTATGAGACAGTTCGCTGCGCCGGTTACGCTGCCAATTTGAACTCCGTGGCGGCT
>VFZP01000605.1 GCA_016871115.1 Acidobacteriota bacterium
CTCACCCCTGCCGGCCCGAAGGTGCTTGAGTTCAACACGCGCTTCGGTGATCCCGAGACGCAGCCGCTCATGATGCGCTTCCAGGGCGATCTCGTCGAGACGCTCTGGCGGTGCGCCACGGGTTCGCTCGATGAGGCCTCGTTTTCCTTCGACCCGCGCGTGGCCGTCTGCGTGGCGGTGTGCGCGCAGGGCTACCCCGGCACGCCGCGCAAGGGTGACCCCATCATGGGCATCACGGCGGCGGAAGCTTGCGCGAGCGGTGGCGAAGAGGTGGTCGTGTTCCATGCGGGCACGACCCGGCACAAGGACGGCACCCTGGTCTCCCACGGCGGCCGCGTGCTCGGGGTGACCGCTCTGGCTGCGACGCTGGAGCGCGCTCAGGCCCTGGCCAATCAGGCCGCGCGCTGCATCGAGTTCCCGGGAGCGTTTTTCCGCTCGGACATCGGCCACCGGGTGCTGAGGGCGACGGCTGCGAAGGCCTGATTCCCAGTTGTGACGGCCCGAATTGTGGACTAGACTAGATCCAAAGCCTGCTACTGCGGGTTCTGTGACATCGTCCCCACGGAGTAAGAACCGATGATCTTTCGCTTTGTGCCCCACGCGAGCCTCCTGGCTGCGCTCGTCGCCTCAGTCGCCCTCGAACCCAGCGTGGCGCATGCGCAGGCTCGCCCGGCCGCCGGCCGTAGCAAAGCCGTGCCCGGTCCAACCAGCCTCTCGGTTCCGACTGATCCTCGAACCGGGCGCAGCGTTGCCACCGGCCGGGTCCTGGTTCGGATCAAGCCGGAGTACAGCGTTTCGGCACCCAGAGGCGCTCAGTTGGGGGGCATCACCAGCCGGGCTGGACTCGATCTCTCCGCGCTCGAGGAAGCTCTTGAAGCTCTCGATGCCACAGCCAGCTCCATGGTGGACCTGACACCGGCTCAGACAGCCGAGTTGAGGGATCGAGCCCAACGCCGCACTGGCCGATGGTCCCGAGACCTCTCCGACTGGATCGCCGTGCGCTCCAAGGGTGATCTCCTCAGCACAGCCACCTTTCTACGCGGACTGGATTGTGTCGACATGGTTGAGATCGAAGCGCGGGTCAACCAGTCCAAGGCGCAGTGCCCATCACCTCCCGGGGAGTGCAACACCATCGGCAGTGATTCATGCACAACGAGGGTCAACGACGACGGCGTGTACTCCGCCGGCGACTGTCTGCGTGAACCTGACCCTCTGGACCCGGACCGTCCACTTGGAAACTGCGGGGCCCCCGAAACGCTTTCAGGCGCCGACGCCTGTTCCGAAGCGCTCCTTCAGTGGTTCGGCCAAGAAGAGGTCTGCGTTGGCGCGCCGTTCTGTGCCCAGGGAATCGCGTTCTGGGACTACGCGTGCCTTACCATGACCCAGTTCTTCACGGCGTGCGGGAGCCCGCCTGGCGGCCCAGATGTGATCTACCAGAATTGCGGTGATCCAACGGGGTTGAATGAAGGTCCCGCTTCGGGTGCGGGATCGTGGTCGGTCTTTACCGCAGGTCACATCCAGCATCATCAGCTCCAGTCTGCGCCAAACTTCACGGGCTCTCGCGAGACCAATTGCTGCGCGGTGGTGTGCGCGGTGAATTACCTGTGCTGCACGCTCGCGTGGGATGCGGACTGCGCAGCAAGCGCGTTGACCATTCCAGATTGCTTCATCACTCGGGATTACTTCTCGGATTTGACGACTGCGATCGTTCCGGGCCCTGAGCCGGAACAATTCTGGAATCCTTCATCAGTCGCGCGATCCATCTACGCGCTCAACCCGGTTTTTGCTGCACCCGGACCGGTTCCGGGCCTTTCCACCTTTGACCAAGGGAACCCTTACGATCCCTCAGCACTTCCCTCGCCCTACTTCGGCGATTCGATGCTGCTCGAGGGAGAGACCTTCGGCGCAGTTCCTGATTCAGAGCGCTTTCCGATCAATAACGAAGTCGCCATCACCCCGCCCGCAGTCAGTTCGGGCCTAGATGACGTAGTAGGCCGCGCGGCCGCAGGAAGCATGCCGCTAGCACTCTGGCGTACTCGCTACCGTCAGACTCCTCCTCCGGGCGACCCCTTGAACTCGGACTATTTCCCGTTCATGCGAACCACCACCTACCTCGGCGGCGGTTTGGACATCGGCTACATGGACTTTCTCGCCAACGCCCTGTTCGACGTTCCGGAGTTGACTGGGGGCGTGCTCGACATCCCGGACGGGGAAGATTTTATCATCAAGGTGGGCGTGGTTGATC
>VFZP01000606.1 GCA_016871115.1 Acidobacteriota bacterium
CCGTTCGCGCCGAGGCCCCGACGCCATCTAAATGGAAAGCCAACGGCCAAGACATCCTCCGAAAGATCACCAGGGCGCGGGAATCCCTGGCTGCCGTTATTGCAGGCTAATTCCATTACAGGACACTAGCCGAATTGCAAATGCACCGTAGAACTCTCATTGGACCCCGTTGCGATACCGTATGGGCGATGTCATCCCGGGTGATTGGCCTAGCCGCCATGGCCTGCTTTTTGCTAAGTGCGGCCAACGCCCTCGATCCATTCACACCCCAGCAACGGCGCTATTGGGCGTTCCAACCAGTGACTCGCCCCGCGGTACCCGCCGCCGGCGCCACGTGGACCCGCAATCCGGTCGACGCATTCATCGCGCGGAAACTGCCGGCCAAACGCATTTCTCTTGGCCCGGAAGCATCCCGCACCGAGCTAATTCGCCGCGCTTCGCTTGACCTCACCGGCCTGCCGCCGTCGCCGGATCAAGTAGCGGCATTCATTGCCGACCGCTCACCGCGCGCTTACGAAGCGGTGGTTGAAGCGCTTCTCGCCTCGCCGCATTACGGCGAACGTTGGGGCCGCCACTGGCTCGATGTGGCGCGTTACGCCGAAAGCACCGGTTTCGAAGATGACGTCACACGCCCCAACATCTGGCGCTATCGCGACTACGTGATCGCCTCATTCAACGCCGACAAGCCCTATGACCGGTTCATCCGCGAACAGATCGCCGGCGATGAGCTCTGGCCCGCCGATCCGCAGGCCCGCATCGCCACCGCCTTCAACCGGCACTATCCCGAAGAAGGCAACAACAAAGATTTACTGCTGGCGCGACAGGAAATGCTGCACGGCATCACATCCGCAACGGGCGCGGCGATTCTCGGCCTCACGTTTGAATGCGCGCGCTGCCACAACCACAAGTTCGATCCAATTCTGCAGAAAGACTACTACCAGTTGCAGGCGTTCTTCGCCAACGTGGATCATGACGACCGCTTTTCGCTCGCCACGGCCGGCGAGCAACGCCGCTACGAGGAGCAACTCGCCCAGTGGGACGCGCAGACGCAGCCCATTTGGGACGAGATGTCGGAACTGCTGATGCCGCATCGCACGTTCACGCCCGCGCAACTCCTCGAACGCTACCCGGACTACGTCGTCGAAGCCATCAAAACGCTCGTCGCCGCGCGCACGCCGATGCAAGTCTGGATGGCGCACCTGCTCGCCACCAAGACCTGCGGCAACTGCCCGCTGCGCCCCAAGCCCTATCTCGATCCTGGATTCAAAGGTGTAGTCTCAAAGCTGAAAGGCGCCGGGAAACAACGCTACGAACAACTCGAAGCGGAGCTTGCCAAGCACGCCCACTTGAAGCCGAAAGACCTTCCGCGCGGCTCCGCAGTGGTGGAAGTGGGTCCGCGCGCGCCCGCCACGCATGTGCTGGGCGTGGGCCTCTACACCGCGCCGCAAGAAGAAGTGCAACCAGCGTTCCCCACGATTCTCGCGTCGCAAGCGCCGGCCATCACGCCGCAGCCTGGTTCCACCGGCCGCCGCACGGCGCTCGCGCACTGGCTGGCCGATCCCGCCAATCCCCTGCCCGCCCGCGTGATGGTGAACCGGGTGTGGCATCACCACTTCGGCACGGGCATCGTGGCTTCGCCCGGAGACTTCGGTGTCATCGGCGGCCGCCCGTCGCACCCCGAACTCCTGGACTGGCTTACCTCCGAGTTCGTGCGCGAAGGCTGGAGCCTCAAAAAGCTGCACCGCCTGATCATGACGTCGGCCACCTACCGGCAAAGCTCCGCGCCGCGGGCCACCGCGCGCGAGGCCGACCCATCGAACCGCCTGCTCTGGCGCTTCCCGCCGCGGCGCCTGGAAGCCGCGGCCATCCGCGATTCCGCACTCGCCGTGGCCGGCGCGCTCAGTCCGCAAACCGGCGGCCCCAGCGTCTTCCCGCCCCTGCCCGCCGGCACGCCGAAGCTCGTCGGCGGCTGGGACCTGAGTAAAGCCGCCGCTGATCAACAGCGCCGCAGCGTGTATATCTTCGTCCGGCGCAATGATCCGTATCCGATGCTCAACGCCATCGATTTCCCCGATACGCATGAATCGTGCTCACGGCGTAACCAGACCACCACCGCACCGCAGGCGCTCACCTTGCTGAATAGCTCGCTCACTGCTGATTGGTCGCGCCAGTTCGCCACGCGCGTCGAGCGGGCCGCCGGGAGCGATCGGTCACGTCAG
>VFZP01000607.1 GCA_016871115.1 Acidobacteriota bacterium
ATCGAAGCATTCATCGCAAAGACCAATGAACACCCCAAGCCTTTTCACTGGCGCAAACGTGAGGTCAAGGGAAGCCAGCTGCGAAATACTCTTATTACTTTATGTAACTAAGCACTAGCAGCCACCTTTCGCGCCGTCAACTCCTGGCCCGCGCCGGCATGGGCTTCGGTTCTCTTGCTGCCGCGTCGCTCCTTGAAGCCGCTGGCGGCGGCGATCCGCTTGCTCCCCGCCGCCCCCATGCCGAGGCCAAGGCGAAGGCGGTGATCTTCCTTTTCATGCACGGCGGCGTGAGCCACGCCGACACGTGGGATCCGAAGCCCGAACTGACGCGCCTATCCGGACAAACACTGTCGGCGAGTTTTGCGCAGGGCCCGAAGACCAGCCGCATCGATTTCACGAAGGCGATCATCCGAGGATTTCGTGGAAGTTCTCACGGCACGGTCAATCGGGCCTTGAGGTTTCTGAGCTGTTTCCGCACATGGTCAAACACGCCGACGAGTTCGTGCTGGTGCGTTCCTGTTATGGCGACGCCTTCGATCACGCACCCGCGATGTATCTGCGCAGCACCGGCTCGATGATCCCGGGCCGGCCGTGCCTCGGTTCCTGGGCCGTCTACGGGCTCGGCAGCGAGAATCGAAATCTGCCGGCGTTTGTGGTGATGTCGGACGGCGCCATGAAGTGCGGACTGCAGGGCTTCGGCGCGGGGTTCCCGCCGGGCGTGTACCAGGGTACGATCTTCCGCGCGGGTGCGACGCCGATTTTGGATCTGGCAACTCCCGCGGGCATTACGACACAGGCTCAACGCGAGACGCTGGATTTTCTCTGCCAACTCAATCAGCGGCATCTGGCGGCACGGGCGGGCGACGACGAACTCGAAGCGCGCATCGCCGCGTATGAGCTGGCGTTCCGCAGGCAATCCACCGCGCCTCAAGCTGTCGACATCACCAAGGAAACCGACGCCACCCGCAAACTCTACGGGATCGGCGAACCAGCCATGGACGACTTCGGACGCAAGTACCTACTCGCGCGGCGGCTGGTGGAGCGCGGCGTGCGCTTCGTTCAACTTTGCTCGGGCACGCACCAGGGCGACGACTGGGACGGCGCGCATAACGATTTGACGGGGTCGCACCACAAGATGGCCGCCAAGTCAGACCTGCCAGTGCAAGGGTTGCTGACTGACCTTAAATCGCGCGGGCTGCGGGACTCGACGTTGGTAGTGTGGGCGAGCGAGTTCGGTCGCACCCCGCTCGCCGAGGGACGCAACGGGCGCGACCACCATCCCTACGCCTTCAGTATGTGGATGGCGGGCGCGGGCATCCGGGGCGGCCGCGTACTAGGGTCCACCGATGAGTTCGGATTGCGTCCGGCGGAGAACCCCGTGGACTCGCATGACGTGAACGCGACGATCCTGCGGCTGCTCGGCATGGAGCATACCAAGCTCACCTACTTCTATCAGGGCCGCGATATGCGGCTGACGGATGTGCATGGCGAGCGTGAGTTCACGAAGTTTTTTTGCGGGCCTAGACGTTAGTTCAAGTAGATAAACTCGCTGGACGACATCAGGCCCTTCAGGAAACTCTGCCAGGCCCGCACGCGGCGCTCGGCTTCATCCTTCGCGCGGCCGGCATGGGCACGTTGCATCTGATCAAGGAAGCTTAGCGCGCGGTCGATTTCCGCGCCAGACGGCGGGCGCGACAGGGCGCGTTCGTAGGCCGCGCGCACGCGGGCAGAGTCGTCCTTGCCGGCTTCGGCCAGGAGCTTCTCGGCGAGCTTGCGCGAGTGCGACAACATCACCGAGCCGTTCATCATGAACAGCGCTTGCGGCGCGACTACGGAAGCGTTGCGGTCACCCGATGGCGTGGACGAGTCCGGCAGATCGAACGCCTGGAACAGTTCGTACATGGAACTCCGCACGATGGGGATGTAGACGGCGCGGCGCGGCAGATCGTAGTCTGCGCCACCGCGTTTTTCCGTATTGCTCACGTACTGGCGGTCTTTGTAGTTGAGAATGGAGCCGCCCATCGCAAGGTCAAGGCCGCCCGACGCAGCCATGATCGCGTCGCGAATCGCCTCCACCTCCAGACGCCGGCGCGGCATGCGCCACAGCAGCGTATTCTCCGGGTCCGCTTCGGCGCCCGCCGGATTGTAGGCGGAACTCATCTGGTACGTGCTGGTGAGCATCATCGTGCGGTGCATCTGTTTCATCGACCAGCCG
>VFZP01000608.1 GCA_016871115.1 Acidobacteriota bacterium
TGTGCTGAGGGGTGCGAAGGTGACGTATCGCATTGGGCCCGAGATGATGCCGCCGAAGATCGAGCAGACGGCTGCTATCACCGGCGAGGGCATCACGGTGGACGGCGGCACGCTGAACGAGTCCGGGTTTCTGCGCTGCATCGCCACGGTGGAGCACAACGGGCGCACGTATCGCGGGCTGGCGACCGCAGCGTTTCGCACTGAGGCGATCAAGCCCACGCAGCAAGCCCCCGCGGACTTCGATCAGTTCTGGGCCGCGGGCAAGGCGGCGCTGGCCAAACTCCCGATCGATGCGAAGGTGACGCCGCTGCCGGATTTCGGGAACGCCGGCGCCGACTGCTTCCACGTGAATCTCCAGAACATCGGCATGGGCAACGCGCCGTCACGCTTCTACGGCGTGTTGTGCGAGCCCAAAGCGCCGGGCAAGTATCCCGCGCTGCTGAGCGTGCCGGGTGCGGGCGTGGGTCCGTACCGCAGACTGGCGGAGATGGCGGCGCGTGGCGTGATCACGTTGCAGGTGGGTCTTCACGGCATTCCGGTGACGCTGGACCAGTCTGTATACGATTCGCTCGGCGCGGGCGCGCTGGCCAACTACCTCACGTTTGGGCTCGACAATCGCGACCGCTACCACTACCGGCGCGTGTATCTCGGCTGCGTGCGCGGCAACGACTTTCTAGTGACCCATCCGAAGTGGGACGGCGCGAATCTCGCCGTGACCGGCGGCAGCCAGGGCGGGGCACTGTCAATTGTGACTGCCGCGCTCGATCCGCGCGTGAAAGGCCTCGCCGCGTATTATCCGGCGCTTCCCGACGTGACCGGCTATCTCCAGAATCGCGCCGGCGGCTGGCCGCATATGTTGCGCGCCACCGAAGGGCCGGCCGCGCACCGCTCGCCCGGCAAGATTGAAACCACGCGCTACTACGATGTCGTGAACTTCGCGCGGCGCATCAAAGTGCCGGGGCTGTACTCGTGGGGTTTCAACGACGAAACGTGCCCGCCCACTTCGATGTACTCGGCCTACAACGTGATTCCCGGCGAGAAGAAACTGCTGCTGGCGCTCGAGACCGGCCACAACAACATTCCTGAGCAGGTGGCCGCGGTGAACGAGTGGCTGCTGGCCTTCCTTAAGGGCGGCCGGTAGCGACGCTTTTGACTTCGGCGGCCGTAATCACGCGGTCGAAGATCATGACGTCGTCCATCAGGCCCACGTAGGCCACGCCGAGGCGGATGGCGCCTTTGGCCGGGTCCCACTCAAACGCCTCGCCAATTCCCGTGGTTTCGCGCACGGCCACGCCGTCCGCGTAGAGCGTAGCGCGGCCCGCGCCGCCGCCGAGACCGGAGTGGGTCACCACGATCGACGTCCAGCGGTCGCGGGCAAACGGCGTCTTCTTCATCACCACGAGGCGGTTGTTGAAGGCGGGGTTCTTGTCGGGCTCAATGTTATTCGGGTTCCAGGCCTTCAGCGCGCCGAACACGCCGAGGCGGAAGTGGCGGGGCATGTCGTCCTTGGTGAAGTCGGTCCAGATGGCCGAGTCGTTGTAGGCTTTGTCGGTCACTTGGATGGGGTCGCAGTAGCCGGGCGCGAGGTCGGTTTCAGGGTCGAGCTTGAGGAAGAAGGCGATGGTGCCGGTCCAGTTCTTCGGGTTGAAGTTGACGTTGCCTTTGGCCTGGTAGAAGACCGCCTCACCATTCTTGGTGGCAAAGCGCAGGGCGCCTGAGTTGTGGCGGCCTGCGCCGGCCACCAAGCTGACGTCGGGCGCGGCGGCGAGGCCGGGTTGGGCGGCGGCTTGCTCCTTATAAGAGGCCGCAGAGTAGAGGCGTTTGTCACCGCCGGCGGTGCGGGCGTCGGTGGAGCCGTCAAAGCTGGCGTGGAAGCGGAGCCCGGCGGGGAGGGACTGTGCGAGGGCCGCCGAGGCGAGCAACAGATATGTGAGGAAGGGCGTACGGTACATCTTTGCCACTGTAACGCGGGTGGCGGGCTAAAGAAACAGGCACCGACCGTCGAAGGATGCGTTGGCTGTTTGCGATCATGTAAAAACGTATTTTTTTGATCTTCGGGCCGACGGGGGATGACGGGGCAGCGGCGGAAAGGGGTCGACCCAGATACTGTGATGCCCGCACCGGGCGCAGCGGCACGCGCCGGGACTGCCAAGGACGGGTGCCGCCGTAGTGATCAACGGCGGA
>VFZP01000609.1 GCA_016871115.1 Acidobacteriota bacterium
CTCGCTCACGTTCCTCGCGCGGCAAATCGAAACCACCGGCTCAGCCAGCGCCGCGCTCGCCGACTTGTACCTGATGCTGATCAACTCGAACGAATTCGTCTATCTGTTCTAAAGGACGCCATGCCCCGCTCCACTCCTTCCTCGCGCCGCGCGTTTCTCGCTTCGGGCGGCAGCGGCCTCGGGGCCTTGGCGCTCGGCGCGCTGCTGGCCGAAGAGGCCGGGCTCGCCGCCCCATCTTCGCTTGCGCCCCGCAAGCCGCACCACGGGCCGCGCGCCAAGTCCGTCATTTTCCTGTTTATGGAAGGCGGCCCCAGCCACATCGATCTGTTCGATCCCAAGCCCGCGCTGGCGAAGCTCGAAGGCCAGGTCACGCCGCCGTCATTCAAGCTGCCCGTCACCAGCGCCACGGGCTCGCACCGCATGCCGCTCGTCGCCTCGCGCCGCCAGTGGAAGCAGCATGGCCAAAGCGGACTCTGGGTTTCAGACTCGTATCCGCACATCGCCCGCCACGTCGACAAGCTCGCCGTGATTCGCTCGTGCTGGGCCGACGGACTGAATCACGTTGGCTCGGTGCGTCAGATGAACACCGGCTCGATCCTCGCCGGCCGCCCGTCGCTCGGCGCGTGGACCACCTACGGCCTCGGCGCGTCGAATCGCGATCTGCCGTCGTTCGTCGTGCTCACGGATGACAAAGTAGTGCGCGGCGGCCCGACGAATTGGGCCTCCGGCTTTCTGCCCGCCACCTACCAGGGCACGCAGTTTCAAAAAAAGGGTCCGCCGATTCCGGATCTCCAGCCGCAGGAAGGCGTGAACGCTCAGCGCCAGCGCGCGCGGCTCGATTTTCTCCGCACGTTGAACCAGCATCACTCGGCGCGTTATCCCACGGACGACGAACTCAACGCACGCACCGAGACGTATGAGCTCGCCTACCGCATGCAAAGCGCCGCCCCCACCGCCGTGGATCTCGCCGCTGAAACCGAAGCCACGCGCAAGCTCTATGGCATGGACGAAAAGGCCACCGCGCGCTTCGGAGCGAATTGCCTGATGGCGCGGCGCCTGGTGGAACACGGCGTGCGATTCCGTAGAAGTCTACTGCGGCAGCGGCAGCGGGTGGGACGCGCACAGCAACCTCGAAGAGAACCACACCAAGTGGTGCGGCATTTCCGACAAGCCCATCGCGGGCCTCCTCGCCGATCTCGAATCGCGCGGCCTCCTACGGGAAACCCTCGTCGTCTGGGGCGGCGAGTTCGGCCGCACCGCTTTCACTGATACCAACTCCACCGCCAAAGGCGCACAGTACGGGCGCGATCACAACCCCTGGGGCTTCACGATGTGGATGGCCGGCGCCGGCAGCAAAGGCGGCCAGACCATCGGCGCCACCGACGACATCGGCTTCCGCGCCGTGGAGAAGCCGTATCACGTGCACGACCTCCATGCGACCATCCTGCACCTGCTCGGCCTGAACCACGTGAACCTCACGTTCCTCCACAACGGCCGCGCCGAACGGCCGACGGTGAACGGCGGCACGCTCGTCACAGAAGCGCTATCGTCCTAGCAGATGCGGCTTCGCCTCTCGATCTTATTGCTGATGGTGGCGTCTGCCACCGGCTTCGTGTGGTGGCGTTGGGACTCTTGGAGCGGACTTCGCGGACATCTGGCGGCCCGGTACGCATCGCCCATGGACGAATCAACCTCCTGTGGAGTGGGCTGGAGGACCGCGACGGACCTGAGGTCAGGCTCATTCTATGGGAGGTGTATGGAATCCGCGCGATCCCCGCGGCCGGCTGCCTCATGAGCCAACCGCGGCAAACGTACCTCGAGAGATACAACCACAACGTGCTTACGGACGCCCGCGAGCGGTTCGGGCAGCACTTTTACGAACGTGTCTACGAAGAAGCCCGCTGGAACATCGCCGAGGGGCCGGGGTTGACCGAGGAGCAACGGAACGTTCAAAGCGCTCGCTACGATATCGCAATGCCCAAGCCGTCGGAGCGGGACCTGCCGCTCTGGTTCCCACGCACTGATATCTTACCTTGAGCTGTACCCCGGCAAGCTGCGCAGGTTTCTCGCCGGCGCACTGTGGACCTTGCCCTACCCCGCCGCCTCCCGCACCACGCCCCGCACGATCGCATC
>VFZP01000610.1 GCA_016871115.1 Acidobacteriota bacterium
GATGCCGGAGATCTGGCGAGCCGCGTTGGCTGCGTGATCGGAGTCGGGTTCGATCGAGACGTCGGCCGTTACCGAATTGGGCTCGACTCGGAATTTGCACCAGAGCCGTCATACTTACCACGGTGTCCGGCGTGGCCTCGACGTGCTAAATCAATTCGGCATTGACGCCGAGTGTTTTGTGGTTAATCCGTGTCAGATGTATCATCCCCCGGACCTTATCGGCCTCGGGTGGAGAAGTTTGAATTCCACCTGAGAGGCCTGTGTTTTGTTCAATGCCTGCGCCCGGGGGTGCGATATGACCCCCAGATGGCACCGTTTGCACCGCAACCTGACCCGCAACGCAGACTCCAGTGGCTGGCCGACACCTTACTGGCTGCGCTGGAGAAGCGAGATTTTTCTGCCATCGACGAAAGTTTGGCGGAGGTCCAGCGTTGGGAGATGGACGCCTTTCGCGGCGACCCGCTCCTTGAAGAGAAGGCCGACGTATTGCTGGCCGTGGCCCAGGATCTCCGCACATACCGTTGGTCTTGCATGCACCTTCGATTACTCCGCCATCTGTCTGACCGCCGCCGCCGCACGGTTCAGTAACAGCAATCCGGGGGCCACCCCGGCTTCTGCCCTACGGCAAAGCGCGGCGCCGCAGGGCAGTATCATAATGTTCATGCGTTATCTCCAGCCGGTCCTCTGGGCCAAGGGCACGATGCTGAGCCCACAGCATATGCAAATGCAAGACCGGTTCCTGGAGGACTCGCTGCAGTTCCGCCTGGAGACGCTCTCCTACTGTGCCTGGGGATTCCGGCGGCTGCAGGTGGACCGCGACACACTGTCCGCCGGGCAGTTCTCGCTGGCCGAGGCCGACGGCATTTTCCCGGACGGTTTGCTGTTCGATCTGCCCAATGCCGACGTGGCGCCGCCGCCGCGCCCGGTGGCCGATCACTTCACGCCGGACACCGAGTTTGTGGACGTCTACCTCGCCGTGCCCAACTATCGCGACAAAGGCAGCAACGTCTCGCACGCGGGCGGGGCGGTGGAAACGCGTTATGTGGCCGAAGTGATGATGGTGCGCGACGAGGTGCGGAGCGCGGCCGAAAAACCAGTGCAGGTGGCGCGCAAGAGCTTCCGCTTTCTGTTTGAAGGCGAGAACCGCCAGGGCTATTCGTGCCTGCGCGTGGCGCGCGTGCGCAAGGGGCCGGCGGGCGATCTGCAACTGGACCGAGAGATGGTGCCGCCGCTGCTGGATTTCCGCCACGACGAGTTGCTGCTGATGATTGCGCGGCGGCTGGTGGAAACGCTGGGCGCGCGCAGCACTGAACTGGCCGAGGCGCGGCGGCACAAGAACCAGAGTCTTGCCGATTTTACGTCGGCCGATATCGCCAGCTTCTGGCTGCTCTATACGGTGAATGCGCATTTCCCGCGCCTGCGGCATCTGTTTGAAGTAAAGGGCGGGCACCCGGAAGAGCTCTTCAGCGAGATGCTGGAGTTGGCCGGCGCGCTGACGACGTTTTCGCAGGCCGTGCATCCGCGCGATTTGCCGGTGTATGGCCACGATAACCTCGCCGGATGCTTTCGTGACCTCGACGAGAAGCTTCGCATGTTGCTCGAAACGGTGGTGCCGAAGGCGTATCTTTCGCTTTCGCTGCGGCAGGCGCGGCCCTCCATCTACGCGGCGGCGCTGGCCGACGAGCGCTTCTTCTCCAACACGCGCATGTACCTGGCGATTCGCGCCGACATGGATCACGGCGAGCTGATCGCCCGCGCGCCGTCGCTTGTGAAGATCGCCTCGTCCGAGCAAGTAGACGTGTTGGTGCGTCAGGCCGTGCAGGGGTTGGGTATGGTGCATGCCGTGCGTCCGCCGGCGGCGTTGCCGATCAAGCTGCACTATGAGTATTTTCATTTGCAGATGGAAGGGCCGTACTGGACGTCGATTGTGCGGACGCGGAATCTGGCGGCGTATGTGCCGAACGATTTCCCGAGCGCGGAACTGGAGTTGATCATTTTGCTGCCTGAGGCGAGGTAGTAGCGCGGGCTCTGGTGCAAATTCCGAGTCGAGCCCAATTCGGTAACGGCCGACGTCTCGATCGAACCCGACTCCGATCACGCAGCCAACGCGGCTCGCCAGATCTCCGG
>VFZP01000611.1 GCA_016871115.1 Acidobacteriota bacterium
TAGCCGCGAGTTACCATAAAACAGCGCGGCTCAACTATGCCGGACTCGAACGACTCGCAGCGCGGGACGCCCAGCTATCTCAAAGAGGCCTTTAAGTGGCAGTACAACCTCATTGCGATGGGTGGCGCCGCCGCGTTTTCGCTTATCTCGGGTTCGCCGCTGCCCATGATGCTCGCCGGCGGTGTGGAACTGATGTACCTCGCCACGGTGCCCAATATGCCCGCGTTTCAGCGGCTCGTGCGCTCGTGGGTCTACGCCGACGAAAAGAAGGCGCACGACGAGCGGATGCTGCAGATGCAGTATGCGCTGCCGCCGGAGATTCGTGATCGCTTCCGCCACCTCGAAGACATCGCCGATGCGATTCGCCGCAACTACGCGCGCCTTTCGTCCACCTCATAAGCCTTCAGCGGCTCCATCGAGACGCAACTGCGCGGCCCGCTGACGGCGTTTGTGCGCATGGCCAATGCCGACATGCAGCACATTCAATACCTGCAGAACACCGACGTGAATGCGATTCGCCGCGAGGTGCAGTACCTCAAGGACCGCATGTCGAAGGAAACGGCCAAGGTGCAGGAGATCAATCGCAAGCGCATTGAAATTTTGGAAAAGCGTCTGGAGAAGTACCAGAAGATCCGCGAGAACCGTCAGGTGATCGACGCGCAGTGCCGCGCCGTGGAAGACGTGCTGCAGTTGACCCACGACCAGTCCATTACGATGACCGACCCGCAGCAGGTGAGCGAGCGGCTGGAGAATCTGGTCAAGGACGTGGAGCACACCGAAGAGACCGTACGCGAGTTGGAGTCGATCTTCCAGATGAGCGATCAACTCGCTCCGGCGCCGGAGTCGTTTGGCGGCTCCTCGTCGCAATCGTCGCACGACCGCCAGCGGTATTAGTGCCGGAAGTGGCGGATGCCGGTGAACACCATCGCCAGGCCTAACCGGTCTGCCGCGTCGATCACTTCCTGATCCTTGACCGAACCTCCCGGCTGAATTGCCGCGGTGATGCCGTGCGATGCTGCGGTCTCCAGGCCATCCGGGAACGGGAAGAACGCATCGGAGGCCACCACCGTGCCCTTCACTGGCAGTACCGCTTTGGCGGCGCCGAACTTCACCGAGTCGACGCGGCTCATCTGCCCCGCGCCGGAGCTGACAAGCTGGCCCGCGCGCGCGTAGACGATCGCGTTGGACTTCACGTGCTTGGACACCTTCCAGCCGAACTCCAGCGCGATCCATTCTTCTTCCGTCGGCGCGCGTTTTGTCTTCACCACCGCGTCCGCGCGTTGGAGAATGTGGCTGTCGGCCGTTTGCGCCAGGAATCCGCCGCTGATCGATTTCACCACGAGCGTCGAGCCTGTCGCCGGCGGCACCTCGAGCAGCCGCAGGTTCTTCTTCGCGGCAAAGACGGCCACTGCCTCGGGCGTGAAGCCGGGCGCGGCGACGCACTCGGTAAAGATCTTCGTTGCTTCCTCGGCGGTCTCCTGATCGACGATGCGATTGAACGCCAGCACGCCGCCAAAGGCTGACACAGGATCGGCTTCATACGCGCGGCGATACGCATCGGCCAGCGTGGCTTGCTCGGCGCAACCGCACGGATTGGTGTGCTTGATGATGGCGCAGGCAGGGCCGCTGAATTCGAGGATCAACTGCCAGGCGGCGTCCAGGTCCACGAGGTTGTTGTAGCTCAGTTCCTTCCCTTGCAATTGACGGCCGCCGGCCACGCCGCCCGCGCCGGGCGCGGTATACAGTGCGGCGCTCTGATGCGGATTCTCGCCGTAGCGCAGCGGCAGCGAACGGTGGGCCTGGATGTTGAGAAACTCGGGCGCGGGCGAAGCAGGCGCATCGGCAAGATGTCCATCAGCCACTTCGATGCGCACAAGGCGCTCGGTGATCGCGGCATCGTAACGCGCGGTGCGTTCAAACGCCGCCTTGGCCAGCCGCCAGTGCGTGGCGGGCGAGAGCGCGCCGCCGTTCGCCATGAGTTCGGCGGTGAGTGCATCGTAGTCCGCCGCCGACGTAACCACCGCCACGTCCTGATAGTTCTTCGCCGCCGCGCGGATCATGGTGGGTCCGCCGATGTCGATATTCTCCACCAGTTCTTCGGTGTGCACGCCGGG
>VFZP01000612.1 GCA_016871115.1 Acidobacteriota bacterium
GACTCGGCCCTTCATGCGTTCCTCGTCCGCTGGAGCAAGATTCATCGGTGCTGGATGCACCGGTGACATGGTTCTGTCGCTACTCTGGCGCGTAGTTACCCCTCCCCACTTATGTTGTCACGATTCTCTCGCCACATTAGCACTCACGGCACATATCTTTCCCTCTGCAAACGCATGGGCAGAGTGCCGTTTCCCGTTTTAGTGCCGCCTTTTGGCATCATTGGAACTTTGGCCGAAGTGCATGGCCTGCACGATAACTTCGTGATAGGCGAGATCCGTAATCCTCCCTTCGAAGCCGTCCTAAGAGCCCAGTCTGATCCGGTGATCATTGACTGCGGGATAAACGTGGGCATCACGGTGCGTTGGTGGTTGCATCTGAATCCCGGGACCCGCGTGCTTGGCTTCGACATGATGAGTGAGGCCCATGAGTTCACTCAGGCTCGGCTGGGCCCTCAGTCCAAGTCGTATCACGCGTTTAGCGTCGCCTTGGCCGATCATGAAGGTTTGCCTCAAACGTGCCATTTTGACGACGCGTTGTGTGGCAGTAACCGAATCGATGCCCGGGGCGAAGGGCGTCAAACTCGTGATTTCGTGACCACAACCTTGGATGCCTGTTTGAGGACTCGCCCTGAAACCCAATTCTTTCTATTAAAGATGGATATTGAGGGCTGCGGCCACCTCGCCTTCGCCGGGGGAACAGGTGTCTTAGGCCGGACCCAGCATGTGGTGGTTGAATTTCATTCGCCGGATGAGCTTGCCGAGTCGAACGCGTTGCTCACGCGGCAGGGATTCAAACTCCGGGGCTTCAAGAGTCGCAACGTCTGGTATGGCCGCTAATTCCGATTCGTCTCGGCCGCGTCGGAATACAGCGCCCGCACCTCGCTGACGTGCTGCTGCAAGGTGAAGCGGCGATCTAAATCCGCCCGCGCCGCCCTGCCCAATTGCCGCGCCAGCGTGCGATTCGTCAACAAAGTGCAAACGGCCTCCGCCAGTCCCGCGCGGTTGCCCACCGGGACGACGAGGCCTGTTTCCCCATGCCGGATCACCTCGGGGTTGCCGCCGCCATCTGTCGTCACAATGGGGCGGCCCTGTAGCATCGCCTCCAGCAGGGTCCGGGCGCACCCCTCCCAGTGGGCCGGCAGGGCAAACACATCGAATTCGGGATACACTTCCAGCGGATTCGGGTGATCGCCGAGGAGGTGAAACCGATCGCTAATCCCCGCTGCCATCGCCTGTTGCTCCAGCCGTCGCCGATGAACCTGGCTGGCGCTGCGATCCTGCCCGAGGCAAACCCCGTGCAGGCGGAATCCTCCCGCGTGCAACTGCGCCAGCGCCGCCACCAAATCCCCCACGCCCTTGCGTGGTTCCAGCGCTGCGACACAGCCAACGAGCGGTTCGTCCGCCGGCACCCCCAGCTGGCGGCGGAGCGCCCCGCTGGCTACGCCGGCAGGGGCCGGTTCGATGCCGTTGAGGATGACCCGCACCTTCGACGGGCAGCCAGTGGGATAGAGATTCCGCGCAATCTCGGACGAAACCGGCACAATGCGCGTGGCCAGTAGCTTGATCCACGGCAGCAGCTTGCGACAGCGCGGCTCGCGCACGTCCTCGCGGATGAACCACACCACGGGGATGCCGATCAGTCGCGCGGCCAGAGCCGGATACTTGAAGTAGGAGGTGAGCGTGTTCAGGTGGACGAGTTGAATACGTTCCGTGCGGAACAGGCGTATAAATCTCCAGAGCAAGCCCGCTTCGAGCGGTCCACCGCGCGGCTCCAGCCGCACAGCCATCCCCGCTTGCTCGAACCGCTCCCGCACCACGCCATCCTTTTCGCTGACCACCACGCGATAGCAATCCGACAGCCGTCGGGCGAGGTTCCATAGGCTGATGGGCGAGCCGCCACGGTCGAGCGAATGGGTGACCATCGCCAAGCGGAGGGAGGGAGTCGTGGAGTTCACGAGGTCATCAGTTCTAGCAACCTCCGAGCGGTCACAGCCCAGTTGAATTCCCGTTCCACACGGGCGCGGCCTTGGGCACCTAACCGCGCAGCCAACTCCGGGCTGCGCAGCAATTGCAGCGTCCGCGTCGCGATCTCCTCCGGAGATTCCG
>VFZP01000613.1 GCA_016871115.1 Acidobacteriota bacterium
AACTTCGGCGCGAACGTTTTGTACCGCAACACCGGGAAAGGCGCCTTCGTCGACGTAACGGCGAAGGCCGGTGTGGCGGCGGGAGGCTGGTCCGCATCGGCGGGTTTTTTCGATTTCGATAACGACGGCCGGCCCGATCTATTCGTCACTCGTTACATGGATTGGACACTGGCGACCAGCCAGGCCTGCGGCTCCGCGCCCAAGGTCTACTGCCCGCCCGCAACCTTTCCGGCGGTGGCCAACGTTCTCTATCGGAACCTCGGGGACGGCGTGTTTCAGGATGTCTCCACGCGCTCGGGCATCGCCGCCGCAAAAGGCCGGGCTCTTGGCGTGGCATTCGCCGATGCCGATGACGACGGCCACACCGACATCTTCGTCGCCAACGATGGCATGGAGCAGTTCTTCTTTCACAACCGCGGAGACGGTACCTTCACCGAACGAGCGATCGAAGCCGGGGCCGCGCTTTCCGGCGATGGCCAACCCGTATCGGGTATGGGCGTCGATTTCCGCGACTACGACAACGACGGCCGGCCCGATGTGGTCGTCACCACGCTGTCGCGGCAAAGATACGCGCTCTTCCGCAACGAGGGCGGCGGTGTGTTCGGCTATCACTCGCTGCTGTCCAATTTGGGCGCGCTGTCGTCCATTCACTCAGGCTGGGGCGTGGCGTTCGCCGACTTCGACAACGATGGTTGGAAGGACCTTCTGGCGGCGCAAGGCCATGTCATGGATAACGTGCAACAACTCGACCCGTCTCTGCGTAGCCAGGAGCCGCCCTTGCTGCTGTTTAACCGCAAGGGGCGCTTTGAAGAATCGTCATTGGGTCCGGTGGTGCCCGGGCGCGGGCTGGCGATCGGTGACATTGACAACGATGGCGCTCTCGACGCGGTCATGAGCGTGTTGGGCGGCGCGCCGGTCGTCTACCGGAACCGGCCCGGCCCGAACAACTGGTTGCAACTGAAGCTGAAGACTCTCGGTGCGCGCGTGACAGTGAACGGGCAACGGCAGGAGTCAGGCACGGCCGGCAGTTACCTGTCGGCGCACGACGGCCGGCTGCACTTCGGCCTGGGCACGGCGACGGCGGCCGAGATCGAGGTCCGCTGGCCCTCGGGCCGTACGCGCAGCCTGCGAACGGATCAGTTGAATCGTGTGCTCACAATAGAAGAACCGTGATGCTGGCTACACTCATTACCGTCGTTCTTGCCGCGCAGCAGACCCTGCCGCCGGAGGTGATGAAACATGTCAGCGCCGCGGCGGACGCGCAAAAGGCGGGCCGGCACGACGAAGCGATTCGGGAGTTCGCGCGTGTCACGGTGCTAATGCCGGAACTGGTGGCCGGCCACGTGGGCCTCGGCGGCGCCTACATGCGGAAGGGCGATTTTGCCGGAGCGATCGCGCCGCTGCGCCGCGCGCTGGAGTTGAATCCGGAGCTGCCCGGCGCGCATCAGATGCTGGGGTTCTCACTCCTAGCGGCCGGTTACGCGGCGCAGGCCATTCCACATCTTGAAAGAGTTAAGGCGCATGACGCTCTGGGAATCGCGCTATTCCTGGCCGGCCAGCCGGTGGACGCTATCGTGCATCTCAAAACGGCGCTCGACCAGCGGCCCAACGATCCGGAGCTGCTTTACTATCTCGGCCGCGCCAGCGGCATGATCTCCAAGCAGAGTTTCGACGCGCTGCAAGGGCAATATCCGGCGGCCGCGCGCACGCATCAGTTAAACGGCGAGCTCAACGCCACGCAACGCAAGATTCCGGAGGCCGAGGCCGCCTATCGCGAGGCGCTTCGCATCCGGCCCGATCTTCCGGGTGCGCATTTGCAGCTCGGGGAATTGTACGCCGCCGCCGGCCAGTGGGCCAAGGCGGAGGCCGAATACCGCGCCGAATCGAAGCTACGGCCCGGCGACGCGGAGGCGCTTTTCCGGCTGGGGAACGCGATGCTCGAACAGGGCAAGGCAACGGAAGCGCTCGTGGAACTCAAGCGGGCGGACGAGTTGTCGCCGAACATGCCCGAGACGCTGTTCGCCCTCGGCAAGGCCGAGTACCTGGCCGGGAATCCCGACGCGGCG
>VFZP01000614.1 GCA_016871115.1 Acidobacteriota bacterium
CTCCGGTCTCCGTGTTGGCGATCATCACCTTTGCGCCCGCAATCAGCGCCCCGGTGGGGTCCGCTACGGTGCCCGTAAGCTCGGCTGTAGATACCTGGGCGAGCAAGCCCCCAGCCAGCAACGTGAAAATCGATAAACAGCGTGTCACAGGGACCTCCGGGCAAGTAGATCCCGAATGATCTATCACACCGCGGCATCCTTGACAAGGCCACCCGCCAATGGTGACAATCCGCCCATGCGGACCGCATGCCCGTTCGTTCTCCTCCTGCCCGTTGTGCTGCACGCAACTGCCGCGGCACAAGACCGCAAGTCGCGCGACTGGCTGACCTGGGGCGGCGACGCCGAGCGCAGTGGCTGGCATCGCGGCGAGAGCGCAATTTCCCGCCGAAATGCTTCGAGCCTCGAACTCAAGTGGAAGTTGCAGGTCGACCGTGAGGTGCCGGTCGAGATCCGCTCGGGCAACTCGATGCTTTCGGCGCCGCTGGTGGTGGAAGGCGTCAGGACCGGCCGCGGCACCGAGACGCTGGTCTACACGCTCTCCGCCGCGCACCAACTCACGGCCATCAATGCCGCCACGGGCAAGATCTCCTGGCAACGAATGCTGACTCCGAAGAAGCCCGCACCGCGGCCGGCCAACTGGATCTGCACGAACATGCAAACCGCGACTCCGGTGATCGACAAAGCCGCCGGCATTCTCTACGCCCTGTCGGCCGATGGCGTGCTCTATGGAGTGAGCCTGCGCGACGGTGAAGACCGGTTTCCGCCCGCGGATTTCGTCACGCCGTTCAGCCGCAATTGGAGCCTGAACCTGGTGAACGGTGTCCTCTACACGAGTGTGGGGCGCGGGTGCGGATCAACCGAGGCCGAAACGGTGGCATCGCACATGATCGCCATGGACATTCGCGACCCGGGCCGGGCGATCCGCAAACTCGTTACCAGCATCGGCAAGCCGTCGGGAGCGTGGGGCCGCGGCGGTCTCGCCTGGGGACCGAAAGGTGTCTACGCGCAAACCGGAGACGGCACTTTCGAGCCCGAGACCGGCAAGTGGGGCAATGTGATTCTGGCGCTCGATCCGAAAACGCTCGAGGTGAGCGACTACTTCGCGCCATCCAACCTGGACTTGCTCAACTCGAAGGATCTCGACTTCGGTTCGGCGAGCCCCCTTACCTTTGCCCATCAGGGCCGCCAGTATGTGCTTTCGGGCGGCAAGGATGGCACGATCTTCATTCTGGACGCGAACTCGCTGGGCGGAGCCGATCACCGGACGCCGCTATTTGCCCAGCGCATCGGCAACGACGAGAACAGCTACGCGGCGGCGGGTATCTGGGGTGCGATGGCTACGGCCGTCGATGGCAAGGGACAGCGCTGGGTGTATGTGCCGATGTGGGGTCCGGTGTCCAAAGAGGTCACGGGTTTCACCCACTCCCACGGCGAGGCGAAGGAGGGCAGCATCATGGCTTTCCGATTTGTCGCCGAAGGCGCCAAGCCGGCGCTGATCCCCGCGTGGGTGTCGCGGAACCTCGCCGTGCCGGAGCCGCCGGTGTTCGCCAACGGCGTTGTTTTTGCGCTCTCCACCGGCGAGAACACGCAGCAGCGCACCACCGCGCCGCTCCGGCCGGGTGAGGCGCCGCCGCTGTCGATGGGGTCCGGCCGGGCGGGCAAGAAGTCGAGCGGTCCGCGCGTGCGGATCTTGTCGCCGCAGGAGCGAGTAGAGAACGTCACGCATGCCACCTTGTACGCCTTCGACGCCTTCACCGGCGAGGAACTGTACTCGAGCCAGGAAGCCATTGACGATTGGACCCACCTGAGCAGCATCACGCTCGGTGCTGGGAAGGTATACGTCACCACCAGCCGCTCATGGATCTTCGCCTTCGGACCGAAGTCCGCTCAAAACTGAAGCAGTGCCACGATCTGCCCGTTGCGTGGCTGAGAAATCAGCGACCCGGTATCGATGCGCCCGAATCCCGCCGTGGGCACGCCTTGCGCGTTGCGCGTTTGAGCCTGCAGCGGGTTGGCGGCCGAAGGATCGTTCATGTAGACCCGGTTG
>VFZP01000615.1 GCA_016871115.1 Acidobacteriota bacterium
TCTTCGGGGCTCCCGAAGTTCGACACTTCGCGCTTGATTTGAGGCGGGTTTCAGCGACCCTAAGTCAATAAAACAAGGGCTTTCGGCAATCTGGATCGGCACTTTTGTTGAAGTCATGTTGTAACACGTTTAGAGACTTTTAAGCTTGAACACATGAAGATGACTTCGATACCGTTCGTCCAATGTATACGCGCATCACGACATCAGGCGGCCGCAGCTATCTCCAGCTCGTCGAGGGACACCGCGACGCGGAAGGCAAGGTGCGCATCAAGGTCGTCGCCAACCTCGGGCGGCTCGACAAGATCACGCCCGGAAAGCTCGACCCGCTGATCAACGGCCTCAACCGGGCAGTTGGTCGCCTCGAGAACACCGCCAGCGAGCTCACGCATGACCCGGCTCGAACCTTTGGCGATGTCTTCGCGCTTCACGAGTTGTGGAAGGATCTCGGGTTCGACAAGGCGCTCTCTCGCGCCCTGCGCTCGGGGAAGCGACAGATGGATGTCGAGGCGCTGGTGCGAGCCATGGTCTTCAATCGGCTTTGTGAACCGGACTCCAAGCTCGGATGCCTGCGGTGGCTGGAAACGGTGGCCATGCCAGCCATGCCAGAAGCCGTCACCCACCAGCAACTGTTGCGTGCGATGGACGCACTGATCGATCATGCCGACCGGGTCGAGAGTGAGCTGGCAAAGCAGATCCGGCCTCTTGTAGATCACGACCTTGCCATCGTCTTCTACGACCTGACCACGGTACGGATCCATGGCGAAGGAACCGTCGATGACGACCTGCGTGCCTTTGGGATGAACAAGGAAACGGGCGGCATAGCCCGCCAGTTCGTGCTCGGCGTCGTGCAGACCGCCGATGGGTTGCCGCTCATGCATACGGTTCACCCGGGTAATGTGACCGAGACCAAGACCCTGCAGGCCATGTTGGCGACCGTTCTGCAACGCTTCCCGATCCAGCGCGTCATCCTCGTGGCCGATCGCGGGCTGCTCAGCCTGGAGAACATCGGCGAGCTGACAGCTCTAGCGGAGCAGGCGCAAGGCGGCCGGACGCTCGAGTTCATCCTCGCCGTTCCCGCCCGCCGCTATGGCGTACTGGCCGACACGTTCGGCGGCCTCGCCTTCGGTGCGGACGGCGTGGCCGAGGCGACCTTCGCGGGTCATCGTCTTGTCGTCGCTTATGACCCCGCGCGAGCTGCCGAGCAAAGCGATCGGCGCTGGGCGCGCATCGCCGAGCTCGACGCCATGGCCGAAAAGATGGTCGGCAGGCTCGATGCCCAGGACGCGGGGCAGACCGCCAAGGGCCGCCGTGCTTCCGACCGCGGGGCCTACAGCCGCTTCGCCCGCGCCGTTGCAGAGGCTGAACTCACGCGGTTCATCAAGGCTGATCTCAATGCGGATCGGTTCAGCTGGTCCGTCGATGACGATGCCATCGCCGAAGCCGAGCTTTTTGACGGAAAGCTCGCGCTGATCACCAATGCACCGGACATCAGTGCCGCAGACGCCGTTGCGCGCTACAAGGGCCTCGCAGATATCGAGCGTGGCTTCCGCGTCCTCAAATCCGACATCGAGATCGCGCCGGTTCACCATCGGCTGCCGGATCGCATCCGCGCCCACGCCATGATCTGCTTCCTCGCGCTCACCCTCTACCGTGTCATGCGCATGCGGCTGAAGGCAAAGGGGCATAGCGCAAGCCCGCGTCGTGCGCTCTTGCTGCTGGCGCGCATCCAGAAACACACCACCCATGCCGGCACGCGCAGCTTCCACGGCCTGAGCAAAACCACCCCGGAGCAACTGGATCTCTTCCATGCCCTGAACCTACCAAAACCCGCCTGACCTCACCGCCGTTGTCACATTTTTGGCTTCTTAGCATAAATAATATCAATCGCTTAGCGATTTTTCTGTCGAACTTAGGGGGCTCCGGTGCTGGTTTGCCCCAGCGCTAGCCCAACCCGCCCCGTGCCGCCAGACGGCGCGCAACTCGGCCCTTGCGCAATCCGGGGCGGGCGATGATAGGCTTCGGAAACCG
>VFZP01000616.1 GCA_016871115.1 Acidobacteriota bacterium
TGAGCGGTCTGGAGTTGAAACGTCCGCGTATGTACGGCAACTGCTGGTTAGCCTGCGAACTCTGGCAGCAATTGGGACTGGATGAGTTCTGGCAACAACGCCTGCCCGCAGGACGCGAAGCGGTGAGCCGGCATCACCTCATTGGGCCAAACCAGTTCACTTCCAAAACGGAATAGGCCTGGTGCTGTTGGCTGGACCCAGGCTGTTCTGGACGCCCCACCAATGTTGACCGAGTTGAACGCGCTGCGGAAACGCAATCGGGAGCTGGAGCAGTTGGTGGCGGGCTGGCGTTAAGCGCCGGGCCGCTTAAATATGCCGCACATCGCGGTGGGACGGAGTATGCCTGCTTCGAGATATTCGATGTCGAGCGCGGTAAGCCGTTCGACAATTGCACGGTCGCCTTTGTCCGCCAGATTGTAATTTAACCCGCACCGAAAATCGAAAAAGAGCGTGACTCGAGGGTCGTAGGCGACATACTCCACCGGTTCGAAGACCTCGAGTGTCCTGGGCAATATCTCCCCGCTTCGCAGCGCCTCGAAAGAATCGATGCTATGGTCGATATTCGGATGCCGTTGATCCACTTGCCCGGTGTACTTGTTTAGCCGAAGCCGGTCGGGCAGTGTCGAGGAGCGCCTCCACGAGAGCCAGCAGATTTGAGGCCGATGCTGTGTCCGGCGAGATACTCTGGTGGCGGCGGACAAGCGCCAGCATTTCTTCCTTCTGCGCAGGGCTAACGGTGTGGACGGCAGTCGACTCGGCGGTGGTGGCGTACGTTTCCATAGATAAAAAGGGGGCTCGTAGGTAAATCGGCCACCAGGAGTGGGGGCTTTAGGGGAAACACCTAGCTCACGGTGCGGCAGGCCCGTCGAGACTCCGCCAGAGGTACCACGATGCCACGCTGGCCCAGGGCCGCCACGGCGCGGCGATGTGCTCTATTTCGGGGGGCCTGGGGAGGCCGGGGAGTTCGAAGGCTTTCTGCATCGCGGCGCGGATGGCGTAGTCGCCCACGGGCAGAATGTCGGGGCGGCGCAGGGCGAACAGCAGGAACATGTGCGCGGTCCAGACGCCGACGCCCTTCACGCGCGTGAGGACGGCGATCACGTCTCGGTCGGGCAGGGCAGGGAGCGCCGCGAAGTCAAGCTCACCGCCGGCCGTCCGCTCGGAAAAATCTTTGAGATACGCGCTCTTCTGCGCCGACAATCCGAACGTGCGGAGCTTGGGCAGCCGGAGCCGGGCGAGCGCGGCGGGCGGAACGCCTTCCTCCCCACATCCGGCTTCGAGGAGCGCGTAGATGGTGGAGGCGGCGCGTGCGTGGAGTTGCTGGAAGACGATGGATCGGGCCAGGGCGCGAAACGTGGGCTCGGCGTATTGAGGTTTGAACGGGCCGACGCGTTCGATGAGGGCGGCCAGCACCGGGTCAGCCTGGCGAAGATGTGTGACGGCTTTGCGCATCGAGGGCAACAAGGTCAATGTAATAGCACGTGGCATGCGCGCGTCCGATAATAGGAGAGACGTATATGCCCACATTTCCGTTTTGAGCCGCGCGTGCGAATCTCCCGGATGCTCGTCCGCAGCAATATCCATGAGGGTTTGAAGGCAGCGAAGGCCCCTGCGGAGGACAGTACCCAATGGGTGACAAACAAAACCAGCCGTTTCAGCTCTCTTGCAACGGCCTTCTCAAGATCGACTGCCAGGGATTGCGCGTTACCTACGATGGCGGTCTGATCCTGGTGCGTGAGTTGGACGAGCGGCTGGGCTTCGGTGATCTCATTGCCCAACACCTGACCGACTCACGGCGCGGCAAGAATACCCAGCTTCCGCTGGCGGACTTACTGCGCCAGTCCGTCTACAGCCGGATTGCTGGCTACGAGGATGTCAACGATGCCGAGCGGCTCTCGCAGGATCCAACCTTCCGGCTGATTGGCTCCGAAAAGACCTGGGAACGTGGCGCAGCGC
>VFZP01000617.1 GCA_016871115.1 Acidobacteriota bacterium
GGGCTCATCACGGCGCCGCCGCTGGCGGCGTACATGGCGCCGCTCTACGGTTGGCGCAGCGCGTTTTTGGCCGCCGGTGCGCTGGGTTTCGTCTGGATTCCGCTGTGGTGGTTCGCGGCGCGGCGCGCGCCGGTACAGGCGGCCGCTGTCGCGGCTCCGCGCGCCCCCATCGGCGACCTATTGCGGTCCGTGCCGTTTTGGGGCATCGTCGCAGCCACCGTTCTGGCCATGACCGTCTATAGCCTTTGGACGAACTTCACGACCATCTATTTCGTTAAGGCGCTCGGCATGGACCACGTGCGGGCCAACCGGTCCGTGGCGTGGATTCCGGCGTTGCTCGGAGGGTTTGGCGGTCTAGCGGGCGGGGCGGTCTCCCTGCGCATGATCCGGGCCGGGATGAAAGCTTCGGACGCGCGCCGGCGCGCCGCGCTGCTTGGCGCCGTGTTAATTGCGTTGACGACGGGCCTGGTGCCGATGTCGAACTCGCCAATCGGCGCGGCGCTTCTCATCAGCGTGAGTTACTTCTGCGCCTCGGCGGTGAGCGTAAATCTCTACGCGCTCCCGATCGACATTTTCGGACCGGGGCGCGCAGCGTTTAACGTTGCGGCGCTTACCTGTGCGTTCGGCCTCATGAACTTCTTCTTCCTGCCTTGGGTGGGGCGGATCATCGATAAACAGGGGTTTGGCCCGGTGTGCTCCATCACCGCGGGAGTTCCGCTGCTCGGGATCGGCCTTCTCCATTTGACGAAGGAACGCTAATGCCGGCGTGGCTATGGAAGCTGCTTGGCAAGGATCCTGACGCCGCCGTCGTCTACTTCGCCAGCGGGGATGCGGCGCGCGTTCGCGCCATGTACGAGGAGATCCACGCGCTGGAGCCCGGGCGCGAGCACATTGTGGTGTGCCAGGGCCGCGAGATCGACGGCCTGCCCTGCCGCACCTGGAATGGCGGACCGCTCGACCTGGGCAGCACACGAATCGGACTTGCCCCCTTCCTGCTCGGCGCGAAGCCGCATCCGTTGCGGACACTGGCGTTTCGATCGGCTCCGCACCATCTTCTGGCCTTCAACGAACGCGGCGAACGCCACCATCTTCGAGCCGATATCGCCTCGCTTCTCTTCTGGCGCGGCGTTCCTTTGGACCGCATCTGGCTGCGGCCCCGGTGGTGGCCCTGGGCGCGGGAGCGTTCCCGTGAAGCGCGCGAAGTGGCCGTATGGGCCGGCCGCCCGTTGACGGGCCGGCCGCGTGTGGGCATTGTGGCTCCGTACTTCCCCTGGCCGCTGGGCCACGGCGGCGCCGTGCGCATTCACGCGCTGCTGCGCGAGGCAGCCAAGGAGTTCGACGTCAACTACTACTGCTTCGCCGAACCCGGCGCGGAGCCGGGTCCGGTGATGGACTGGGTGCACCAGGCGGTTCTGTTCGATATGCCCCGCTACCGCGAACCGCGCTGGGCCAGCTTCGCCCCGCCGGAGGTGCGCGAGTTCCGCTCGCAGGCAATGCTCGAACGGATCGAACGCGACGCACTGCCGCTGGTGCAAGCCGAGTACACCCATTTGGCGCGCTATGCGAAGGGCGTGGTGGTGGCGCACGACGTGACCTACGATCTTTACGAGCAGATCGAACGCCGCCAGCCCTCGCTTGCGAACCGGTGGAACGCCTGGCGCTGGCGGCGCTTCGAAAAGGGGATTCGCGGAAAGCTCGTCGTGATGGCCGGCAAGGACGCGCCACTGCTGGATAACACCGTTGTCATCCCGAACGGGGTGGACCTGGAGCGCTTCCGGCCTGCGCCGGAGCCGGACTCCCAGCGTGTCCTGTTCGTCGGCTCGTTCCGTCACTTTCCGAACGTCACGGCCTTCCGGTTTTTGCGCGAGGAGGTTTGGCCGCTTGTTCTGCACCGGGTGCCGGGTGCCGAGTTGGAGGTGGTCGCCGGACCGCATCAT
>VFZP01000618.1 GCA_016871115.1 Acidobacteriota bacterium
AGCACGCCAGTCCGCCAACCTCGAGCAGTCGCAACCATCGCAGGTCGGCCATGACATGGCGGATCTTATGCGAGGCGTCCACGAGGATGAAGCCGAACCGCTCGCCGGTCGCCGCAGAGTGCTCGAAAGCCTCATTGCTGCGCGCGATGCGGAAGTCCACGGCCTCCGGAGCAATGCCGTGCTGGCGCAAATTGCCGCGCACGATGTCGAACTGGTTTGGGAAGTAAGCCATCGTGTCCACAACCGAAAATGCCGGCCGGCGCTCCGGCGCGTAGCAGCCCAGCATGAAGCAGAGCGTGCCGCCGGCAGCGGTGCCAACTTCCAGATGCGGTCCGCGCAGTTCTGACGCGGTGAGCCATTGCCGGAGGGCCGACAATTCCTCGGCGGACATCTCTGGCTGGAGGGTGGTGGCGGACGGGCGAAAGGCCATGCAGCGATTCAGCTTTAGCCCGCAGTGAGAACTGCCGCGGTAATAAGGAAGTTCATGATTCGCACACTGGCGCGGGGATCGGCGATGCCACTACCTAAGCGACAGGCAGGCTGAATCATTCCCCTGTAGATGGAAGGTTGGTTGCAATGGCTAGCAATGAAGTCACGGTAGGGGAACTGGCCAAGAACGGACAACTGAAAAGCCGCTGGAAGGTCGGCCGCGTAGCCGTAACGCCGCAGCGCGCCAGCTCGAGTACCAGCACGCGGGCGCGCAGCTCCAGCTCCCACACCACGATTTGCTCCGGCTCGGGGCTGGCAGTTCATGACGAAGTCCTTGTCGAAGTTGAGGTTGAGCCACTTGAGGTGGTCGTGCTGTGGTGCGCAGTCGGCATAGCCCGACCACTTGGCCACCACGTTGCGCACGGACTGGTTGAACTCCGACGCGCCGCAGCCGTTGAGAACGGTGTTGGGGTGCCAGTCGAACAAGTCCTGCCGGCTGCCCCACGCGCGCCAGTTGCGGGCTGAGCCATGTATTTTAACCACGACTCATACCACTTCAGTGGATGAAGGACGAAGCAGAACATGAACGGCTTGGGTGCAGTGCCGCTTGAATCCGGCGCAACCACAGGTAGCCCCACCAACGGGTTGCTCTACCCGTTTACCTGTGCCAGCAGACGGCTCATGTCCGCGTACTTGTACCCGGGCGAGGCCGCCTTCGCACAGGACCACCGTGACCCAGTTGCCCCGTCTTCGGGACATGGAGAAACACCGCGCCGTTTTTGAGGATGAGGGCCATGCGGGCAAACCAAATCTTCCCAGAACTTTTCGCCTGAGCGGCACTTGCAAATCTTATTCCGCCGGGAAACCCGCCGCGCGGCGGGTCCTTTACCTTGCTTTGCGCGCCGGCCGATTTAGGGTTGCCCAAGTGTCCGGCATGAAAGTTAGCTCCAATCCTCTGCCCGCCGTCCAAGCCTTCCGGGCGGAGCGGAAGCGCCATCGCAATCATTGGGTGGATGGCCTTAATGCGTTTGCCGAATGGCGCGACCGATTGCTACCCGGCGGATTCGGCCGGCTGCATCGGCAGGTCTCCTCCCACAGCATGATGAGCCACGCACGGCTCCGCGGCATCTACGATGCCGTTGTAGCGGTGTCGCAGCAAGGCGTGGCTGGTGCTTTCGCAGAATGTGGCACCGCGCGGGGCGGCTGCGCCGCGCTAATGGGCCTGGCCTGCCGCCAACTAGGCCAGCCCCGGGAACTCTGGATCTTCGACACTTTCGAGGGGCTGCCACCTCCCAGTGCGGAGGATCCTGACTTCGAGCTCGCCCGGGCCAGCACCGGCACCTGCCGGGGTGAATACAACGAGGTGCGCGGACTGCTGAAGCGCCTCGGCGTGCTGGAGGGTGCACATCTGGTCAAAGGCCTTTTTCAAGACACAGTGCCCACGGCGGAAGTGCGGCAGATCGCGCTGTTACACCTCGATGGCGACTGGTATGACAGCACCCGCG
>VFZP01000619.1 GCA_016871115.1 Acidobacteriota bacterium
CTTCTTGAAAAAGCGCGGCATCGTGCAGATCGACAGAACCCCGCCACCCGGAAAACAGCCCGATCACGCCTGGCACACGCGAAACGGCATCCATGACGATGTCCATTACGAAGCGATGATCGCGGTGCAAGACCCGACGCTGATCCGCGCGCAGCAGCGCCTCAAATCCGGCGACTTCTCGCTGCACGGGGTCGATCTCAAACCGCTCCAGAAGACCATTCAACTCGGCCGCGATCTGGCCGAATACCGCGCACAAATCACGGCCCGCGCCTTCGCGCGTTCCAAGGCGGCGATGAAGTAACGTGCGGCTTCTCGTACTCCTCTTCCTCCAAGCCGCCGACCCCGGCGCGCTGAGTCAACAAGCCAAGACGGCCATGGCAGCCGGACGCTTCGACGAAGCCATTGGCCTCTACTCGCAAATCCTCAAGTCACTCCCCGGCCACCCCGGCATCCTCTTGAACCTCTGCCTCGCCAATCACTCCGCCGGCCACTACGCCGAAGCCGTGAAGCAGTGCGGCCTCACGCTACAAAAAGATCCGAAAATGACTCCGGCAAATCTTTTTCTGGGCGCCGCGGAATTAAAGCTCGATCGCCCGGAGCGCGCCGTCCAACCGCTCGAACGCTATCACGCCGCGCAGCCCAATCAACCTGTCGGCCAGTTGGAACTGGCGACGGCCTACATGATGCTCGCGCGCTTCGGCGATGCCATCAAGCTCTACGACGCCCTTGCGATCAACACGCCCAACGATCCCCGCGTCTTCCACGGACTCGGCCGCGCGCACGTCGATCTCTCTCGCCAAATCTACGCTCGCCTCACACCCGGTTCCGCGCCCTGGGCGGCGTTGCTTGCGCGAACGAAGTTCGAGGATCAGCAATACAAAGCCGCCGCCGAACTCTACCGGCAGGCGCTAAAGATGCAGCCCGATTTCCCCGGCGCGCACGCCGCCCTCGCCGAGATCTATCGGCAAACGAATGAGCCGGCGCTGGCGGAAGCCGAGGCGAAGCTCGAGAAAAATGTTCCGCCAAGCGGTGCGTTCGCCGAAGCCATCGGCCACTCCGCCAAGGCCTTAGAAGCGTTTCAGCGACTTGAGGCGCTGCCGCCTTCGCCGGAGCTGTACGATATCAAGGCTGAGGCCGCCTCGATGAAGGGCCAACACGCCGACGCCGCCGCTAACTTCAAGAAGGCGTTCGAGATGAAGCCCAACGAAGCGCGCTACGAACGCAAGTACGCCCTCTCGCTCAGCGCCAATCGTGATTTCGAAATCGCCATCCCTCTTCTTAAGAAACACGCCATGCCGTTCGAACTCGGCGCTGCGCTGCTTGAATCGGGCGACGCTCAGTCCGCCCTCGCGCCGCTACAAGCCGAGTTCAAAAAGAACCCAGTCAAACCGGGCCTCCGAGGGCTCCTCGGCCGCGCGCTATTGGCCGCCGAACAGCCTGCCGCCGCGCTGCCGCATCTCATCGCGGCGAAAGCGAACGACCCCGACGGCGCTATCCAGCTCCAACTCTCGCGGGCCTATCAACGCCTCGGCCGCGCCGCCGAAGCGGCCGAAGCGCTGAAAGTCTATCAATCCCGGCAAGCCGCTACCGCGCCGCGCTAAACGTCACCGTCACCTCATTCGCCAGCGCGTCGCCCTGCCGAATCACTATCTGCCTTTGCCCCGGTCCAATCCGCAGCGGTAGCGGCCCAAGATTGATTTGATCCAGCCCTTGGTACTGCCCCTGCGCAACCGGACCCACGACCGGCACAGCCACACCCCCGACCGTCGCCGTGGCCGGACCGCCGCGCATCCCAGTCCCATACAACAGCAGATAGATCTTGGAGTTGTCCCCAAATTTGAGACACGAGTCTAGACACACAAAAATTCCCAAAGGAGAATTTGAGTCATGTCCGTGTCACGAAGAAAGTTCAACCGCGAG
>VFZP01000620.1 GCA_016871115.1 Acidobacteriota bacterium
CGGATCATGGTGCTGAACCTGATGGGCCATCTGGCGGCGTTTTACCGGAACTACCACTATCCGTCAGGCCGGCCCGGGGAGGGCTGAATGGGTGGCTTAGACTCTACTGAAGCTTTATATCATCGGCAACACCGGACGTACCACGGCAGCGATTGCCAACCTGCGCCGGATCTGTGAGCATGATCTCGGCGGCGAGGACGAGATCCTGATCATCGACGTGCTGGAACGTCCACAACTGGCCGAGGACGAAAAGATCCTGGCCACGCCGATGCTGATTCGCCAACTGCCGCTGCCCATCCGCCGCATCGTCGGTGACCTGTCCGACCGCGAAGAGGTGCTGCTTGGACTCGACCTGCTTGTACCCGATCCCACCAACAAGGAACCTGAAAATCTGTCAAGTGAATGAACCCATCGCGATCCCGCCTCCGCTCGAGAAACTTGGGACGGGGATTCCGGGGCTGGATCTGATCACCGAAGGAGGCCTGCCCAAAGATCGCACCACGCTCGTGGCCGGAAGCGCCGGCAGCGCCAAGACCGTACTGGCCTCGCAATTTCTCGCCGCCGGCATCCAGAAGGCCAATGAGCCTCGTGTGTTTGTTACGTTCGAAGAGCCGCCGGCCGACATTCGCCGCAATCTCCTCGGTCTCGCCTGAGACGTGGCGCGCTGGGAAGCGGAAGGCAAGTGGGTGTTTGTCGATGCTTCGCCGGAGCGGGACACGGCCATGGTGAGCGGCGATTACGACCTCGGCGCATTGGCCGCCCGGATCGAGCATGCCGTCAAGAAGTTGGGCGCACGGCGCGTATCGCTCGATTCCTTGGGTGCGCTGTTTGCCCAGTTGCCGAGCGCCGGCACCGTTCGCCGGGAGTTTGTTTCGCATCGCGGCGATCCTCAAGCGCCTGGGAGTTACGTCCGTACTGACGGCGGAACGTGTGGACGAATATGGCGATATCAGTCGGCATGGCGTGGAAGAGTTTGTCGCGGACAACATCATCATTCTGCGCAACTCGCTGCAGGAGGAAAAGCGCCGCCGCACCGTCGAAGTACTGAAGTTCCGCGGCACTCGTCACCAACGCGGCGAGTTTCCGTTCACCGTTATCTCCGGCGAAGGCATCGTGGTGGTTCCGCTCTCGGCGCTGGAACTCAAACAGCGCTCCTCATTCACCCGCGTGCCATACGGAAACGCTGGACTGGATGTCATGTGCGGCGGCGGCTTCTTCCGCGACTCCATCATTTTGATCACCGGCGCCACGGGTTGTGGGAAGACCCTGATCAGCACCGAATTCATCGCCGGCGGCGCGCGGCAGGGCGAGCGATGCCTGCTGTTTGCTTTTGAAGAAAGCCGTGATCAGTTGTTCCGGAACGCGACCGGCTGGGGGATGGACTTTGAGGATCTGGAGCAGCGCGGGTTGCTGCGTGTGGTTTGCACCTACCCCGAGCACGACGGACTCGAAGAGCATCTGCTCATGATGAAGCGCGCCGTGGAGGACTTCAAGCCAGACCGCATGGCTGTCGATAGCCTCTCGGCGCTGGAGCGCGTGGGCAGCCTGAAAGCCTACCGCGAGTTTGTCGTCGGGCTCACTTCCTTTATCAAGCACCGGGAAATCGCGGGCCTGTTCACTGCCACCACCCCCACCCTGGTAGGCGGCACCTCAGTCACCGAGGCCCATGTTTCCACCATTACCGATTCCATCATTTTTCTTCGCTATGTGGAGATGATTGGCGAGATGCGGCGCGGCATCACGGTACTGAAGATGCGGGGCTCCAAGCACGACACCAACATTCGCGAATTGACGATCGATGGCGGAGGCACGCATTTCGCTAGAGCCTTCCGGAATGTCACCGGCATACTGTCAGGCCAGACCTGCCATGTCACTGAGGATGAGATGACAAGACTGGGA
>VFZP01000621.1 GCA_016871115.1 Acidobacteriota bacterium
CACTCCGCAGCCGTACGGCTTGTTCTTCGCATCGGCGACTTCCTTGTCGGCGATCAGCGCGTCGAGAGCGTTGGCAAAAAGCGGCACGGCGGATGCGATGTCCTTCGCGTCGGTGCTCGCCTTCGAATCAATCGCTCCATCATAGGCGAGCTTGCCATCCTTGCCGATGATGAAGAGATGCGGGGTCACCTTGGCACCATAGGCCTTGCCCACCGTGCCGTCGGCATCGACCAACAAGTGCGCCGCCTTGCTGCCTTCAGTGGCAGCGCGTGTTTCCAGATCGGCGGCGGCGAGATGACCCTGCTTGCCCTCGGCCGATGAATTCACGCTGATCCAGACGACCTCCTTGGCGGCGGCGCTTTGCTGGAGTTTCGGCAAGTTGCCGCTGGCGTAGTGTTTTTTGACGAACGGGCAATCGAAGTTGATCCATTCGAGGACGACCACCTTGCCTTTGAGCGCGGCGAGGTCGATGGACATGCCCTTGGTGTCCTTGGCGGAAATCGCCGGGGCGGGTTGGCCGATTTCGGCGGCATGCAAAATGGCGAAAGTGGCGGCAACAGCGGCGAAACGGAGGATGGATTTCATGGGGGTGGGTTCGTTGGGTTGGGGGATCTGGTCACTTTGCCGAGGATGCCCCGTTTGTCGAATTGCTTTTTTCGGGGGGCGGCGGTGCCTGCCAGCCCACCTGCCAGGGACGGGGCCGCCCCGCGATCACCAACGTGCACTCGCGCAAGGGCGGCGCGAAATAATCGCACAGCGGCACCCGGGCCGACCAGCGGCCGTCCTTGCCGGAAAAGCGGATCTCGGTCGAGGGATCGATCAACTTGGGAGTCAGTGAAAACACCGCGGCACCCGCGGGATCGAGCGCCGGATCCGCCGTGGTCAGCGTGAGCCGCAACGCGTCCTCTCCCTCCATCACCACCTCGAGAGCCACCCCCTTCGCGGGCGACGGAATGGTTCGCCGCGCGGCATCGATTTGCGCGGCTTCCGGCGTGGCAGAGGGCTCGCCCGCAGTGAGCACCAACGGCAGCAACCGCTCGCCGGGCACGCACCCGGCATCGCTACAGGCCAGCCAAGTCACATTCGCTTCCAGCCGCGCCTCGCCAGTGAACCCGCGCGGCGCGGTGAGCCGCACGGGAAAACACACCACGCCCGAATAACCAAAGCCGGTGAGGCCGGCGCTGACAAATCGCTCGGGCACCGGATGACCCACGGGTTCCGCCGACCAACCGTCGGGCAAGGTCCAACTGAATTCAACGGGCAGCCCCGCCTCACCCGGATGGAGCCAGTACGTGTGCCAACCGGGGTCGATCGTCATCCGCACCGCGGTGTCCACCGATCCGCCGGGCGGGCAACTGCGCGACGCGCTGATCCAGCGAAGCTCCGCATGACCGGGCAGCGGCGTGCGGGCGTGCAGCGCGGCGGAAAACGCCAGCGAAAGCACCGTGGAAAACGCGAGACAGCGGAGCATGGCTTCGGGCACGATACCCGGGAGCGCCGCGGCATCAAGCGGACTTCGGCACGTCGATCGCGCGCCAACTGATTTCAGGCGCATCCTTCCACAACGCCTCGAGCCCGTAGAACCCGCGCAACTCGGGATCCATCACGTGCACCATCACGTCGATGTAGTCGAGCACCACCCAGCGGGTGTCCGCCCGGCCCTCGCTGTGCACCGGGCGCACGCCGTACGCCTCGCCGACCTTGCCCGAAACATCGCGTAGGATCGCGCGCAACTGCGGCATCGATGTGCCGGTGCAAACGACCAGGTAGTCGGTGATGCTCGACACCTTGCGCACGTCGAGGATGCGGATGTCCTCCGCCTTGAGTTCGTCGGCCGCTTTCGCGCAAGCCACGGCCAGTTCGAGTCCCTTG
>VFZP01000622.1 GCA_016871115.1 Acidobacteriota bacterium
TGCCGGCGTCGTAGAACGTCTTCTCTTCACTCCAGGCTCCGCCGGGAGCCTTCGTCTTGTAGCGCAGCGACGTGCGAGCGCCCTTGGCCGGCTGGGCGGGGCCGTCGCTATAGACGTATACCTGTGTGCCGTCCTTCGCTCGGCCGTAGTAGCTCTTTGACTTGGCGTTATGCAGGTCGGGTTCGGCTTGCGCCGGGCTCCAGGTGCGGCCACTGTCCTTACTCACGCTCGAATACGCGCGGGGCGGATTGGTCGTTTGAGATGCATCCTCGTATCCGGCCGTGCGCATCATGATCTTCAACTCACCCGCCACGTCGCCCGGCGCGATATTCCCTTCGTGCAGGAACACCTTGTTGCCGGTTGAGGGCTGTGGAATGTACGATTCCAGCCGCCACTCGAGCAAGCTGCTGCTGCTGAGCACGAAGTGATCTCGTGAACCGCGCTCGTCCTTTTGCAGAGTGTTACGGTGCGCGGGCAGCAGGTACCGCTGTTGGCCGTTCACTTCCACGGGCTCAATGCCTGCGTTGAGGATCAGTGGACCGCCGTAGTCCATCGCCAATTCCACCTGGGTCCAGGTGCGGCCGCCATCGGCCGTGTAGGCCGCGGTCAGATGCGAGTCTTCACTGTTGGTGTAGTTGAGTGGACATCGCATCGCGAAGCACCAGATGACTTCCTGGCCCGGTGGGCGGAACAGGACGGGATTGGCGTAACCATATTGCTGCGAGCCTTGGCGTATCCGATGATCGAAGATCGCCACCGGCTCGTCCCAACTGTCGCCGTCGTCGGTGGAGACGCTGGCCAGGATCGAGCCCATGTCCTTCTTTCCGTTCGCCATGGCGCCGAAGGCGATAACCAGCTGACGACGCTTCCACTGCGCGATAAACGGCTGCCACAATCGCCAGGACTCCGGGTGCTTGTCAACGTGGCGGATGACCCGAATGCCGGTCACATCACCCCTGAATCCAGAGTCCTGAGCGAGGAGACCGGAGGAAACCAGCAAGAGTGGGATCAGGATACACACCCGTTAATGATAACCAGAAGGGGCGGAATTGCCAAATGAAATTGACACCGGCTAACGTCGCCACTACAATTAACGCTAATGATCAGGTGCGCCGCCTTCCTATTGTGTGCCGGTCTGACCGCGCTGGGCCAGACGACCAGGGGGCGCATCGTTGGCGTCGTTTCGGATACCTCAGGTGGCATCGTTCCTTCCGCCTCCGTGGTGGCTCGGAACGTTGGAACGAGCGCCCGGTTGACCGCTTTGACGAGCGCCTCCGGGACGTTTGCCTTCGCCGACCTGCCCATCGGCCGGTACGAGATCTCCGTCGAGGTCACGGGCTTCAAGAAGTATGTGCAAGGCCCGTTTGACTTGCTTGTCGATCAAACCGTACGCATCGACGTTCGGCTCGAAGTGGGACAGGTCACCGAGCAAGTCACCATAAAGGAGGGTGCGCCGCTCATTCAGACTGACCAGTCGGGCATCAGCCAGGTGGTGGACAATCAGACCGTTGTCCAGTTGCCGCTGAATGGCCGCAACTTCGTCCGCCTCGGCTCGCTGGTTCCGGGTACCACGCGCGGCTCGCCAGGCGACGGAACGCGCCGCACACGCCAGCAGGGCGAACTGCTCACCGCCAATGGCGCTCGCGCGGAGCACAATAGTTTTCTCCTGGACGGCGCCGAGAACAACTCGGCCATCGAGGGCGTTGCCGTGGTGATCCCGTCGGTCGATGCCGTACAGGAGTTCAAGGTCCAAACCTCGAACTACTCGGCCGAGTTCGGCCGAGCCGGCGGAGCCATCGTCAACATCGCGATCAAGTCGGGAACCAATGAGCTCCATGGCACGGCCTAT
>VFZP01000623.1 GCA_016871115.1 Acidobacteriota bacterium
ATAGAAATAGTCGTGCCAGGCGCCGGGATCGTTGAAGCCGGGCTCGTGATGAAACATCTTGCCGCCGCCCGCGACATGATAGCCGTTCTGCTTGAACCAGCCGGGCAGCGTAACGACGTCGGGCCAAGCCGGCCGCCACCATTGGCTGTTCGCGTAGACGCCTGTCGTGGTGGGGTTCATCCCGGTCATCAACGCAGTGCGCGAGGCGTTGCAGACCGGAGCGGCGCAATGAGCGTTGGTGAAGAGCAGTCCTCGTGCGACGAGCCGGTCGAGGTTGGGCGTCTTCACGAGCGGATGCGTGCCAAGACAGCCGACCCAATCGCGCCAGTCATCGACGCCGATGAAAAGGACATTGGGCTTTCGGTTCTGCACGGCAAAACCTGCGCCGGCCGCACCGGCGAGAAAACTTCTGCGAGTGTGATTCATTCTCTTACTTCCTCGATTGTGGCGGAAGGGCGGCGCGCCAGCCGGAGCGCAGTGTCTCGCGCATCTTTTCGACGATCGCTTGGCTGTCCGGGCGCGCGGCGATGTTCACGGTCTCGCGCGGGTCACTCGCATGATCGTAAAGCTCAACGGCGTTCTCCGGGGCCTTGTCCATGCGCTATTCGGTGTGGCGGTATCGCTCCGTGCGCACCGAGTAGCCCATGCCCTGTATGGGCTTCTTGCCCCGATACGGGCGAGGGAACTGGCTGAACACGGCCTGTTTCCACGGCTGCATTGGCTTTTCGAGGAGCGGTTTCATCGAGTGGCCTTCGAGGTGTGACGGAGCGGCCAGCCCGCAAACGTCGCAGAGCGTTGGGTATAGATCGACGAATTCGACCAGCCCCGCGGCTTGCTGCCCACGGGCTTTCACGCCAGCGCCGGCCATGATCAACGGCGCGCGGGTGTCGAGTTCGAAGTTCGTGGTCTTCGCCCACAGGCTGTGTTCGCCGGGATGCCAGCCATGGTCGCCGAGCAGCACCACTGTCGTGTTCGCCGTCAGCCCCTTGCGGTCGAGTTCATCCAGCACTTTGCCGATCTGCGTGTCGGTGTACGTGGTGCAAGCATAGTAGGCGCGGATCAGCTCGCGAGTTTTCTCCGGCGTGATCGGTCTCTTGCCCATGTCGGTGCTCACGACCATTCCCCACAAATCCCCCGGCAGGCCTCGCTCGGACAGTGTTCGGCGAGCTATCCTTAACGCAACGCTACAGTTATTGGACAAAGTCGGTTACGCCAAACTGACCGTTGAAGGCGTGGCGGCGATGGCCCAGGCAGGCCAAGCCACCATCTACCGTTGGTGGTCCAGCAAACCCCGGCTGGTGTGCGAAGCGCTCATGGAAGAAACCGACCCGGATCTCCCCCTCACCGACACCGGCTTGGTTCGCGAGGACTTCTGCCGCCAGATGCAAAACGTTGCTCTGCTGTTCAATAGCGCCAAGGGTAAACGCATAGCCATGATCATCGGCGTGGCCCAGGAAGAACCGGACGTACTCGATTCGTTCCGCTCACAGCTCCTTTTAGCCCGCCGGGCGGAAGCACAGCAAATTCTGCAACGTGGAGTCCGCCGGGGCGAGATTCGGGGTGAAGTTTTTTCCGACGTTGCCCTCGATGCTCTCTACGGCCCTCTCTTCTACCGCCTCATGGTGGAACAGGGCTCCATCTCGCAGGAATACGTGGAAGCACTGTGTGACGTGGTGATGGGCAGCTTGCTCCGGGATCCCCCCCCCCCGGCCGGCTGCCGAGTCCCCAGTTCATTAACGACCGCTTCCCCCCACCCGGGAATCCAGCGCGGCGGCAGGGCGTCAGCCCGGCCGCCGCGTCTCTCTTTCACAACAGAGCGTGGCG
>VFZP01000624.1 GCA_016871115.1 Acidobacteriota bacterium
ATAACACAATCGGACGCGACTGTTGGTTCGCCACCTCCCGCCCGACGCGATGTCGATATTGGCCGTGGTCCGCCTTGGGCTCGTGAAAACCGAGGCTCACGCCCAGCAGTACGCTGCCAGAGCTACGTCCTACTCTGTTGTTCTATTTATTGCAAGCCCCTTAGGATGATTTGGCGATCATGAGTCCAGATGACTTTCTGGTACACCAATTCCATTCCAACGGCGGCCTGCTGATGGAGAAACTGGCAGCGCAGGCTGCCGCGAGAAGGGTTTCACGCGACGCGCTGATAGACCGGCTCCGGCGCCACACGCCAAAGTGCGCCGCACTGCTTCCTCATTGACTCCCCAATGCGACACGCTCATTGGCTGACATGGACCGCCGCCGCTTCCGAGCCTCCACCACCGCCGCCACCCTCGCTGCCTAAGCCGCTCCGCCGCCCAGCGAGTGGCGCGAGTACTCCGCCGACGCGCACTCGTCGCGCTACTCGCCGCTCGATCAGATCAACACCACCAACGTCAGCCGCCTCGAAGTGGCTTGGACCATCGATCACTTCCCGGCGCGCGCTCGGCCCGTCGGGCTCATCGAGTGCAACCCCATCGTTGTCGACGGCGTGATGTGCGTCTCCGGCTACGATCTCCACACGCACGCCATCGAAGCGCACACCGGAAAAGTGCTATGGACCAACACCAGCTTCACGGCCACGGCGCGGCGCGGTGGCGCGGCGGGGGCTTCGCGCGGCGTCACGTACCGGAAGGGCCCGCGCGGCGATGAGCGGATCTTTGCGCCCGTGCGCGAACACATCCTCGCCATCCACGCCAAAACCGGCAAACTCATCGACTCGTTCGGCAAAGGCGGCGCCATCCACGTGCGCGAGGACCTCGACCGCGAACTCGAACCCGAGTCGCGCATCGAAGCCACCACGCCCGGCGTCATCGTCGGCGATCTGCTCATCATCTCCACGCGCCCCGGCGAGGGCCCGCGCAAAGAAGCGCCGGGCCACATCCGCGCGTACGACTGCCACACCGGCAAGCGCAAGTGGATCTTCCACACTATTCCGCATCCCGGCGAGTTCGGCTACGACACCTGGCCCGCGGATGCCTGGAAACGCTCAGGCGGCGCCAACTGCTGGGGTGGCATCTCAGTGGACCACGCGCGCAAGCTCGTCTACGTCGCCACCGGCTCGCCTACCTTAGATTTCTGGGGCGGCGACCGCAAGGGGATGAACCTGTTTGGCAACTGCATCGTCTGCCCGAAGGCCGAAACCGGCGAGCGTGTGTGGCACTACCAGGCCGTGCACCACGACCTGTTCGATTACGACTTTCCCTGCGCGCCGAACCTCGTCACCGTGCGCCACAACGGGCGCATGCGCGACGCCGTGGTGCAGGTATCCAAGCAAGGCTGGGTGTATTTGCTCGATCGCGTGGCGGGCGAGCCGCTGTATCCAATTGAAGAGCGCGCGGTGCCGAAGTCCACTGTGCCCGGCGAAGAGTCGTGGCCCACGCAGCCGATCGCCACGCAGCCGCCGCCGTTCAGCCGCTTGGGCGTCACCGCCGCGGAAACCACCAGCGCCGAGCGCATGAAGGACGTGGACATAGCGCCGATGTTCACGCCGCCGCGCGTGGACAAAGAAGTGCTCGTGTGCCCCGGCTATCACGGCGGCGCCAATTGGGGCGGCGCGAGCTGGGTGGCCGGGCAAGACATGCTCTACATCAATCACAACGAAATTCCGTGGAGCCTGAAGCTGGTAAAAGGGCCGGAAGGCGCGCCGTATCCGTATAAGCACACCGGCTATCTCCGGCCCGAAAACGAGAACGGCTAC
>VFZP01000625.1 GCA_016871115.1 Acidobacteriota bacterium
ATGATCATCGCCACGAGTCCGTCGAGCGTGGATGCAGGAAGGTCGAACGCGGGCATACCGGCCGAAGGCACGCCGCGTTGAATCACGTTGCGGAGGTTCTGCTGCGCATTACGCCGCCGGGCGCGCGCACTGCCCACCAGTCCAGGCCCTTGTTGTGAACCATGCGCGTCGGCGCCATGGCAACCCGCACAGAGTTTCGCGTACGTGGCGCTCACGTCCTCCTGTGCGGGCAGTGTGAAAGCGAGAGCGGCCTGCACAAGCAAAGAACGAAACCAAACCGGCATTCAGCCATGATACGCTCGACCCGGCGGCAACTTTACTCCCCGCACCTCGGCCGCCGACAAGATCACCAGGGCCGTCCGGCGGCGCGGGCCGGCGGGTTGGTTTCGCGGAGTTGTATCGAACGTTCCGAGGCTTGGCGCGCGCGCGTTTCGTCGCCCAGCTTGAAGTAGAGCCGCGAGAGTTGCAGGAACACCCGGGCGTCTTCCGGCGCGCGTTGCAGCACGGTGATGGCTTGCGCGGACTCGCCGGTTTCCGCCAGCGCGAGGCTCAGACCCAGCAGCGTTTCCACATCGTCCGGCATCTTGGCGGCGGCCTGCTGCAACCAGGTGATGGCTTCGGCGTGCTTCTCTTCCTTGAGGCAAATTTCGCCCAGTAGGTGATAAGCCGCCGGGTGCGCCGGATCGATCTCGCGAGCGCGCAACAAATGCCGCCGCGCGTCGTCATAGCGGCCGGCAAACTGCATTTGGAATCCGAGCCACGCTGCCACCGGAGCCGATTGCGGAAACCACTGCGATGCCTGCCGCGCCAACGCCAATGCGCCCGCCGCGTCACCCGCTCCCTGTTTCGCTTCGATCGCCAGCCAATGAGTCTCTTCATCAGTGGGTTGACGGACCGCCGCCAGCACCTCTGCGTAACGCCGCGTGGCGATGCACTGCGCGGCGAGCAGTTTGCGCGCGTCGGCGTGGCCGGGATTGAGCGCCACGGCTCGCTGCAGATGGGGAATCGCCGCGCCGGGATTCTGCAATTGCACAAACGTAGCGCCCAGCAGGAAGCGCACCTGAAATGAGTTCGGGCGCAGGGCAACCGCTCGCTCCAGCGCGGCGCGCGCTTCGTCAAACCGATCCTCAGCGTAGCGGTCATATCCAAGCTTGGCGAGCGTGTCAAAAGAGACAGCGGGAGCCTGCCACAGCGCAACGCCCAGCCACAACAAGCGGATCATCGGACCCGCTCCCGCACCGCGTTGAACACTTGTCCGGCTTTTACGTTCCGCCACGTCTGCACCGCGCCGTCCGGCCACGTCACGGCCACTTCCTCCACCACGTCCGCTTGGCCCAAACCAAAGTGCAGACGCGGACCGTTGGCCCAGTAGTAGCTCGATTGACTCAGCGCGACATTGATAAGCTTGCCCCCGCGGCCTTCAGGCATATGGTGGAACCGGTCGGCGCATTCACCATCACCCAGCGATTGCCGCTGCGATTGTCGTTGCGCAGCAATGACGGCGGCTCGTTCCGGTTCATCACGAGGATGTCGAGGTCACCGTCATTGTCAAAATCGCCCGCCGCCGCGCCACGGCTCGAGTGAACACCCGGCACAGTGGCAATCTGTTCAAACTTCCCGCCGCCTAGATTCCAGTAGAGCAAGCGCGGATTGCGATAGCGTTGCGGCGTTTTCAACGCATCCACCTCGTTGAATAGGCTCTGGTGCAAAATCTGGGTTGACACTGGTTTGACACCGTTTTGGTCCGCGGGTCTCGATCGATCCCGACCCCAATCACGCTGCCAACGCGGCTCGCC
>VFZP01000626.1 GCA_016871115.1 Acidobacteriota bacterium
CCGAAAGCCTGGGATATGATCATATCCCGGTCCTTTGCTTCAGCCCGAAAGGCTGCCAGCGGATCTATGCCGCTGATTCAACGAGGCTTTTCCATCGTCACAAAGTAGGCACACCCCATCACACTGAATATCTTATTTATAGACAGACAATAAGCCACGTCGTTTCCTCAGTAGTTCGGGTTAGCCCAACTGCCCACAAATTCCTCCGACGAGGCTTCTGGAAAGATCATGCGGCGAAAAGGTGTCGAGCATTACATCTCACGACCCAGCGGACTTGCCGAATGAATCAGCCGTATTGAGTTGCCAGGGTGGGTTCTCGTAAACGAGGTCCGAGAGGATCATCTTCACGGGCCGCTCTCGGTGACCCCGTCGTTGTAATTCCAGCTACTTCTTCTTCCCGCTGGAGGGTGGCGGCGCCAACTTGGCGAGTAGCGCGTCGCGGCGCCCTTCGGACCACGCCTTCTGAATCTCTTCTTCCGGTTCGCCCAGCACGCGGCCCAGCAGAATGAACGCCGGTAGTGCGTGCGGCAGATGCTTCCAGCGCGCCATCTCGGTCAGCGTGGGTACGGCGCGTTCCTTGAGATGCTGGATCACGTTGGCCGGACGGCCTTCGGTGAGTGTCACCAGCGTCGCGGCGGCGGTGGTGCGGTCTTGCCAGATGAGCGAGTCGAGCGCTTCGATGAACCAGGTTGGCGACACTTGCAAACCACGCTCGGGTTCCTTCGCGGCCAGCACCGCAATCGCGCCCAAGGCCCGCATGGCGTTGTTGCGCACCGTGTCGTCGGGATCGCGCAGCGCCGATTGCAGGTCTGCGGTGACGCCGTTCTTGTTCGGCGCATAGCCGATGATGTAGGCGGCAATCGCGCGATGCTCTTCATTGCCGGACTCGCGCAGCACCTGGCGCAACAGCGGCAATTCGGCTTGGGCGATTTCGGCAAATCGGAGTTGATTGGCGTAGGCGCCGGCATGCTCCATGAGCGAGTGGCCCTGCGCGAGATTTTCGTTCATTTTGCCCTCGCGGATGGCCGCCTGCACGGATCGCAAAAACGCGGCGTATTGATTGCGGATCTCCCCCGACAACCGTGGTTCGCCGGAGGGAGCGGCGAGGTAGTCGAAGTGCGGCGCGCCGCGCTCTTCAATGCCCACGTAAAGAATTGCTTTGCCGTCTTCGCAGCAAGTGGCCTGGAGGCGGGCCGAGACAACGTCTTTGACGGCCTCTACCGCCTCTTCCACATCTTCCTTGGAGCGGGGCAGTGCATCGCCTTCGCCAAATCCCAACGCCTTGCGCAACAGAGGTTCAGACACCTTACTGCGCCCGTAGAAGTCCACGATGCCGATACGCGGCGGCCCCAACGGGCTGGCGGCGGTTTGGGCAAAGGCCGCAGGAGCGGCGCAACCAAGGCTGAAGATCAGGGCAACAGAAGGCAACAAAACCCGCACAGTTTACTATGACGCGGCCCCGCCCGCTTCGGCTACAGGTTTTTGCGGGCCAACATAGAGATGAGCGGAATGGCAGGGTCAAAACGCATCAGCGTCAGCAGCAGCAGCACGATATGGACGAGAATTCCGAACACCCACATCGTGGAAAAGCTCGCCACGCGGACATCCAGCGGTACCCAGACGCTCACGGTCAACATCAGAACCATCCAGAAGGCGGTTAGCATAATCCTAAATCCGGCAGTTGGGGTGGCCGGTCGGGCATGAAGTGATGGATACTCAACGGGATGGGCGAAGAAAAGAGCGTACCGGTCGTTCACCCAAAAGGTGAAGAAGAAACCCGG
>VFZP01000627.1 GCA_016871115.1 Acidobacteriota bacterium
TTGCACGACCTCGCCGCTGACATCGCCGCCGTGATCCGCGCCGAGGGCGGCGGGCGGGCGGTAATCCTGGGCCACGCCTTCGGCCACTTCGTCGCCCGCATGACCGCAGTGGACTTCCCCGGCCTCGTGCGCGGCGTGGTCCTCGCCGCCGCCGCCGCAAAGCACTACGCGCCCGAGATCGCCGCCACGCCCCGCCGCGCCGGCAACCTCGATGCCCCGGAGGAGGAGCGCCTGGCAGCCCTGCGCCTCGGCTTCTTCGCCCCGGGCCACGACCTGCGACCCTGGCTGAACGGCTGGCACCCGGCCACGCAGCGCATGCAGATCGACTGCCGGGAGAAACAGGGCGTGCAGCCATCCGACTGGTGGCACGCCGGCACCGCGCCCATGCTGGAGCTGATCCCGGCGCTGGATCCGTTCAAGCCGCGCGAGACGTGGGGCGAGGTGCGCGCCGAGTTCGGCGACCGGGTGGAAGCGGTGGTCATTGAGAATGCCAGCCACGCGCTGTTTCCGGAGCAGCCTGCAGCGGTGGCGGCGGCGGTGTTGGCGTGGGTCAGGAAGTAAGCGTCTTCTTTTTCTGCAGAAAAAGAAGCAAAAAGACTTCCCCCTTTGCGCCTCTCTCTCCCGTGGGAGAACGAGGCGCCATGGGAAGAGTTGGCGGTTTCAAGTTCTGGGTGCAACAACTGTCGATTACTGTAATTTGGGTTGGTTCAACCGGTTGAATTCGATCATCTGGGTGAAGCATTCCAGTGGGGTCTCGCCTTTGAGCCGCACCCGCGGGCGGGTGTTCAACCGCAGCGCGATGGCGTTGAGGTCGTCCTGGCTGTGACGCGTCAGGTCCGAGCCCTTGGGCAGATACTGGCGCAGCAAGCCGTTGGTGTTCTCGCAAGTGCCGCGCTGCCAGGGGCTGTGCGGGTCGGCGAAGTAAACCTCCAGCCCCAGCCGCGCCTCCAGCGCCCGGTGCGCCGCCATCTCGCAGCCCTGGTCGTAGGTCAGCGTCCGGCGCAACCCCGCCAGGATCGGACGCAGCGCTGCATCGAAGCCGTTCAGCGTGGCCACCGCACCGGTGTCGGCCATGTGCGCCAGCACCACGAAGCCGCTCATGCGCTCCACCGCCACCCCGACCCCGCAGCGGTTGCCGGCCCCCTTCAGCAGGTCACCCTCCCAATGGCCGGGCACCAGACGAGTCTCGACCTCCGGCGGGCGGATGTGAATGCTCTTCATGTCAGGGATTTGGCTGCGCCGGTCGCGGCCCCGGCTGCGCGGCAGGCGGCTGGCATGGCCGTGGCGCAGCAGCGACACCAACTCGCGCCGCAGCGCGCCGCGCGGGTGCAGGTAGATCGCCTGGTAGATGGTCTCGTGCGACACGCGCCCTCGCCGGCCGTCTGGCCGCTCGTGGCGCAGTCTCTTCGCAAATCTGCTGCGGCGACCAGCCCGAACGCAGATGCCCCTCCACCTCAGTCCAGCGCGCCGGGTCCGACAGCTTGCGCACCACGCGCGGTTTGTGGCGCAGCCGGGTGGCGGCAGCCTGCGCGCGCACCGCGCAGTAGAGGCCGCGCTCGCTGCTGCGGCTTAGTTCCCGGCTGATCGTGCTGGCAGACCGGCCCATAAGGGCCCCGATCGCCCGAACTCCCTCGCCGTGCTCGTGCCAGCGCTGCAGCGACAGACGCTCGGCAAAGCTCAGCTCGCGATAACGCCGCATCCAAACCTCCTCAACATCGCCATCATCAAAGGCGTTGCACCCGGAGTTGGAAACCGTCGTCTTTTTGGT
>VFZP01000628.1 GCA_016871115.1 Acidobacteriota bacterium
CCCAGCAACGGCCCGTCGACAAGCCAGCGTTGCTCCGGCCGTTGCCTGCGGTTGCTACCGCCACCAGAAAGGCCGGCGCCGCGAAGCAGAAGGCCGGGCCGGCGGTGCCCAACGACGAACTTGTGCGCAACCAACTTCGTTGTCTGCGTTCGACTGACGATGGTGTGGGGCAACTGCTGACGGCGCTGCGTCAAACCGGCCAGGAGTCCAATACCGTGGTGATTTTCACCAGCGATAAGGGCTACTTCTGGGGTGAGCACGGGCTGGGCGACAAGCGCTGGGCCTATGAAGATTCACTGCGCATTCCGCTGGTGATTTCGCGTCCTGGATCGATCGACCCGGGGTTGCACATCGGCGCGCTGGTGTTGAATATCGACATCGCTCCCACCGCGCTCGCGTTGTCCGGCCTCAAGCCGCCCAAGACCATGCTCGGGCGAAGCCTGCTGCCCCTGTTCGGCAGGAATGAGTCCAAGTGGCGAACCGCGTTCCTCGCCGAGTACTTCCACGAACCCAATTTCCCTCGCACGCCAAAATGGGAGGCCATCCGGACGCCAGAGTGGAAATACATCCACTATCCGGAGCTGCCGGACATGGACGAGCTCTCCCATCTGCGGGCAGACCAGTTTGAACAACGCAACCTCGCGCCCGACCCTGCGCGGGCCAAGGTGCTCCAGGAACTCCGCGCCGAGTTGGCCGCGCAACCGAAAGCGACCAGTTAGGAGAGACTATGCAACGCCGCAGCCTGCTGGCGGCTCTCGCTGTCCGGGCCCTGCCGGCTGCTGAGCCGCGGTTGATCATCGATACGCACCTCGAAGTGTGGACGCTCGATCCGAAGTTCCCGTTCCGCCACCCCGAGCGCCCGAATCTCACCGTCGCCATGGCCGCGCCCATCGAGAATCAAGTGGCGCAAATGCGCGACTTTGGCTTGAAGTACGCCGTGCTCATCAACCCGCGCTACTTCGGCTGGGACAACTCCTACATCGACTATTCGCTGCACCAGTATCCGCACCACTTCGTGGCGCACGGACTCATTAATCCGCTCGATCCCAAGGTGCATGAGCGGCTGCGCTATTGGGTGAAGGAACGTGGTTTTCAAGGTATGCGCTTCAGCCCGATCTACCATCCGAAGGAGACGTGGCTGAACTCGAAGGAGCACCACAAGCTGTGGCGCGAGGCCGAGAAGCTGCACGCTGTTTTCAACTTCTACATCCTGCCGCACCAAATGCCCATGCTGGAAGATATGTGCGGCAGATTTCCGGGCGTGAAAGTCGTGGTGGATCACGCGGGCAAGCCGGACCTGAAGGTGGCCGATCCGTGGCCTGAGTTTCGCAAGATGTTCCGCCTGAAGAAATTTCCGCAGGTGTGGATCAGCAACTCCGAACCGTATGAAATGAGTGAGTTGAAGAAGTACCCGTACGAAGACACCTGGCCCTTCTACAAGGCTATTTACGAAGAGTTCGGCCCGCGGCAACTGGTGTGGGGAACCGGCTATCCTCGCCCGCGTTGGGAGCTGCCTATGGATAAAGAACTGGAGTTTGTCGATCGGTTTTGCGACTTTTACGCTCCAGAGGCGCGGCAATTATTGCTAGGCGGCAATGCTATGCGCATCTGGAAGTTCCCAAAGCCGGCGTAGGTAGGTGCCGGGGGACCGTGACTCCTGGGATTCGGTGCGAACCGCCCAGATTCGTGATGAACCACCAGTTGCCTCGTGACTCAGGGTCCCGCCCGGCGGAGGCCTTAACCGGACGGCTCGGAGGT
>VFZP01000629.1 GCA_016871115.1 Acidobacteriota bacterium
CGTATCGCCGAGTAACCTATTCGATTCATCGGAACCGAAAAGACCATTCTCCCGACCTTCCATGGGCGAAGTGCGGCCAGTCAGCGGCCGCGTCATCAATTGGCCTGGTAGTCGGCCCGCAGTTGGTAGTGGGACGCCCTCGTCTTGCCCACGGCCTCGCAGATTCCCGCGGCACGCAGACGCCGGAGTTTCCGACCGACGAGCCAGCGGGCGAGGCCCAGGGTTTTAGCGATATCGCTGGGCCGACACGGCCCGGCGTGCTTGAGGAATCCGGCCAGCTTGCGCTCCACCGGATCGCGAATCAGGGCCACCGAATCCACGACGTAGGCCGCCGTGCCCGGGACATTCGCGCGATGGGCCGCGGGAGCGCGCAGCAGCCGCCCGCTGCGGGCGATGGCAATCGCCAGCAACTCCCCGATGCGTTCGACCACCTCGCCTTCGTTCAAGTGCTCGATGTGCCGATCGTCCATCCGGCTTCCACTTGGGGTCGCAAGGCGCGGCGAAACCCCGACGACATCACTCCTCACCTTGGCGAAGCCGGCCGCTCCGGTATTTGCGGCCTCCGCGGCCGGCACATCGCGTGCGGGTTCAGTTGGTCTTTCTCTGATTGCAGGGTCCATGGGCCGCGTCTTTCGGGACGCAGTATAGCAGTCGGCGTCGACGCCCTCAACGCCGATTCCGCCCCATACCGTGCGGACAACACGCAGACGTGCCGAATTTGCCGTTCGCTTGAAGCTGCGCTCCCGCTCCCGTCAAACCCGGCACGACTGCTCACGGTCCGAAGCCACCCAGCGCATACGGAATAGCAGACTCCGTTCAGCCAGGCTGAACGAAGACTGCTTTCCTGCGCCGAAGCAGGCACGTGCCATCAATGCCATACCATCCCCCACCATCCGCCCAACTTTCCTCCAACTCACCGCAGCCGCCCCACTCACGAATCCGACCTCGACCTCATCACCATCGCTGCCCGCAAAACCACCCACGCCCCCCTCCGCGTCCGCAAAAACCCCACGAAATCCGCTCCATTCATGAAGCCCTCAACGTGCCCATCGCGAAAGAAAGTCGCGCGATACCTCACTCCAACCCCCTTTACGGCTCACTGCCATCCGGCTGACCAAGTCAGTATGATTTCAGGGGACACGCCACCCCTACCAAAGTTAGGCGTTTCATCGGTCACTTACCCGCCATTTGCCCGCCGGTCACCCGCCACTTGCCCGCCACATTTCCGCCGCCTGGCGCGCCCGCGCCGAGAACGGCCGACAGGTTCACTTCGGGCATTCGACATTTTCGCGCCGCGCTGCAGCGCTCATTCTTTGCGAAAGCCGCGTCGTGACCCCGTGTGGGCAATCCTCAGCCACGCGTGCCGCGGCCGGAGACAAATTCCCGAAACGGCCTATGCCTGCCCTGAAACTGTCGGCAATGGCACGCAGGTAAACTCACCGAATACGGCGAAGTCGCCTGGATTCAAGGTCAGCAACGAGGAAACCCCCGCGCTCCGAAACGTACCGGCAAGGAGCGTATCAAGGATTCGCTTTCTGCCCAGTTGGTGTTTCGTCATGGCATCGAAATACCAGGAAACCGCGCGATCCTCCGGGGCCAGTCGCGTCACATCCTGGGCATTCCACCACGCCTTGGCACGCTCCTGGGCGTGGGGCATCGCCAGCGGAGCAGAAAAGCGCTTTGCATCTGTGACGACATGGACGAACTCGGCGAGCACTTGGGGGGCGAGAGCAAAC
>VFZP01000630.1 GCA_016871115.1 Acidobacteriota bacterium
ACCCATTGGGTGCTGTCCGCCGCAGGGGTCTTCACTGCCTTCAAACCCTTATGGATATTGCTGCGGACGAGCATCCGAGAGACTCGCACGCGCGGCTCAAAACGGAAATGTGGGTCAACTGACGGAGGCAGGCGGCGTAGACTTCACCGGCTCGACGCTGGTGACCGTACACGGGCCGGAGGAGGCCACCGGGGCATTCCAGTTACAGATTGTTTCGCCGCCCGTTACCGGCACCGAGGGTCCGTGGATTGAGATGCGGCGGCCGGGCATCCCAAGCGGCGGGCTCCCTGGCAGCTTTGGCCGGTTGCCGGCGGCCGCGGAGTTGGTGCCGAATGAAGCGCGCGTGCGCGAGTTACGCGGCGGGCGGTTTGTTACTTTTTTGCTGGTCCGGTTTGACGGCACAACCGCGCCGTACCCGCCCATCGAGATCCCCGTGCAACTCACCGTGAATCCGCGGCAGGGCGGATTCCGGATGATGCAGGACTCGATTCCCGAATTCACCGTCACCAGTAGCGCGCGGCCGGAACAGCAGCGCTTTTTCCTGCGCACCTAGCCGATCGGCCCGGCGTTGCCTGACTACCGTCTGCAGGTGGCCATCGATACGAGTGTTGACGGCGGGCAAGCCGGCGTGGATCTGCGCTGGTATGTCACCGGGTGTGGCGAGAATCCCCCGCCCTGCGAGGTAGACGCGCTCCTGTTGCCAACCGCAACGGCCGGGGAACACTGGGCCGTCTGGGCGTTTTATGGCGGCGGCCATGGCGACCGGGTCACGGCACGGTATCGCGTCACGCCGCGCACCGCGGATATGATTTCGATTCTGCCCTCGGCAATCTCGGCTTCAGCCGAACCGGGTTCGAGCAGGATCACGCGCTCGGAAATCACGCTGAGCGGCGCCGGCTTTGACGGAGTACGGGTGCAGGCAACGCGCTCGGAGCCATGGCTCGAAGTCACACCGGCGCGCAGCGTCTGGCCGCTGACGCTGACGGTGAGTGTGAACCCGGAGAGTCTTGCGCCCGGTCTCCATAAAGACGCTGTTCAGGTACGCGTAGACGGCGGCGGGGTCTTACTCGCCAGTATTCCCGTGACGCTGAGCATCGTTGCACCCACTTACGCGCCGCTGCTGCGGGGCGGCGGCGGATGGCACACCTCGTTTGTATTGGTGAACCCGTCGCCTGCGCCGGCGCTCGTCAACCTACGCTTCCGCGCCGCCGATGGATCTCGGCTCGCGCCGCCGCTCGCCTCCGGGGGCGAAGCGTCGTCATCCGTGAACACCTTGATCCCGCCCTCTGGCGTGCGCGTGGTGGAAACCGCCGGCCCTGCCGCAGCGGCGTTGCGGCAAGGCTGGGCGGAGTTGCGCGCCGATGCCTCGGTTTCCATGAGGGTGGTGCTGCGGCAGACGGGCAGCGCATCGAGCGGCGTGGTGGAAGCCACCGTGCCCATGGCCACTCCGTGGCGTGACGGATTGCTGGCGCCGTTCGACCATGAAAACGGTGCGGCCGATTCGATCGCGCTGGCCAACCTGGATCCGCAGCCTCTGACGGTGAAGGCAAACTTACTAAACGAAGATGGTGTGGCGATGGTGGCGGAAACTGAATTTACTCTCGCCGGCGGCGCCACTGTTACGTACCCGATTGCCGCGCGGTGGCCAGCCTCCGCCAGACGCCGCGGGTCGCTGTCGCTGCACTATCCAGGGGGCCGGCTGTTGGCCACGGTGTATCGCGAGGCTG
>VFZP01000631.1 GCA_016871115.1 Acidobacteriota bacterium
GACCTTGGCCAAGGCCCGCGGCTTCCTCAGCGCGCTAGAGTTGTCGCCATCGATGAGGCCAGCCCAAGCAAATGCTCGTGCTTAGTCGAACATCTTCCCTGGATTTAGGATGCCGTGCGGTGCGGGCTTGCACCAAGTGCGAGCGCAACGCCACTCATCTCATTTTGCCTCGGCGACCTCTCTCACTAAATCTGAGGCGAGCTTGAGTGCGTCGGACAGACTCTTTTCGACCGGGAACGTTTTCTGGAACGGTTTACCTTTATGCCGCCCAATCACCCGCACCTCGCCAGCCGAGCGGTCGTAGATGATTTTGGCGGTCGTGCTCTTCGCGTCTTTCGGCCAGGTTTTCTCCCAATCCTCCAGCTTGGTTGACTGGGTAAAACTCTCGAACGGTGCGTCCTGCCAAGCCTGCCGGAGCAGCGCCACCTCGTTCGTGTCCGCGCCGCGCGTCGTGCCGGCCAAGTCCAGCATGGCGACCTGAACTGACACGCGTGGCTTCGGTAGCAGCGACGGCAGGACAATCAAAGCGAGCACCGCCGTCGCCGTCGCCAGACCGAGCAACCAGCGCCAGCTCCCGAACGCCTCCTTCGTTTCTTCCTTCTGTGCTGTTTGTGCCGCGCCGTAAGTCTCCCGCACCTTCGTTTGCAGGCGGCCTCTGGCGTAGCCGGGCAACTCTCCCGCTGTCGCCTCCGTCGCGCTCACCAGCGGCAGCGCCTCCTTCGCCAGCCGTGCCGCGCTCCGCAACTGCTCCAGTTCCGTTCGCAGTTCGGGCCGGCTGGCCAGCAGCCCATCCAGTTCCGCCTGTTCGGCGGCGGTGGCCTGTTGCGCGACGGCTTTCATCGCGAGGTCAAAGAAGCGTTCGTCATTCATGGGGTTCATCGCAAAAACGCCTCCAGTTCTTTCAACCTTTCCGGGTGCCGCTCGCCCACCCGCCGGAGCGCCTCCAGCCCGCGCTTCAGATAGACGCCCACGCTGCCCATCGCCAGGCCATGCTTGGCCGCGATTTGCTCATAACTCAGCCCATGCAGGAAAAAGTCGGCCAGCAGCGCCCGTTGCTCCGGCTTCAACTCCGCCTGAAGTTCCGTCAGCAAGGCCGCCAGCTCGCCCCGGCCCACGTGGGCCAGCGGTGAATCGCCGCCCGCCAGTTCCGGCGCGCCCTCCTGCTCCTGCCGCGCCTCCAGGCTCTCTGTCTGCCCACCGCCCCGCTTCTGCGCGAAGTGCTCCCGCAGCCGGCTCACCGCCCGGTTGTGTGCGATGCTCGCCACCAGCGGTTTGAGTTCCTCCGCGCGCTTCACGGTTTGCGCGGCCTCGACCAGCTCCTCCAGCGACTCGATGGCCACGTCCTCCACATCCGCCGGCAGGAACGGCCCCAGCCGAGTCTGCGCCACGGCGAAAACCACCGGCCACAGCCAGCGAAACGCCGCGTCCCACGCGTCGGCGTTGCCGCGCTGCAAGGCGGACAAATCTGGGGCTTCCACGCGGGCAGTTTGGCGAAAGCGCCCGGTGGCGGCAAAAGAAAGTTGTAAGACGCCCTCCGCGCCTTGCGATGCAGTGGGTGAAGACGGTCGCGGTGACTGAACCAAATCGGACGGCAGACGCCGCCGACACCAGCGACCGGCTCCAACCAAACAAACACATGAAAAAGCTCCTCGCCCTCGCCGCCGCCCTCCTCGTAACCGCCTTCACCACGCAGGCGCAGACCGTCAGC
>VFZP01000632.1 GCA_016871115.1 Acidobacteriota bacterium
ACGCCGCCCGCCGTGAGCGTTTCCAGGAAAGCACGCTCTTGAAGGCCCGGTTCCGGCAACCGCCGCTCCCGGCGAGCCACCAACACAATCCGGCGATGACCCAGTTTGATCAAACTGCGGGTCGCCGCGATCAACGCCGGCACCTTGTCCGGACCGGTGCCGGCGATGGGCAATCCCTCCCGCCGCCCAAACATGGCAAACGCCGGCAAGGGCTGAGCCGCAAACCAAGCCAGCACTTCGCGCGAACCGGCGGCCACCACCCACGCATCCGCTTTGGTTTGTCGGACGAAACGGGCGATGCGCGGCACGTCCATGCCCAGCTCGACCAGGACCTTGTCCGTAAAAAATGCGTTGTGACCACAGACCACTAAAGAATGGTGCAGTTCGATCATGTAGCCGTCGGTGCGCGCGGCACATTCGTAGTCCAGCAGCGCTATCTGCATAGTGCGCTTGGCCCCGCCCTTGGGCGCGATGATGCGCCGTCTGCGCCCCGGCCCCTGCTTGGCCAGTCGCCCCTCCAACTCGAGTTGCCGCACCGCCGCCTCCACTGTTTTGTGATTCACCCCGAGCTCGGTGGCCAGCGCCGCCGCTCCGGGCAGGCTCCCGACCCAATGCCCACGCGCCAGTTCGCGAGACAGGTGCTGGGCCACCTGTTCGGCGGCGGAGAGGAGTCGCAGCGGGTGCATTGGGGAAACCAATCCCCACGGGGGGTCGGTTGTCGAGAACCAAATCCTCACCCCTGCGCTCGCAGAGTTGTCCTGATGAAGCCCGATGGCAACCTAACCGTCGGCTCTGTCTCGCCATGCCCATTTGCCCTGAGTCCAAAACCTGCCAATCACTCCCCGGTTCCGCTTTTGGGTTCACGCTGATCGAACTCCTGGTTGTGATCGCCATCATCGCGATCCTGGCCGGGTTGCTTCTGCCCGCACTGGCCAAGGCCAAAGCAAAGGCTCACACCATGATCTGCATGAACAACCTCAAGCAGATTGGGGTGCTCATGCAGTTGTATCCCGATGACCACCGCGACTACTTCCCCGCCTGTCGGGCGCAAAATTCGTCGCTTGCTCCACAGGAAGATTGGTAAGAGAACTACATCAGCACGACTTCCTCTGGAGACTCCTACTTCTTCCACTGCCCCGTGCTTCGGGGCGTCCACAACCAATACACGCCCGGATTTCAATGGGATTACTCGGCCACGCCCGCCCGCCCGGGCAGCCGCGTGGGCTACGCAGCCAATGTTTTCTTCCTGTTCTATCCGGCCCCCGGCGTCCAAGGCCCCAGCACCGTGACGGTTGGAGGTTTCAGTTTTAGTTCGGGCTACAATGTGTCCCGCAATTCCGTCCTGTCCCCCAGTGACACCATCCAAGTCGAGGACGGCGAAGGCTACTGGAGCATGAGCGCCTATTATCCAAATGCCGTCATGGATGGCTCCAATCCTCTCTACGAAGGCATCGCCTGCCGGCACGGCGGCGGACCGGGCAACGGTATCAACGGAGGGCGCGGAGTCGTCGTTTTTGCCGACTCCCCTGCGGAAGCCCGCCCCGATGAAAAAATCAACCCGCAGGCCAGCAACCGACTGATCAGTTCCAGCTTATGGGATTCACAAAAGCGAGCCGGCAGTCTGTGACGCCCCCGGCCGATTTGCGGGCTTCGCGAACCACGAGGCACTCCGAGCAAGGCTTCCGCCTT
>VFZP01000633.1 GCA_016871115.1 Acidobacteriota bacterium
GCCTACAACTTGGGCAACCTGTGGCGGCGGTTGGTGCTGCCGAAGAAGATCGAGAACTGGTCGCTGACCAGTTTGCAGCAACGGCTGGTGAAGAACGGCCCGGAGAGATGGAAATCTTGAGAGAAAGGAGGCTGGGCGGGAGAGGTGTCGAGAGAACTGTTGGAAACAGGCACGTTCTCGGTTTTCGTTTTTGTGCGATGGTCCGAAGAAGCCATCGGCAAGGCACTGGCCCGCCCTCGGAATGAACCGCCCCGGGAACGCCGGAGGCTGTTTAGGTTTAGTTACGCCACCATGGCTGGCTGTTCCAGCATAGCGTAGTAACGTTGTTCTGCCTCGGCCGGCGGCAGGTAGCCGATCGACTTCATTAGACGGCGATTGTTGAACCAATCGACCCAGACGAGCGTGGCGAATTCGACTGCCTCGCAAGACCGCCAAGGGCCGCCGCGGTGAATCACTTCGGCCTTATAAAGGCCATTTATCGTCTCAGCCAGTGCATTGTCATAGGAGTCTCCAACACTGCCCACGGACGGTTCAATGCCGGCCTCTGACAGACGGTCGGTGTACTTGATTGAGACGTACTGGCTTCCTCGATCGGAGTGATGAACGAGTTTGCCGTCGCATGCGGGCCGGCGCTCATGCACGGCTTGCTCCAAGGCATCGAGTACAAAACCGGCGTGAGCGGTTCGACTCACCCGCCAGCCGACAATGCGACGGGCAAAGGCATCAATGATGAAGGCCACGTAGACGAAGCCAGCCCAAGTGGGCACACAGGTGAAGTCAGCCACCCACAGCCGATTCGGCGCGGGAGCATGAAACTGGCGTTGTACATGTTCCAACGGACACGGCGCCGCTTTGTCGCTGATGGTGGTATGGATAGGCTCGCCACGAACCACACCTTTTAGATGCATCCACCGCATCCGCCGCTCTACGGTGCAGCGTGCCACCTGAACCCCTTCCCGAAGTAATTGGCGCCAGACCTTTCGCACTCCGTAGACGCGGAAGTGCTCATCAAAGACGCGCCGAACCTCGACCTTCAACACCTCGTCCTGTTTTGCCCTTGCTGACAGTAAGGACGGATCGCGCCGTTTAGCAGCATGATCGTGGTAGGTCGATGGGGCGACTGCCAGCACTCTGCAAATCGGCTCGACCCCATAGGCCTGGCGGTGATCGTCAATGAAGGCGATCATGGTTTCGATCGGCGGTCGAGCTCCGCCATCGCAAAATACGCCGAGGCCTTACGCAGGATTTCGTTGGCTTGCCGCAACTCGCGGACCTCCCGCTCCAATGCCTTCAGCTTCTCAGCCATATCGGTCGGAACTCCCGCTCGCGCTCCGCTATCCACCTCGTACTTCTTCACCCACTCGTTCAGCGTCTGCGCCGTGCAGCCAATTTTTGCTGCCACCGAGCAGATCGTCGCCCACCTCGACGAGTGTTCACGCTCGTGCTCTAAAACCATCCGGATTGCCCGGCTTCGGACTTCCGACGAAAACTTCCGCATCTTCGCCTCTTTGCTCATTGCTCCACCTTCTCAGATTCTGGAGCCTCCAGCATTCCCGGGGCGGTTCAGTGATGGTCCCGTGGCGCTTGTAGTCGTGCGTCTTGGTCCGGATCTCGCCGACCCCCAGCGGCAGCCCGGGCTGCGTCCTCTCCAAGGCTTGACATTGG
>VFZP01000634.1 GCA_016871115.1 Acidobacteriota bacterium
CACCTGGAGATGTCTGCCTTAGGCGACGGCCGTCGAAGCTTCCGCTGTACGTCGCCTGGTTCGATGACTTCCCGTCTAGGGAGACTCCAAGGGTGATGACGTAGCGAGGGGTGACTCGATCCGACGATACAAGTATGTTGGTGTCCACTGAGAAGAATCCGTTGGCGGTATTGGAGAGCGCGTAGACCCCGTTAAAGCCGATGAGGGCGAGCTTCTGTTGCTCGGCCGTTGCGGCTTTCGCGGGAGTCATCGGCGCCGAAGCATTTGCCACGCCTGGTGCCAATTGTGCTGAAAGCGCTACCGCCGAGATGGCCATGAGAATCACACGAAATCGAGACATCCAGAAAACCTAGCAATTCCAGAAGCGCCCATGCAAGGATTCACGTGAAGTCTCGTCGTGTCCCGACCAACGGGAATTTTGTGCCTTGACCGGTGGCGCACGCCGCAGGGGTCTACCCTAGGTGCAGACGGATGACACGGGTTCGTCCTGACAACAGGGGGCACCATGGCTCGCTTCAGTCGCCAGGGAAGCTTTGTTCGCGGAGCAGTCACCGGAGTAGCCGTCAGTGCGCTTCTTGTTGCCGGGCTGGTCGCCCCCTCCGGTGCCGCAACCACCTACTCACCGATTCGCTCGGAAGAGACCCACTGATCACACCCGTTCCTCGACGGGTCGTAGGGCTAACCACCACAGAAACGCCGCCCATACCAATAAAAGCCAGCCAGCACCCACCAGCCATGATCCGAGGACATCGGTGACCCAGTGCTTGCCGACGATGAGCCGGCTCGGTGCTTGAAGCAGGCCGATGACGAGGAGCAGGATCGTCACCACGTTCGCCCACGGCGGCCGGAGTTGGTGCCACGCGATGATCGCCATCGCAGCCCAGATAGTGAAACCGGCGAAAGCGTGCCCCGAGGGAAAGGACAAGTGCTGCTGCAGGTCTGTGTTCTCAATGAACGGCGGTCGCTCCCGCGCTATCGAAAACTTCAAAATGTTCGAGATCACCAGCCCGAGTTGCGACGAGACAAGAAGAAAGACCGCCCAGCGCCACCACCGGAATCACAGCAACGAGTGGCGCAATGACGATGTTGCGTGGACCATCGGCGAACCAGGAGAAGAACTCCGCGAGAGCGAGCACCCAACCTTGTTTCTGTCCTAGATCCCAGAACCAGGTGTTCACCGGTAGGTCGCGTGCGTTCGCTGCCGCCAAGTCCAAGGCAATGAAGATGGCGACACACAATCCGAGACCGAGAAGGACCGCGCCTACTAGAGCAATGCGACCGGCCGAGGATCTTTCGGGTAGGCGATGCATGGCTGCAGGTATGCTGAAGGGTAACTCGTAGACTCTGTTGCTCGCGGCCCCGTAGCTCAGGGGATAGAGCAGAGGTTTCCTAAACCTTGTGTCGGCAGTTCGATTCTGCCCGGGGCCACTCGCGACCAGTTGGGTGCTGATGACAACACATCGGCGCTGTTAAAGGCCCGGCAAGGGTCTGGGTATGAGCCCGTCCAATGTCGCTCGCCGAACTCCGCGCGCAATCTACGCGCCGAGGGATTCTCCTTCCCGCTGTCACTACACTCAAGATTAGGACGTGGCCGGAAGCCAGACGCGCCAAGCCTTCAGCTGTAGCCCCAAAGCAGTAGAGC
>VFZP01000635.1 GCA_016871115.1 Acidobacteriota bacterium
GGAGAAGATCAAGAAGGGGCAATTCAAATTTGGCAAACTAGGCGGGACAGGGACAACGATGCCGGAGATCTGGCGAGCCGCGTTGGCAGCGTGATCGGCATCGGGTTCGATCGAGACATCGGCAGCGACCGAATTTGGCCCGACTAGGATTTTGCACCAGAGCCCGGCCATCGAGATGCGCGGCGTGTCTCTCGCCATTGCCGGCCACCCGATTCTGCATGACGTGAATCTCCGCATCGCACCCGGCGAACACGGGGGCCTCGTCGGCCCCCCGGGCGCGGGCAAGTCGAGTCTCGTGGTTTTGCTGCTCGGCTGGCATCGCCCCACCGAAGGCTCGCTGTTGGTGGACGGCGCGCCGCTCGACGCCGCGCGTGTCGACGCGCTCCGGCAGCGCACTGCGTGGGTCGATCCGCAGGTGCAACTGTGGAACCAACCGCTCGCCGCGAACCTCGCCTATGGCCTCGCCGACGGCGCACCGCTCGATGCCGCGTGGGCGATCGAACAGGCAAACCTCGCTGGCGTCATCGAAAGCCCTCCTGAAGGGCTCCAAAGCAGCGTGGACGAAGGCGGCGCACTCCTGTGCGGCGGGGAAGGGCAGCGGGTGCGCATGGGCCGCGCCCTGGCGCGCACGAATGCGCGGTTTGCGATTCTGGATGAACCCGCGCGCGGCCTGGACCGGCCCATGCGTACTGAGTTCACGCGCCGCGCCCCCGAAGCATGGCGCGATGCGACGCTGCTGTTCATCACGCACGACATCGCCGGCACGCGCGACTTCCCCCGCGTGCTGGTAATCGAAGAAGGCCGCGTGGTGGAGGACGGTCCGCCCGCCGAACTCTACGCTCGCCCCGGCGGCTCACGCTACCGCGAACTCTGCGTCCGCGACGAAGCGATGCACGCGCTTCTCACCCAGGCCGCTTCCAGGCGCCGCTTCCGCATGGACCGCGGGCGCCTCCACAGCGAGGAAGCACTGGCGGAGCCGCGCCCATGATTCGCATCCGTCTGCTCGGCCCGGGCAAGCTTTCAGACTTCCGCTTCTCCACGCACGCCGCCGCCGAGGCCGCTCTGCTCGCCCACGCCGGCCACCCGCCGGCCGAGCGAATCACTGTGCGTGAAGCCACCGGAGCCATGCTGGCCAGCGGCGGCCTCGCCGAGTATGCTCCCGCCATTCTGGAAGTGATCGGCACCGGTGAGTTCATCGTCGTTCCCGCGCCGAACCGTCTGCTCACCACCTCCGGCCGCGTCACCCTGATTCCGTGGCGCCGCGCACGCCTCCTCGGGGAAGCAGCCGCCCGGCAGCGTGAAGCCGAACGCTTCGCCGCGCTGCCCATTTCCCGGGCTCTGGTGCAAAATCTGGGTTGACACTGGGTTGGTACCATTTCAGCCCGCGGGTCTCGATCGAACCCGACTCCGATCACGCTGCCAACGCGGCTCGCCAGATCTCCGGCATCCTCGCCCCTGCCCCGCCTAGTTTGCCAAATTTGAACTGCCCCTTCTTGATCTTCTCCGCCAGTTCGATACCGCTGATCACAATGGTCGCCGATTCAAAGCTCGTGAGTCCCAGCATCGGCCGCAACCGCTGCTTGATCCTGCGATGATCCTGCTCGATCAAGTTGTTCA
>VFZP01000636.1 GCA_016871115.1 Acidobacteriota bacterium
CTCGGCATCGAAGTGGCGACCAGCGAACAATTCTTCGACCGGAACGAAGGAGGGCATTGCGTCATTTTCTCTCATCTCGGCGGGTTTGCACCAGAGCCGTTTGAGCGAGTGGTGTTCGGCCGCGGCCGCGGCGCGCCGTTTGTGCAGAACGAGTGGCTGGCCGTGCGCCAGGGTTTTTACTCGGTGCGCAATTCGGGCGGGCTGCGGGTGAAGGTGAACGACCAGATCACGATCGAGGGCGGCTACCTCTACGACATCCGCCGCGCGTCCTGGGGAGGCCACCGCCAGGCGATTGTGACCAGCGTCCGGTGGACGCCGAAGGTCCACTAGCACTAGCCTGCACCGCTCACAGCGTTTCATCGCGAGACGCGTGAAAAGGCCGTGGATACGAGGCGCGCGCCGCTCAGCGCACGGAGGCATACTTGAATTGAAAGTCTGTCGAGCAAGGTGAGCAAGCGCAACGCCGGAGACACCGCTTTATCGCGCGCCGCAGCAGAAAGGTTGTGAGCGCTGCAGGCTAGTTCGGACGGCTGGGTCCGGCGCCACTGCATCCGCCGGGCGGTTTCGCGCCGGTGGCCATCTTGCGTTGCAGCGCGGCCATCAAGCGGCTTTGCACGCCCTGGGGCACGGCTTCCGGCGTCTGGTTCTGCCCCTTGAACACCTGAATGGTCTTCTTCGTGGTGTCAAAGATCACCCAACAGTTCGGGCATGCGTTCACATGCTCTTCGACGTGCTTCTTGCACTCCAGGTCGGTCGACTCACACAGGTACTCGTTGAGCCAGCTCAGGAACTCTTTACATGTAAGCAAACAGCTCATCCCCTTGGCGCTTGAACAAGCGTGTTAACTTCTCGCGCAACTGCAGGCGGGCGCGCAGCAGGCGGCTCTTGACGGCGGGCACGGAAATGGTCAACGTCTCGGCGGTCTCTTCGGTGGAAAGTCCCTCGACGTCGCGCAGCAGGAACACGGTGCGGTAGATCGGCTCCAACTCATCGACAGCCGAGTTGAGGATGCCGCGCAGCTCTTCCTGCGCATACTTCGATTCCGGCGTCTCTTCCCACACGGCAATTTCGCGCACTACCTCTTCTTCACCCGTGTCCACTGGCTCATCGAGCGACACCAGTTTATCGGACTTGCGCTTGCGCAACTTCATGAGCGACTCGTTCACGGCGACGCGCACAATCCACGTGTAGAACTTGGATGTTCCGGCAAATGAATCCAAATGCGTATAGGCCTTCATGAAGGCCTCCTGCAGGACGTCTTCGGCGTCCTCGTCATTCCGCGTGATGTGTTGGGCCAACCGGAAAATCTTGCCGCTATACTTCGTCACCAGCTTGGTGAACGCTTCACGGTCGCCCTGCTTGGCAAGAGACACCAGCGGGGCATCGGGATCGGGCGCGGCGATAGGGATAGGCGGGCTAGACATGCGAATGGAAGAACACGAACTCGTGGTCCGAACTGTCATGGTAACCCGCCCCCCCCCGGACAGATGCGGCGGGCGCGCAGCGGGATTCAGGCCGAACAGTGTTCTTTAGAAAATCAGCTTCAAACTCAGGGTTACCTGACGGGCTCTGGTGCAAACCCGCCGAGATGAGAGAAAA
>VFZP01000637.1 GCA_016871115.1 Acidobacteriota bacterium
GACGAGGACATCGAAGAGTTCAACCGGTTTCTCGCCGACTGCGGCAAACTCGGCATCCCCGTGGCGAACATCGATTGGCATCCGGCCAACACCTACACCACGGCCGAAGTGATGACCCCGCGGGGCTACAAGGCGCGCGAGTTCAACCTCGCCGACTTCCGCTCGAAGGTGGAAAAGCAGGCCTTTCCGCGGGAGTACTCCGACGCCGACATCTGGAACACCTACACCTACTTCATCAAGGCCGTGCTGCCGGTTGCGGAAAAGGCCGACGTGCGCCTGGCGTTGCATCCGGACGATCCACCGCTGGCGAAAATGAACGGCGTTGCCAAACTGTTCGTGCACTACGACGGCTACAAGCGCGCCGAGGAAATCGCCGGACGCAGCAAGCACTGGGGCCTGACGTTCTGCATCGGCACGTGGTCCGAAGGCGGCACGAAGATGGGCAAAGATATTTTTGGCATGATTGCGGACTTCGGCGGCCGCGGCAAGATCTTTGACGTCCACTTCCGCAACGTTACCGGCCCGCTGCCTCACTTCATCGAAACGTTCCCGGACGACGGCTACATGGACATGTTCGCTGTGATGCGCGCGTTGCTCAAAGTAAAGTTCAACGGCACCGCCGTGCCTGACCACGTGCCGCTGCTCAAGGGCGACGACAAGTTCCGCCGCGCCGGCGTTGCGTACTCGATCGCCTGCATGCGCGCCATGTTGCGGCGGGCGAACCAAGAGGTTGGCTGACTTTCCGGCTCTCGGTAGAGTAGGTACAATCGCTGGATGCTGACTCGCCGTCAAGCGCTCCTTCCGTTCGCCCTGGCGCCGCTCGCTCCGGCGGCCGCCAAACGCTCTAACATCGTTGTCATCCTGGTGGACGATCTGCGGTGGGATGCGCTGGGTTACGCCGGCCACCCATTTGCGAAGACGCCGAACATTGACCGGCTCGCGTCCACCGGCGCGCCCCTCAATAACGCGTTCGTGACCACGCCGCTGTGCTCGCCGTCGCGCGCGAGTTTTCTCACCAGGTATTACGTACACAAACACGGTGTGATCGACAACACCGAACACAACGAGCTCAGCCACAAGCTGGTGACGTTTCCGCGCCTGCTGCACGACACGGGCTACGACACGGCGTACGTGGACAAGTGGCACATGAGCAACGACGACTCGCCGCGTCCCAGCTTCAGCCGCTGGGTGGGCTCTCGCCTCCAGGGTGTCTACGAAAATCCCGAGTTCAACATTGACGGCAAACCCGAGCCGCAGCAAGGGTACATGACCGACCTGCTGAATCAGCAAGCCGTCTCCTTCGTGCGCCAGTCGCGCGGTGAGAAACCTTTCTGCCTTTTCCGGGCGCATAAGGCGGTGCACGGGCCGTTCACGCCCGCGGCCTGCCATGCGGCTGAGTATGCCACTGACGAAATCCCGCGCGCCATCAGCGCCCAGCACCGGCCCGTCGACAAGCCAGCGTTGCTCCGGCCGTTGCCTGCGGTTGCTACCGCCACCAGAAAGGCCGGCGCCGCGAAGCAGAAGGCCGGGCCGGCGGTGCCCAACGACGAACTTGTGCGCAACCAA
>VFZP01000638.1 GCA_016871115.1 Acidobacteriota bacterium
GCCGACGTATCGAACGACGTGGACGCCGAGGGTGAGTTGGGCGTCATCATCGGGAAGCAATGCCGGTTCGTGCCCGCCGAGCACATCAAGGACGTGATCTTCGGCTACACCGTCACGCTGGACCTCACCGCGCTCGACGTGCTGCGCAAGAATCCCCGGTACCTGACCCGCGCCAAAAGCATCGACACGTTCTTCAGCTTCGGCCCGGTGATTGTGACGGCGGACGAAGTGCCAGACGTCGATCAGCTTGAGGTGATCACCGAGCACAACGACGGCATCTGCTCGCGCGACTTCGTCTACAACATGCACCACCGTCCCTATGAATTGGTGCGGTTTCACAGCGATTTCTTCACCCTCCACCCCGGCGACCTGATCTCCACGGGGTGCCCCAAAGGCGCGCGAATTAAGCCCGGCGACCGCGTGGGCGGCCGCGTCGAAGGCGTCGGTCACATCACGGCGGCTGTGAAGCAGGGAGACCGTAAGCCGAAATACTAATGCTTCCCATTAGCGATGGTGATATTGGCGATTTGCATCTAGGGTCCGGCATCAGGTAGTCTCTAAGGGTTGTAGTTGGAATGTAACGCCCTCAGCGTCAAATGAAGAGTGTACAAACAGCGTCCCAGCTGATCGTCCTATTCGCCCTGCCGGCGGCACTGCTGCCTGCGGCAGGCGGAAACAACAACAAGACCAAGGTTGCCGCCGTCCGGAGTTTCGTGCCGCCGTTGGCGATCCCGGTGGCCGAGACAGCCCTGATCGAAGATCCGGGCTTCGACGCGAGCCTGTTTGCCAAAGAACTCCCGCTCCTGTTCTCAGCCGCCGCTCCGGCGGGCGCGCGGAACATTGAGGGCGAGATCCGGTTGCGCAAAGCCGAGGGCCACTATAAGAAGGGCCGGGAACTCGCCGCCAAGGGCGAACTCGTTTCGGCCCGTGCCGAGTTTGACGCCGCCATTGAGCAATTGGCTGGCGCTTCGCCGATTATGCCGGAGCGCGCGCGCTTGATGGCGCGCTATCAGACGCTGCTCGATGAGATCTACACGCTTGAATCTCGGCCGAGTGCTGGGAAGTCCATAACTGCTCCTCCCGCCAATGAGGGCGACGAGCCGGCGGCCGCCCCCGCGCAGGAGCCGCCTCCAGGGTTTGACCGTGCGCCGGTGGAACTGGTGGCCGAGTCGACGTTCTCGATTGAACCGGACCTGCGCGGCAAAGTGCTCGATCAGGTCCGTTCCACCGTCAGCCAATTGCGGCTCGAAGTGGAAGACCCGGTGATTGGCTTCATCAATTTCTATACAACGCCCGGCGGGCGTGAAATCGTCAAGTCCGGGTTGAAGCGTGCCGGGCGCTACGCGCCAATGATCCGCCGCATTCTGGACGAAGAGGGCCTGCCCCCAGAGATGCTGTACTTGGCGCAGGTCGAGTCGGGTTTCATGCCGCGCGCGGTGTCGTGGGCGTCGGCGGCGGGCATGTGGCAGTTTGTCGCGGCGCGCGGGCGCGAGTACAAGCTGACGCAGACCCCCTACACCG
>VFZP01000639.1 GCA_016871115.1 Acidobacteriota bacterium
TGACCGAGAGTTCACTACCGTATCAGTTGCCGCCGTTTGAGCAGATCCGAAACGAGCACTTCGCCCCGGCGTTCGATCGCGGGATGGTGGAGCAGTTGGCGGAAATGAACGCGATCGCGACGCGCAAAGCCAAGCCCACCTTCGCCAACACGATTGAAGCCATGGAACGCTCTGGTGTTTTGCTGGGGCGGGCCACAAGGGTGTTTGGTATTCTACATGGTTCGCTCACGAACCCGGAACTCGACAAGCTCGACTCGCAGTATGCGCCAAAGTTTGCCGCGCATGGCGATGCGATCCGGTTGAATGCGGTTCTGTTTGCGCGCATTCAGGCCATCTACGGCCAGCGCGAGAAGTTGAAACTGGATGCCGAGTCCAAGCGGCTGGTGGAACGCTACTACGACGACTTTGTACGCGCGGGCGCGAAATTGTCGGAGGCGCAGAAGGCGAAGCTGCGGACGATCAACGCCGATCTTGCGCGGCTGCAGGCACAGTTCCGCCAGAACGTGTTGAAGGAAGTGAATGCGTCGGCGGTGGCCGTGACGTCACGCGATGAACTGCGCGGGTTGCCCGAATCCGATATCAAGGCGGCGATGGCCAGCGACGGCAATTATTCCTTGCGGCTCTCGAACACCAGCGGACAGCCGGTGCTGGATGCGCTGGAAGATCCGGCGGTGCGGCAGCGCGTTATGGCCGCTTCACTGGCGCGCGGGATGCGGGGTAATGAGTATGACAATCGCGCCGTGGTGACGGCCATTGCGCGCCGGCGCGCTGAATTGGCCGCATTGCTGGGCTTCCCGAACTTTGCCGCGTACCAACTGAAGGAGCAGACCGCAGGCACCGTTGAGGCGGTAAACAAGATCCTCGGGCGCATCGCGCCGGCCGCCGTGGCCAACGCGCGCAAGGAGGCCGCCGAAATGCAGACCCTGGCTGGGAGTGCTCCGCTCACGGCCGCCGACTGGTCGTTCTATGGCGAGAAGGTGCGGGCGGCGAAGTATGCGTTTGACGAATCGCAGCTGCAGCCCTACTACGAGTTGCGCCGCGTGCTGGTGGATGGCGTGTTTTTCGCGGCCACCAAGCTGTACGGCATCACGTTCAAGCAGCGCAAGGATCTGAAGGGCTACACGCCGGACATGATGGTGTTTGAGGTCTTCAACTCCGACGGATCGGCGCTGGGCCTCTTCCTCGGCGACTTCCATGCGCGCCCAAACAAACGCGGCGGCGCTTGGGCGAGCGCCTATGTCCCCCAGTCGAAGCTGCGCGGCTGGAAGCCGGTCATTGGGAATCACCAGAATATCCCGAAGCCGCCGGACGGCCAGCCTACTCTGTTGACCCAGGATCACGTGCGGACGATCTTCCATGAGTTCGGTCACGCGCTGCACGGGCTATTCTCCAACGTGAAGTACCCGCGCTTCTCCGGCACCAGCGTTCCGCGCGACTTCGTGGAGTTCCCGTCTCAGGTGAACGAGATGTGGGCGGCCTGGCCGGAGGTGTTTCGCAACTACGCCGTGCACCATC